>JAUIEZ010000068.1 GCA_030429665.1 Gammaproteobacteria bacterium | reverse complement strand
CCCAAAAACTCCACACTGCTTCCCCGTGCTGGATCCAGGATTTTCCCCTGCGGCGCTATGGAACAGAGCATTTCAAGATTGGGTGCGTTCATCGTCCGAGCCCCAGGCCCTGGACATCGCCCTGCTGCGGCCGGATGGAACCTGCTACCGCCATGCAGGCCAGCTGCTGCCTCACACCGACACCAACCGGGAATTAAACCGGACCTATACCGAACGGCTGCTGAAATTTCTCCTGTGGCAAAAGGGCGGATCAAAAATTTTCATCAGCAGTGACCCGGAACTCGTCCGGGAGATCGCCCGTATCTACAGCCCAGACGGGGCGCGGAGTTTTGATGCGGACATCTTCGGCGGAAAAATGTTCCCCGACCCCCTGGTCATTGAACATGTACACTATGATGCACTCCCGGAGGCCAGGGATCCTTCTGTCACCCTCGGCGGGCATCTGGACGGATGCCGTATCGGTTTTGATCTGGGCGGCAGCGACCGGAAGTGTGCGGCCCTGATCGACGGCGAAGTGGTGTTCTCCGAAGAAATTCGTTGGGACCCCTATTTTGAAAAGGACCCCCAGTACCATATCGACGGCATCAAGCACTCCCTCCAGCTTGCCGCCAGTCATCTTCCCCGGGTGGACGCCATCGGCGGAAGCGCCGCAGGAATTTATGTAAACAACGAAGTCCGGGTTGCTTCCCTCTTCCGAGGGGTTTCGAAACAGGATTTCGAACAGCATGTCCGCCGCATATTCATCGACTTGAAATCGGAATGGAAGGACATTCCCTTCTTCTTTTCGTCCTACGTGGACAACTCGACCGAATACGACGAGCACCAGGAGGAAAAGACATCTTTATGGCAGTCGATCAAGGACCGCCTTACCCGACGTGAAGGCGGCGACACGCGGGTCGACTGAACAAGAACAGGACCGCCGGCTCCCGCAAGACCCGGGGCGTTCACGTCCCGCCGGGCGGCCGCATCGATACGGATCGAAAGCGCAACATGGCAGCTACCAAGCCCAGGGTGGTCGTCGGCATGTCCGGCGGCGTCGACTCGTCGGTTTCAGCGCACCTGCTCAAGGAGGCCGGGTACGAAGTCATCGGCCTTTTCATGAAAAACTGGGAAGAAGACGACGAGGCGGAGTACTGCGCGGCCGCCGAGGACCTGGCGTTCGCGGAGCAGGTTTGCGAGAAACTCTCCATCTCGCTGCGCACGATCAATTTTTCCCACGAGTACTGGGAACGGGTATTCTCCAATTTCCTGAGCGAGCACCAGGCCGGTCGCACGCCGAATCCGGACGTTCTTTGCAACAAGGAAATCAAGTTCAAGGAGTTCCTCGAATTCGCCGACTCCCTCGGCGCGGATTACATCGCCACCGGACACTACGTCCGCAAGCAAGCGCGTGAGCGCGACGAGGTCCTTCTCAAGGGCGCCGACCCCGGCAAGGACCAGTCGTACTTTCTCTATACGCTCGACCAGGACGCACTCAAGCGCAGCTTGTTTCCGCTCGGAGACTATCTCAAGGAGGACGTGCGCCGGATTGCCCGCGACCTGGGATTCTCGAATCACGACCGCCGCGACAGCACCGGCATCTGCTTCATCGGCGAACGCAAGTTCCGCCAGTTCCTGGCCGTCTACCTGCCGCCGAAGCCAGGTGAGATTCGCGTACTGGACGACGACGAGGTCATCGGCCGCCACGAGGGCCTGATGTACTACACCATCGGCCAGAGACAGGGACTTGGCATTGGCGGATCGGGCGACGCATGGTACGTGGCCGACAAGGACCTGAGCCGCCGAATACTGTACGTGGTCCAGGGCCGCAATCACCCTTACCTGCTGCGCAGCCAGGTGTACGCGTCCCGCGTGTCGTGGATCAGCGGCATGCCGCCGCGTGTGCCGTTCAGGTGCACGGCGAAAATCCGCTACCGCCAGGAAGACCAGCCCTGCCGCCTCAGCCGCGTGGGCGTGGACACCGCGAAGATCGAATTCGACGACCCGCAGTGGGCGGTCACGCCAGGGCAGTCGATCGTTCTCTACGACGGCGAAATCTGCCTCGGCGGCGGCATCATCGAAAACGCGATGGAAGCCGAGGAGTAACCGGCGCCGGCACGGCGCGCTCGGTCAACGCCCGCCACCGTCGGTGAACAGGCGACGGGAAACATTGCGCACCCACACGCCAAAGCCTCTCGCCAGCTTGCCCAACACGCCTTCCTCGCGAGAAGCCGCGCCGGCCTCGTCCAGTAACTCGGGACACACGGTTCGCATTTGCTTTTCGATCGCGGAACGGTCGACCTCGCATAGCCGCGAAAACATCCATTGCGACCACAGATTCCATCGCGCGCCGCGCCTATAGCTGGCGACGAAATCGACGACCACCGGTCGCCCGTCGGGCGTGACGAGCGTGTTGTCCGGGCTGCGCAAATCACAATGAGCGACACCGCGCTCGTGCATTGCGTCGACCAGCGTATCCATCGCGGTGAAAAAGTAGCGCCACGTCTCGGTGTCGCCGCGCCGGGCGCGGTACGGCGCGGCGTCCAGCCGACTCATGGCAAAGGCGCGCCGGTCGAGCACCCGGACCACACGTGGAACGCCCTCGACCGCGGCCAGTTGTTCGAGCGCGCGAACCTCGCGTCGCGCCAGCAGCGGTCCCAGCCATAATGCGAACCAGCGATCACAACCGGCGTGATCTTTCACCACGCAATCGACACCGTCGATGCTAACGACGGCGACGTCGGGCCGCGACCCCGAACCGACCCGCAGCATCGTCGACACCCGCGCCTCCGGCGACAGCTTCTCGAGCCGGTTCGCCAGCCGTCTTGCGGCCGCGGCGCGTTCGCTGTCGGTAGGTACGTGCTTGGGCATGTCGGCGTGGTGGATTGACTGGCGTGCAATGATACATGACGCGGACGTCTTCCCACGCGGCGACAGTTCCCTGCGTATGGGGGAGTTGGTATAGTTTCGATATACCACCTACGAATCCGCCCGCAACCGAGTGGAAACATTCGTCCTCGATCGCGCCAGGCGGTCGATCCGGGCAAAAGACCAACAAACGAGGACCAATGAATGAAGCCCATCAAGAACATTATCGCACTCGTATTGCTGTTGGCGGCGCCGGCCGTGCTCGCGGCCAAGCCGACCATCGGCGTCGCGGAGTTCAAGAACACGGCCACCGGGGTGTACTGGTGGCGCGGCGGCGTCGGTAACGAGCTGGCTTCGATGGTCAGCAACGAGCTGGCCAGCACCGGATCGTTTACCGTGGTCGAGCGCAACAAGGTGGACGCCGTACTCCAGGAACAGGACCTGGCCGCGTCCGGACGCATCGCGGCCTCTACCGGCGCCAAGATGGGACAGATGACCGGCGCCCAGTACCTGGTGCTCGGCACCGTCACGGCGTTCGAGGCCAACACCCAGAGCACCGGCGGCGGCATTTCCATTGGCGGCATTTCCATCGGCGGCAAGAAGGAACAGGCCTACCTGGCCATCGACCTGCGCGTGGTCGACACCACTACCGGACAGATCGCTCACGCCCGCACCGTCGAAGGCCGCACCAGCGGCATGGGGCTGAACCTGGGCGTGTTTCGCGGCGGCTTCGGCGGCACGTTGAACAACGAGTCCAAGACGCCCACGGGCAAGGCCATTCGCGCCGCCATCGTCGAGATCACCGACTACCTCGAGTGCGTGATGGTGGAAGGCGGATCCTGCGAAGGTGAATTCGAGGCCAAGGAGAAGAAGCGCAAGTCCAGCCTGAAGAACCTGTTGAAGCTCGACTAGCACGGCCTCGAAGGTTGGGGGCGGAACCGCTTTCCGTCCCCCCTGTTCAATTCAATCCCGCTTGCCCTGCGAGAAATCGATCACCCGGTTCAGCGGCGACAGGTTGATCTCGTCGAACACCGTTCCCGGCGGCGCCGACAATACCATCGACACCGCGTCCGCGGTGTCCGTCGCTCGCAGATGCTGCGCCTCGTCCGCTCCGGGCGCAAATCCCTGCCCCTTGTAAAACCCCGTATCCGTCATGCCCGGATTGACGAGGCTCACCCGCACCCCGCGCGCCGCGCACTCGATTCGAAGCGACTGCACGAAGCCGCGCAGGCCGAACTTGGCCGCGCAATACGCGGTGCCGCGCGGCCCGGCCGCGTGCGAAGCTTCCGAACCGATGAATACCAGGTCACCCCGGCGACGGGTCTTGAAACCCGGCACGAAGGCGCGGGCAACGATCATCGGCGCGACGAGGTCCAGGTCGACGACCTGGCGAATGTGATCGACCGACAACGATTCCAGCGGCGCGAAGCGGCCGATGCCGGCGCACTGCACCACCGCTTCCGCCGCCGATTCCTCGGCGGCCAACGTGCGCGCCAAAGATTCCAGGCCGTCGATGCGCGACAGGTCGCAGGACACGGTGCGCGCGAACGGCGCGACGGGCCGAGCGCCGAATCGTCTCGCGACCCCCACCACTTCCCAGCCGTCCTCGGCCAGGCGTTCGCTGATCGCCAGGCCGATACCGTCACTCGCGCCGGTGACGATCGCTCGCCGCGCCTTCATGCGCCGCCGTCCATGCAGTGGATCGCGTCCTCGGCCACGTACTCGGACACGCGCCGCCGGGCCCCGTCCAGCAACGCGCGCTCGAGCTCGCGAGGGTAGCCGACCATACCGTCGGCATCCGAGAGATGCGACGCGAACAAGCGTTCGCGCGGATACAGCCGCCGCATGCGCTTGAAAAAGTCGCGAGGCAATCGAAACGCGCCGATGCAGGCCGAGTGAAGCGCCGCGCCGTCGATCTTCGCGAATATCCGCTCGCACAAGGAGGCAAAGGCATCCTCGAAGCCTTCGTGATAAATCACCGGGTCAAAGCGCACACCGACCCGCCAGCCCCTTGCCTGCAGCGCCGCCATCGCATCGATTCGCCGCGCGATGTCGGGCACCTTGTGTTCCAGTGCCTCGCCCGCGGGAACGGTGGTGAAACTGAAAGCCACGACGACGTTATCGAGCGGATCGCGCCGGTGCAGCGCGCGCGTCTGGGTGCTCTTGGTGCGCAGCTCCAGCCGCGCGTTTTCCAGGTCCGCGAACGTCGGCAGCAAACCATCGACGAAACCCGTCACCGGTTCCAGCGCGAGACTGTCGCAATCGTACCCGGAGAAAAACCAGACCGGTGCGTCGCGCATTGCCGCGTGGCGGCGGATCTCGTCGATGAAATCCTGGTCGTTGACGAACACCACGTAGTTCGCCGAACGATACATGCCTTGCAGGAAGCAGTAGCGACAGTCATAAACGCAGTTCAGCATGTGCGAGAAATAGTAACCGGGCGCGTCTTCCAGCCCGTAACCGGACGGCACCGGCAGCACCTTGCGGCCGTGCTTGACGGCCAGCATCAGCGCGGGACGCTGTTTCTGCAGGCGGAAATTCTGCGCCGCGCGATTGAACAATTCGCCGTGGCGCTCGCAGTCGATGACCCGCGCGCCGTCAAAGCGGGCCACGATCTCCCGCGTTCTCGGGTAGTCCCAGGCTTCGCGCTCGACATAGATGACATCAATCATGGCGCCCGCCCCGCCAATCGCGGCGGATGCGAATCGATCTGCGTTCGCAGCCGCGCGAGCACGTCGCCGGCACGGCGACAATCGGCGAAGGCGTCCGGGCGCGGGACGTCGCCACGGACGA
The DNA here is from genome assembly GCA_030429665.1 of Gammaproteobacteria bacterium. GTDB lineage: Bacteria > Pseudomonadota > Gammaproteobacteria > Arenicellales > CAJQKF01 > BQJD01. The sequence continues at coordinate 18,625 of JAUIEZ010000068.1, read as the reverse complement.
TTCGCCAATCACGCAGCGCCTCGCGCAACCGGCGAGCATTGCTGACGCTGAAATGCCAGCGCTCGAACCATGCGGATACGTCCTCCGCTTCCAGGTCGGCGGCGAGCGCGCCGGCACATTCGAGCAGCGGTTCGACCAGCGTTTCAACGACGAGGGGCAACGCCTCCGCGATCAATGCCGTCACCGTGTCGCGCCCGAGATCATCGACGGTTTGGTCCGGTCCGTCCGACACGACCTTGACCGCGTGCACGAGTTCGATCGTTGCCAGGCGCGAGGCCGCGTCGAAATAGCCCGAGCATTCCATGTCGTAAAGCGCGTCGTCCCGGTATTCCGTTTCCACGGCATCCACGGTAATGCAGGCCTGGCGCTCCAGGGTCGACGGCACCGGCAGCGGCGGATACCAGGTTCTTCCGCCGGCGCGGTGCGTGCAGCGGTCGACGATGGCGACCGTTCCGCGTTTCAATCCGGGATGGCCAGCGATTCCGATATTGATCCAGGTGCAGGCCGGCCCCGTTCCGGCGACGCCGGCGAGGTACCCGGTCGCCGCCGCGGCCGCCCCTGCGCCGATGCCACTGGCCACGAGCGCCACGTCCTCGCCCCGCCACGTGCGAAACGGCGTGCCGGGCACGGCGCTCAGCCCGTAGTGGTCGACCCATGGCCGCGCCTCGCAGGGCAGCGCGACCACGAGACACATCCGCGTCACGCCGCGTTCTCCAATGCGGCCAACTCGCGACGCCCCCGCTCGATGCGATCCTGCCACTGCCGTGCCTGCCGCTCCCGGCCCCGCTTGCGCGCGCCGCCGGCCAGGATTTCGAGCTTGCCGATCAACGTATCGAGCACCGCGCGACGCCGCGCGGACGACAAGGACTCGGTGTCCAGCAGTTTGTCGAGCGCGGCGACGCGAAAGCGGTCCATGCCCCAGTAGCGGCGCGAAAGCTGGTCGGCATGACCGCCGTACTTGACCAGCAACGGCTCGGGGACGAATGCGACGGGCCAGCGCGCCGCGAGACGCAACCACAGATCGTAGTCCTCGCACGCGGGCAGTGACTCGTCGAATCCACCGAGGGCGTCAAACGTCTCGCGCCGAATCAGCGCCGACGAGGGCGAAACGACGCACAGCGGCAGGCAGTCCTCGAAGATGTCACCGCCGCGCTTGGCGTGGTGTTTGCAAGCATTGACGCGAACCCCGCGTCGAATCCAGATCTCGTCGGTGTGACACAGGGGCGCCTCGCCGATGGCCGAGACCTGGCGCTCCAGCTTGTCGGGCAGCCACTCGTCGTCCGAGTCGAGAAAGGCGATCGAGTCCTCGCGCGCGTGCGCGACTCCGCGATTGCGCGCGTGGCTGACGCCGTGATTGGCATCGCTGCGCAACACGGTCACCCCGGGAAAATTTTCCCGAACCCACCGCGCGACACCGTCGGTGGAGCCGTCGTCGACCACGATGATCTCCGCGGGAGGCCGGGTCTGTGCCTGCACCGAGCGAATGGCGCGCCCCACCAGGGCGCGCCGATTGAACACGGGAATGACGACGGATATCCGCAAGACCGTGGTCAGTGCCCGGTTGCGTGGCCCGGGCGCACGATCAACGTGCAATCGTGGAGAGAGTCGGCCGGACGCACCGACGCATCCCGCGAGCCCCCGGGGCGATACGGCGAGATACGCTCCGTCGTGGTCACGGGCGCGTGAGTCGCGAGTTTCCCTTCGGCCGGACACATTGCGGACAAAGCCTAGAGAAGGTCCTTGATGGCATCGCGCTCGTCGCGCAGTTCCTTGTCGGTGGCGGTCATTTTCTCGCGGCTGAAGTCGTCGATCTCGAGGCCCTGCACGATCTCGTAGCTGCCGTCCTTGCACGTCACCGGGTAGGAGTAGATCACGCCGGGCTCGATGCCGTAGCTGCCGTCGCTCGGCACCGCCATGCTTACCCAGTCGCCGTCGCTCGTTCCCTCGACCCAGGTACGCATGTGGTCGATGGCCGCCGAGCCCGCCGAGGCCGCGCTGGACGCGCCGCGAGCCTTGATGATGGCCGCGCCGCGTTGCTGTACGACGGGGATGAACTCGTCCTTCATCCACGCCTCCTCCACGCACTCGAGCGCCGGCTTGCCGTCCACCAGGGCATGATGCAGGTCGGGATACTGGGTTGCCGAATGGTTGCCCCAGATGATCATCTTGCTGACGGCCGTCGAATGAACGCCGGCGCGCGCGGCAAGCTGGCTGATGGCGCGGTTGTGGTCGAGCCGCGTCATCGCGGTGATCTGTTCCGCCGGAATGTCCGGTGCGTTGGCGGCGGTAATCAGCGCATTGGTGTTGGCCGGGTTGCCCACCACCAGCACCTTGACGTCCCGACTCGCCACGTCGTTGAGCGCCTTGCCTTGTACCGAGAATATCTGCGCATTCGCCTTGAGCAGGTCTCCACGCTCCATGCCGGGACCGCGCGGACGGGCGCCGACCAGCAATGCATAGTCCACGTCCCGGAAGGCGACCTCGGCCTTGTCCGACGTCTCGACGCCGGCCAGGGTCGGAAACGCGCAGTCCTCCAGCTCCATGACCACGCCCTGCAGGGCGTCCATGGCAGGCGTGATTTCCAGCAGCTTGAGTATCACCGGCTGGTCGGGTCCGAGCATGGCGCCGGAGGCAATGCGAAACAGCATCGAGTAGCTGATCTGGCCAGCGGCCCCGGTGACCGCGACGCGTACGGGTTGTTTCATGTATAAAGGCTCCTGTTGGACAAAAGCTGGTGATGCGCCCGGCCACGGGGCCGGCGCGGATGTGTTGCGTTGCAGCATTCTACCCTTGGGCAGGCAGGATGCAAATTGTGGCTACGAAAACCGGATATTACCGCCATTCCTCCGTCGCGGCCTCCCCTCGTCGGAACGCCTCGCGCGCGCTCGGTGCCGCGCTGTTCGCGCTCGCCACGCTGCCGCCGGCCGTCGAGGCAAGCTTCGAGTTGACCATCCTGCACACCAACGATCTGCACAGCCGACTACGGCCGGTGAACGAGACGGGCGGCGACTGCGCCGCCGACGAGGACGCCGCCGGCAAATGCTTCGGCGGCATCGCCCGCGTCAAGTCGCTCATCGACGATCGACGCAATGCCATCGAGGCCGAAGGCGGCGCCGTGATCGTGCTCGATGCCGGAGACCAGTTCCAGGGATCGCTCTTCTATACCACGTACCGGGGTGAAGCCGCCGCCGAGTTCATGAATACCATCGGCTACGATGCCATGGCGGTGGGCAATCACGAATTCGACAACGGGCCCGACGTGCTGGCCCGATTCGCCGACGCGATCCGTTTTCCGTTGCTGGGCGCGAATATCGACGCCGCACGCTCCGCCTCGCTAGCCGGGAACATCGACCCGTACACCATCGTTTCCGCGCAGGGGCGGCGAGTGGGAATCGTCGCCGCGATCACCGAGGACACCGCCTCGACTTCCTCCCCCGGCGCGCAAGTGTTTTTCGAGGAAGCCGAATCGGCCTTGACGCGAGCTGTCGCGACGCTCGAATCCCTGGGCGTCGACAAGATCGTCGCCCTGACGCATGTCGGCCTGTCCCGCGATCGCTCAATCGCCGCCCGGGTGACTGGGATCGATGCGATCATCGGCGGGCATTCCCACACATTGCTCGCTGACGGCTTGCCGGGAGCGGCCGGAACGTATCCGGCGTTCGAAACCGGGGCGGACGGTCGTGCCGTGCCCATTGCGCACGCCTGGGCCCTCTCCCGGGTCGTCGGCGAGCTGCAGCTCGTATTCGACGACGCCGGCAGCGTTATCGAGACGCGCGGCACGGCGCACCTGCTCGATGCGCGAATCGCGCCCGATCCGCTGGTCGCCGCCCGCGTCGAGACGCTCGCACAGCCGTTCGCCGAGCTGATGCAGCGCGTGATCGGTTCCGTCCCCGCCCCGGTGGACGCGACCCGATGTCGCGTGACCCAGTGCGAGATGGGCACCCTCGTCGCCGACGCCATGCTCGAACGCACCCGCGGCCAGGGCGTGGAAATCGCCATCCAGAACGGCGGTGGGCTGCGGGCGTCGTTCGACGCCGGCGACGTCACGATGGGCGAGTTGCTGACGGTTCTGCCTTTTCAGAACACGCTTTCCACCTTCGAGCTCTCGGGTGCCGACCTGCTCGCTGCTCTCGAAAACGGAGTAAGCCGGGTCGATGACGGGGCCGGACGCTTTCCCCAGGTTGCCGGCATGCGTTTTTCATTCGATCCGGGCAAGCCGCCCGGCAGCCGGATCGTGTCGGTCGAGGTGGGCGACGGCGACACGTTCGAGGCACTCGACCCGACCGCAAACTACCTCGTGGCAAGCAACGACTATCTGCGTCGCGGCGGAGACGGTTACGAGGTTTTGCGTGACAGGGCAACGAATGTCTACGACTTCGGGCCGCCGCTGGAGGAAGTCGTGGCGGCGTATCTCGCATCGCGCCCGGGCTTCGTGCCCCTATCGGACAACAGGATCATTCGGACGGATTGAGCGTGCGGCACACCGTCGTTGATAGGACGACACGTCGGGCCGGTGAACGATGCCTGGCCGTCCGTCTGGAGCACGGGCGTACGACCCGCGGCGTTAGATGGGTACGCTTCGGACAAGAGTTGAACGAGCCCGACGCCGATTCGCCCGGTGATGCGACCGATCAGCCACCGTAACGTATAATTTCGGGATAACCGCGCCGGCAAAAACCAGCGCCAACCCCGCCTTGACAGAGCTTAATCATGTCCCGGTCGCGCCTTTGGATTTTCCGCATCATAACGATCGTCTTCGTCCCGACGCTCTTCTTCCTGTTGCTGGAAGCCGGTCTGCGCATGCTGGACTACGGATACGAAAGCGATTTCACCATTTCCGCCAGCGGCGAAGGCGATCCCGCATCGTTTCGCGACAACGAACAGTTTTCCTGGCGGTTTTTCGTAAGGAGCATGGCCCGGCATCCGAAACCGTTCAAAGCGGCCGTCGAGAAAGCGCCAAACAGTTATCGAATCGCGCTACTGGGCGCATCCGCCGCGCAGGGGGATCCGGACGACCGGTTCGGCGTTGCGCGATTCCTCGAAGCGCAATTGCGCCACCACTATCCCGACATTCGCTTCGAGGTGATCAATACCGCGATCACCGCGACGAACTCGCATGTCGTACTCGAAACCGTCCGGGACATGGCCGAACGCGACGTCGACATGTTCGTCGTCTATCTCGGAAACAACGAGGTCGTCGGTCCGTTCGGTGCAGGGACCGCGTTCGCACCGTATGCTTCCAGCCTGGCCGTTATTCGCGCCACCATTGCCCTTCAGTCAACGCGCACCGGCCAGCTTATCGATTCGATCGCCAAGGGCGCGATCCTCGACGCTGCGCCGCAGCCGGAATGGCTGGGCATGGAGATGATGGTCGACAACCAGGTGCGCGCATCGGATGCCAAGCTCGAGAAAGTCTACCGGCATTTCGAGGCGAATCTCGCGGACATCGTCTCAATCGCGGCGGAAGATGGCGCCCCGGTGCTGCTGAGCACGGTCGCCACCAACCTGCGCGACTCCCCACCCTTCGGCTCTCTCAATCGGGCCGACCTGGACGATGCCGAACTGGCCGCGTGGCGAGAACACTACGATACCGGCGTGGAGCGGGAGTCCAGGGGGGACTGCGCCGGCGCACTGGAATCGTTTCGGGCGGCCGGAAAAATCGATGAAACCCATGCCGACCTGAATTTTCGCATCGCTCGATGTGCAGCCATTCTCGGCGATACGAAGACGAGCGGCGCCCACTACGTCAATGCCCGGGAACAGGACGTTCTGCGCTTCAGGGCCGATACGAAGATCAACGAAATCATACGCTCGGTGGCCACGACGTTCCGGTCGGCCGGCGTCCACCTCGTGGACGCCGAGCAGGCTTTCGGTCGGCGAAGCCCCATGCAGCTGCCGGGCAACGAGTTTTTCCTCGAGCACGTACATTTCAACGACAGGGGCACCCACCTGCTCGCATTGACGTTACTGGAAAAAATCCATGAACTGCTTCCGGATTCCGTCCGGGAATCCCGCCGGCATACCGAGCCCATGCCCCTGGAACGCGTCAGGGCTGTCGTCGGGTATACGGAGTTCGCCGAATACCTGATTCATAGCGATATCCATGGCCGATTCCAGACCCCGCCGTTCACGAACCAGATCTACGCCAACGAACGCCTGGTATCGCATGCACGACGACTCGTCGAGATCCGCAAGAGAGCTTTCTCACCGGACACGGTCCGGAGACTGGATGCCCGCTATCGCCGATTGACGGATTCATATCCGGCCAATCCCTGGTTGCGTTCGTTGTACGCTGATTTTCTCGTCGCGGTCGGTCGACACGAAAAGGCGACCGAGCAATTCGAATCCGCCCTGGAGATATTTCCTCACTCGTACTCTTGGCACGAAAGCCTTGCGCGATCCTTGCTAAGCAGCGGCAGATACACCGATGCCGAGGCGCAGGCACGAAGAACCCTCGGGATCAGGCCGCTGTCCCACCCCGCGAAAATGACCCTTGCCTGGTCCCTTGCCAAGCAGGAACGAATGTCCGAGGCGCGCGAACTTTTCGACGAGTTGATCGAACGATTTCCCAGCCGGGCGGGCGGCACATACGTGGAACTGGGCCAGGCGTTGGTGGAAGCCGGCAAGCACGCCGAAGCGCTCCAGGCGCTACAGAAATCCCTGGATTCAGAGATGGAACCTGGCCGGCACCAGGTCATGGCCGCTTACCTGATGACGAGAATATCCAGGGAATTGTTCGAGAAATCGGCCGAAACCGTCGTCACCGGCGCGCTGGCGCAACTGGACAAGAACCCGCAGTTTGCCGCATTTCATGCCAGCCTCGGCACCATCTACCAGGAACAAGGTCGCCTGTCGGACGCAATCGAGAAGTTCAGCGAGGCGGTCGAACTGGACCCGGGGATGTCGAGGCTGTATTTCAATCTCGTCAACCTGCTGGTAAAGCAGGATCGTCTCGAAGACGCCGTCGCGATCGCCCGGCGCGCTACCGAAGCCATGGACGTGCTGAACCGGGCGGAGCTCGCTGAACGATTTCGGCAAGCTACCGAACGGCTGCAATCCCGCGCAACCGACACGGCAAACTAGCTCGCGACCGCCAAATCTCGCGCTAGGAAGACGATCCACACACCGGCGAGACGTTCGCGTCCCCGCGTATCCGGTGTGCGCGAATCCGCTAGCGCGACGACAACAGGTTGACGATGTCGACGTTGTTTTTCTGGCGTGCGATGGACAAGGCTGTCTGCCCCCCGACGCTTTGCATGCGCACATCCGCTCCCGCACGCAGCAACCGCTCCACGATCTCCCTGTATCCGTTGGAGGAGGCCCACATGAGCGCGCTTTCGCCCGAGGTGTTAACCGCGTTGGGATCGGCCCTCTTGTCCAGCAGCACGCCGACGGTTCGCGCACTGCCCTTGGCGGCGGCCTCGACGAGCACCGGCACACCGTTGGTCGACGCAACGTTCGGATCGGCGCCCTGGTTCAACAACGCGACGGCAATCCCTTCATCACCATTGATCACGGCCCACACGATTGCGCTCGTTCCTGCCTCGTTACGCGCGTTGACTTGCGACCCGTTCCTGAGAAGATCGTCGACAAGTGCGGCGTCACGAGACTTCACGGCTTCCATCAGCGCCGTGTAACCTTCGTTGTTCGGCAAATTGACGTAGGCACCGAATCGCAGGAGTTCCAGTGCACAACCCCTGCACGGCGCCGCGGCGGCGCGCATGAGTGCCGTATCGCCGTTGGCGTCGACCGCGTTCGGATCGGCCCCGGCCTGCAGCAACCGCTGCACGATCTGCTGCTCGCCGGCGGACGCGGCGAAAAGAAGCAACGGCAGTCCGTTGGTATCGCGAATGTTCGGGTTGGCGCCCGCCTTAAGCAGCGTGTCGACCGCCTGGACATTACGCTGCGAAACCGCCCAGAACAGGTCGTTGCCGGCACCAACACCGCCGAGCGCCGCCATCATGGCGGGATCGTTCGACTCCACGGCATACGATACGGCGGAGCGTCCGTTTGCACCGGGTCGCGCGGCATCCGCGCCGGCGTTGACCAACATCCTCACCACATCCGGCTGACTCGAGAGTACGGCGGCGGCAACCAGGGGCACCTGGCCGTTAATCATGTAGTTCGGGTCTGCCCCCGCATTGAGCAGGGGAGCCACAACGCTTTGACGTCGCTCCGCCACCGCTCGCGCAAGCGCCGCATCGACATCCGCGCCCTGCTTCTTCAGCGCGTTGACGACGCCCTGGTGTCCGTTTCTCGCCGCCAGGCTCATTGCCGTTTCGCCTTCGAAGTCCTGGTCGTCGATCCCGGCGCCGTTGGTCAACAGGATTTCGAGCGTATCGAGCCGGCCATTCTCGGCCGCGAGCATGACCGCGGTCATTCCTTCTCCATCGCGGGCATCCAGCCTTGCTCCCCGGGCAAGGAGCAATTCGACAACATTCCGTCTTCCCGCGGCGACCGCCGCCATCAGCGGAGTCCGGCCCTTGGTATTCTTCACTTCGACCTGGGCGCCCGCATCGACGAGAAGCCGCGTCACGGCCACGTCTCCAGCCTCCGCCGCGCCGATCAACGGCGACTCTCCCATGGCGTTGCGGGAATTGACGCTCGCGCCGGCGCCGAGCAGGTTTCGAACCATGGACTCATTACCGCTGAAAGCGGCGAACATCAACGCCGTATTGCCCGCGCGATCCGTATCGTTGACGATGGCGCCGCGATTCAGGAACTCGCTGACCAGCGATTCGTGGCCGTTCTTCGCGGCCGCGATCAGGGGCGAGGCTCCCTCGGCATCCTTTTGTCTCAACGTGGCCCCGCTGTCCAACAGCATCCTGGCGATCTCCAGTTTACCCTCTTCCGCGGCGATCATGATGGGTGTGCGGTCCTGATTGTCACCCACGTCGGCGCGCGCCCGGTTCGCGAGCAGCAACCGGACGATCGCCGGGTTGCCCGCCTTTACCGCAAGCCAAAGCGCGGTGCGACCGGATGTGTTGCGCAGGTTGACGTCCTGGTTCACCCGTATCAACGACTCGACAACCGTACGGTGTCCGCCCGCCGTGGCGAGCATGATCGCGGAATTGCCGGTATTGTCGATGTTCATGGCATCGAGGTTGTAAAATCCTGTGACGAAGGCTTCCACGATGCTTGTCCACCCGCCCGCGGCCGCGTACATGAACGCGGTCCTTCCCTTGCCGTCCCGATGGTTCGCGTCGGCGCCGCTGGCCAGGAGCGTCGAGACCAGCGTGGCGTTGCCGTTAATGGCAGCCTGCACAAGCGGCGTTACGCCGCCGGGCCCCTGTACGTTCACGTCCGCGCCACGGGCGAGGAGTTGCTGCGCCAAGGAGGTATTGTTGGTTCTGATTGCCCAAACGAGGGGCGTTTCTCCGCTGACTTTTTGTTCGATATCGACTTGCCCGGATTGAGCCAGCATCGCGCGGACGGAATTCGTGGTCCACGTCGGTGAAGCATCGGCACCGCCTTGGCCGTTGTAGGTCGGCGGCGTGACGGCGCACCCTGCTGAAATCAAAAGCGCCGCCAAGACGGCCGTCGTGCCGCATCCTCTGAGTATTCGCATTTCATTAACCTGTCTTGCTGGCGCTTGCTCGAACCGGGAGCGATTGCCCCGGATGCATTGAACACCGCGCACCAAACCGACCCTGACCGCCGTCGGCCAGTGACAACCAAGGCGCCTGGTGTTCCAATTCTTATCGACACTCGGACATCGGCCGTGTTTACCCGATTCCTGGCAAACGTGGCTTGGCCATGGCCGGTTAAAACCTAGTCTACCGCCCGGGTTTCCATGGAGCAACTTGGCGACACGGTCGAATTGGTTCGATGAACACGGAACAAGATCCGGCGCCCGCGCATGCCGACGACGTTCGACCGCAGGCAGGACATTCACCCGTATGCACGACCTGTGCGTGCACGTTCACCGCACGGGACACCGGCAACGAGTCAGCTGTTTTCTATTGAGGCAGGCAACGCGTCCATGAACGACCTTCCTCCCGTCAGGGTAAACAGTCTCGATGACGGAGGTGGCTGAAGGACCGGGAAGTGGGAGGAACGTCCGCGCGTACCGGCCGGTCCGCGCTACTGGGTCGTACCGGATTGCCCGCCCGATGGGTAAGCAGCCTTGCTCGACGGGGGCGTCGTGGTGTTTCCGGGGTAGTAAATGACGTGCTGCCACATCGGAACGGCTCGCGGCCCCTCGCCGACGAGGCCGACGTACCAGGTTTCACCCGTCTGGCTATCCAGCAGCAACGTGACCGGAATCTGCTCTCCCTGGATCATCAGGTTGCTGCTTGTAATGACGTATCTTTGGTTTTCGACGCCCTGCGCGAAAAGGACGTTGGCGAACATCAATCCCAGAACGACGATGACTGTCTTCACAATTTAGCGCCTCTCAATCTTCGCATGCGTTTATGCGGATCACCATCTGTAACCATTGTTCGTCGAAGAAAGTTCGGTCGCATCGACTATCGCGGCGCTTGTCTCCCGCGGGTCTGTGTCGGTCTCGCCAACGACGTCGCAAGTCATGTCGCGGTGGATTGAACGACGAAAAGCAACAACGGGGCCTTAGCCCCGTTGTTGCTCGTTTCCGAAGTCATTTCCTTGACGAATCCCGCGTTCGCCCGACTGCGTCGCTGATGCGCCGAGTGGTTGTCGATGGATTCCTGTCTACGTTTCGAACGAGTCGATATCGAACCGCCGCTATCGAATCGTCAGCGCGCCGAAGTCCTTGTTCAGTCCGCTGATGTCGATTTCGGTCTCGCCATCCGCCGAGGACACCACGAGACAGGTCAGACCCAGCTGCGCATTGGGAAACGTGCGCGCGGACTGACCGGACACGCCGCCAAGCAGCGTGGCGAGCGTTCCCGATCCACTCGGATCGCTGAGTCCCGGAGAGATCGCCGCGCCGACTCCTCGCGAGAACATCCCGATGTTGGCGCCAATGGAATTCTTCGCGCACAACATGGAAATATCCGAAAACCCGGATACATTCTCCTTCAGAAAGAGTTGTCCGTCGTTGACCAACCCGAAGAATTGTACGCGATCCGCGCGCTTTTTCCGTGCGTTGACATTGATGATGCCGAGACAGTTGAACTTGTCAGCCTCACTGGGAAACACGACCTCGACATTGCCGACGGTTTCGCCTTCGGTGGCCTTGTCCCTAAGGTTCCGATGCGGCAAAAACACGACGTCGGTATTTCTCGATGCGCCACGACCGCGGATTTCGTCGGGAACGTACCCGGACATATCCGGTGCACAGTCTCTGAAATAGGCCATTGTCAGCGGGATACCCTTTGCGCTCGACGGCACGGTGGGCGACGAGAAGATCTGCGGAATCGGCACCGCCTGCCACATGCCGGATGGCGAAGGCGGAATACTGTCGCGCGTAATGAACTCGATCTCGTTGACCGCGCTCTGCTGCGTATTCGCCACCGTTTCGTTGATCAACGAACTCTGCGCGGTACCGCCGATGGCCTGCGCGTTGCCTTGACCGAGTCCCTGTGCCTGGGCAACGGCATCCGCGGCGGCGCAAGAACCATCGGTGCAATCCCCGATCTGTCCATCGTCCTGCGCGAAAACGGTTGCCGGAACCGCGATTCCCCACAACATGGAGGCAACGAGTGCCGTCCTCTTAAGTATTCGATCATCATTCATGTCTCTCGACTCCGGAAATTTGTTGTCTGTACCGGCCGTCCCAATGAACATCTTCGTCCCGGCCATTGTCGAATTTGGTTTACGCAACCCCGCTCCACCGGATTGACGTGTTCAGAAGCCGTTCGAGCTGCCGGCGTTCTGGCTGGTCGCCGAACCGGTACCGTAAGCCGAGGAGCCCTGCTCGCCCGTCGCCTGTGCCTGTCCCGACGCCTCGGCATTGGAACCGGCGGCGCCGCCGCCGAAACTGTTCACCACGCCATTCGATTGGCCGTTGAGAAATATCGCGTCGGCGAAACCTTCGCCGGCGCCAACACCGCTGCCGAAACCGCCCAGGGTACCCTCGCCCGCACCGGAGCCGGTGGCTGACGAAAACGTACTCGGCCCGCTGGCTTCGAGCGGACCGGTATCGACGAACGGACTCGAGAAGAACTCGTTTCCGGTACCGTACCAACCGCCGCCGACGCATGCCACGGGGTGGAACAGAACCGCTGCCAGGCTCGCGTACAACAACGATTTCTTGACTGCTGTTTCCTTTTTCATCGGTATTACCCTAAGCCTTGTTCACTTGGTGCATCGATTTGACGATTCGGGATAATTGTCGTGTTGTACACGATACGTCTCATCGGGCTCAGTTTCCGTTCCCGTTACCGTTATGCATCGTTGGATCCTGCTCGGCCGAGCCGTAGGCGTCCTTTCCTGTCTTGCCTCCGTTCAGTCCCAGTGGGTGCAGACCGCCGTTCAGATAACTGATATCGATCGACGATTCACCGTCTTCGGAAATTACCAGGCAGGTGATGCCGAGTTGAGCATCCGGGAAAGTCTTCGCCGACTGTCCCGACAATCCGCCGAGTATCGTCGCCAGGATGCCCGAACTGCCCGGATCGCTGTAACCGGGAGAGATCGCGGCACCGATTCCGCGAGACTTGATGCCGATGTTGGCACCGATCGAGTTCTCCGCGCACAGCATGCCGACGTGCTCGAATCCGCTGATGTTCTCCTTCAGGTAGCGTTGGCCGTCGTTGAACAGTCCGAAAAGGTGTACGCGATCAGCTCGCTTTTCGCGGGCCATGACGTTGATGATGCCGAGGCAATCCACGTTTTCCGCCGTATCTGGAAACATGACCTTGACAGTGTCTACCACCGCGCCTTCCGTCGCCTTGGCCTCGAGGTTCCGGTGCGGCAGGAAGACGATCTCGGTGTTTCTCGAAGCGCCCCGCCCCTGGTGTTCCCGGGGATGGTAATCCGCCACGTTCGCCCCGCACTCGTTGAAATATGCCAACGACAGCGGAATGCCCTTGGCGCTGTTCGGAATGGTCGGCGCCGAGAAAATCTGGGGTATCGGAACGTCTCGCCACATGCCGGTCGGCGGCGGGGCGATGGAGTCCTCGTTTACCATGCTGATGCGGTTGACGATGCTCTGGTTCGATACGGCCACCGTCGAGTTGATCAGCTCCGAGCTCGCCGCCCCACCGATCGCCTGCGCGTTACCGACGCCCAAGCCTTGTGCCTGTGCGACGGCGTCGGCCGCCGCACACGACCCGCCCGCGCAGGATTCTATTTGTGGATCGACGGGCTCTCCAGCATACCCGCCCGTCGGCATGAATATGGCGCCGCCCGAAGCCAGGACGAGTGTCGTCACAATGGCGGGCAGCTTTCTGTAAGTTCCGGCTATCATCTTGCGTTCGTCCCCAATTTGATCATTTCAGTCGTCAAGTCTTCCACTCCTCGGCAAACACCCGCCAATCGGCGATGCTCACTCCCGCAGACTCCTGCAGAGCCGCCGCGGGACCCTTTCGGTCGCCCTTCAGGCAGCCAGTCTCCAATCGAAACAGAAACCGGCGCATTCATACCGTCGAATCCGTTCTCCTTGTGCTTCGCTAATCCGTTCTTCGGCTGCAAGTCTCGCCCGTTTGCTCGCAGTGCCGGGGCCGCACGCCAATTCGGTCGCATGGACCGATGACTCGTCGAGCCATCGATCGAATTGGCGATCATCGCATCGGCGTCGACGACCAACCTCTTTGCGTATAGCGGAAGAAGCTGGTCGTCGCCGTGTAAACTCGCCGGTGATTGACGGGCGTCGACAAAAACCGCACGGGTCTACACTTGCCTAAGCCTACGTTAATTCTCGCCCCCCCACTGATCCTGGCAGCCGGAGCCGGCGCAGAAGGCAATGTCGCCACTGGCATTGCCCGTGGAGAATCCCCACGCGCTGCCGTCGCCGCCACCGCCACCGCCACCTTCTATTCCGCCGCCGCCGCCGCCGCCAAAGGCGCCAGCGAATGACGATGCAGAGGTGCGCTCGCCGGTGGAACTGCCGGCCAGGCCGCCACCGCCGCCGAAGCCTTCGCCACCGCCGCCACCACCGCCGCCGCCCTCACCGGACGCGCTGCTGATCGCAAACGGCGAATTGGAAATCGACAATACACCCAGGGCGCAATCGCCGGCACATTCGGCGTCGAAATCGCCGTCGAACCAATTGGGGGTTTCACCGCCCCAACCGCCTCCACCCCACTCGCCACCGGCGGATGCTACGCCAGACGCCATGCCCAGGGCGATGGCCGCACTAAGAGTGGATACCTTTACAGAGATTTTCATCTGGCCCCCTCGCTATTGGTAGTTTCACGTCAATGAATTGTCATCGTCCATAACGACAAACAGGGAGGCGCCGCACCGTCTGATTCGTCGCTTCACTTGCATGAACCGTGAACCTTGTCGATGCATGGCGCGTCTCCCTGTTTTTCGAAACGGCTTTTGTAAAACCCTGTCTCAGGGTCTCTTGAAAGACGTCATTGTGGTTCGAACGGATCCTGGCAGCCGGAGCCGGCGCAGAAGGCAATGTCGCCACTGGCATTGCCCGTGGCGAATCCCCACGAACTGCCGTCGCCGCTGCCCTCGCCGCTACCTTCTATTCCGCCGCCGCCGCCGCCGCCAACCGCGCCGGCAAAGGACGACGCAGAAGTGCGCTCGCCGGTGGAACTGCCGGCCAGGCCGCCGCCGCCGCCGAAGCCTTCGCCTCCGCCCTCACCATTGCCGCCGCCCTCACCGGACGCGCTGCTGATGGCAAACGGCGAGTTGGAAATCGACAATATGCCCAAGGCGCAATCGCCGGCGCACTCCGAATCGAAGTCGCCGTCGAACCAATTGGGGGTTTCACCGCCCCAACCGCCTCCACCCCACTCGCCACCGGCGGATGCTACGCCTGACGCCAGGCCCAGGGCGATGGCCGCACTAAGAGTGGATACTTTCACTGAAATCTTCATTGATACTCCCTCGCAAATTACAAGTCGCTTTTGAATCAAGTGCGCGGGTTCAAAAAACCAGCAGCACTCAAGCGGGGGTATCCTTACTCGGGCGCGGTTATCCGTTTGCTTACAGCATCGTCACCTCCCCTCTCGTGCAGTATGCAACAGTTTAAAACACACATACAACAAAATTCGTAAAAAAAATTTTCTAACGAAACACGATGCATCCTTTTTAAAATAAGTCATCGAATATCTCATTGTTTGCTATTCGTATACCTTGCATTTGATTGTTGCATCGCAATGATCACCCAAGAAAACTTGGAAATCGCTACGCACGTATTGATAGCGTCCGCACCGCATCGACAATTGGCGGACAGGCAATGTGAACCAATAAAGGTTGATTTCCAGCATGGACGAGAGGACCCGAGGGATTTCCAGCACACGAAGCGCAGTTTTTGAGACATTCTTCATCAACCAGTGAATTCCGCGCGTTGCGATAAAACAACACAACGAAAAGGTATACATTAATTGGAATCACTGGGACTTATTCTATTGCGAGCGCTTCTCGGCCAAACATCATCACGCATGACAAACGACATGGGGTCCGAACGCTCGCGCGTTGCGCCCCGTCAACATCGACTGTCACTTGGGCACTCCACGCAACGAGTGACTGATGTCGATCGATCGTTCATATCCCGTTTTTTTGGAAAACTCGACTCGCGCAATGGAATGATCCGAATCTTGTTGCGTAGTCGCCGCCTCGGTACCGCCTACTTGTCCGCTCTTGCTTGAGCGTGCATATTCCAGTGATATGCAAAACCTTTGCTTTGAGTTACCTGTTCCGGGTTTGTTTTCTCCTGGCACGCTCATAGCTTGACCGACGTTCCTGTTTATAACTGATGTCGACTACGTCGCCCGTACCGATTCACGGGGCAGCAAGGATAATGATGCGAATTCAAAAGACAGTGGCGACTGTCTATAACGTGGCTCGAAATCGATGAACGGGGACGTCGTCGATCGAAGTCGTGTAAAGAAGGCGGCTTTCATCGTCATACTTTTCCTGCTTCCTTTCGTCGTGCTGACGCTGATCGAAGCAGTTTTCCGTCTCGCTCGAACATCCACTGCCGACGTCGACCCGTACGTCAATGTTTCTCCGTTTACGATATTTGCGCGCGAAACGCATGACGGCCACGAATACGCACTGATCACCCATCGACTCGCCTATGCGAGACGGAACACGAAATTTCAGGTGCAAAAACCGGAGAACACGGTACGACTCTTCGTGCTGGGTGGGTCCGCCGCGGCCGGATGGCCTCATGCCCCGGAGCATGTGTATTCCACCTATCTCAAAAAAACGTTGGACACCCGTTTTCCCGGAACGCACTTTGAAGTCATCAATGCGGCCGCACACGGATTTGCCAGCTTCAGGATTCGCCATATCTTCGACGAACTCGTCGGCATGGATCCCGACGCCATCATTGTCTACAGTGGAAACAACGAGTTTCTCGAGGAACGCGATTACACGGTACCCGGCTTCGCCCTGCTGAACACCATTGCATCAAGTTCGAAGTTCGTTCATTGGCTTCAATCTCTTTTCAGGACCGACCGTTCCGAGTTACCTGCAAACGAGTTGAACGAAGTCGCGCAGTTCTTCTGGAAAAAGATCAAGCGACAATCAATGGAATTGAGAAGCGACCCGGTTCAGTTCGAACAGGTCAAGGCACACTATCGTCATACGCTGACCTATATGTCCGAAAAGGCGGCCCGACTGGACATTCCCCTCTTCCTCGGCACGGTGCCGGTGAACCTTCGGGACTGGCTACCGACCGTGTCGCACAACGGGCTCGACGGTCCAATGCGGGAGCAATGGGAGCACTACTTCACGATGGGGCAACGCGGTTACCTGCAGGAGAACTACGAAGACGGAGTATCCTGGATGCGTCGCGCCCTGGAGCTCGAGCCGCTCCATGCCGAATCCCACTACTGGCTCGGCAAACTGCTGGAGGCCAGCGACGACGCGGCCGGCGCCCTGCAAAGCTTCTCGCGGGCAAGAGACCTCGACTATAATCCCTTTAGAGCGATCTCCGATTTCAACGACGCGGTTCGACAGGTCGCCGCCAGTTCGGTCAACAATACCCTAGTCGATCTCGACGCGGCGTTTTCCCTGGCGGCCACGACCGGAACACCCGGGTTCGATCTATTTCTGGACTACGTTCACCCGAACACGCGCGGAAACCGGCTCATCAGTCGCGAGATTTTTCGATCGTTGCTCGAGCACGGATCGCTGCTTGCGGACGTTCGTGTCAGTACGGAATGGTCGAGCAGTTCCGAGACCGTGATCGATGAGAATTATGACGACAGATTCGACCCCGAGATCCAGCAGCGGCTGTTCTCCCTGTACTCGATGAACCACCAGTACCAGGCTGCGATCGACAACGCGAATCACCTCAGGCGCCTGTTTGCGAAAAACGGCGTTCCCCACCCGATCGATGCCATGCCACCTCGATTTCGTGATGGCTACGTGGCGTTTCGCCAGTACGAAGAGACTCGAAGGAAATATATTCTTGGCGAAGCCACCACGGCGGATATGTCGAGCGCTCGCGCGATGTTGGACGGTTTCTACGAAAAATGGCACCCCTACGGAAAATTCTGATCGATACCGTTAACGACGATAGAACGATCGACATCGCCCAAACCCAATCCGGTCGCGGATCTCGAGATTCCTTGTCGGGATTGGCGTGACCACGAGAAAACTGGAGGAAACATGAAACCCCACGATCCAGCCGACGGTCTAGCAGGCCGCACCGCGCCGGGAACGGCCGCGGGCCAATCGACAGGCGACGATGATGCGCGACGAAAGGATGACGAAGAGGTCGAACTGGAACTGAACGTCCTCAAGGAGGCTTTCTTTCCCACGTTGTTCTACTTTTGCGACATTCCGGACGCCGCTGCGCTGAACGAAAAGCTTCTGCCGGCGATTCTCGAAGAACGGGAACGCGACCCCGAGGGCGTCGTCCGCTCAAACGTCAAACGGGTAGGATCTTGGCACAGTCAGGCCAGTCTGCAACGAAAGCCTCATTTCCGGGATCTCGTCATGCGACTCGATGCAATCGTCAGCCACATGTTCGTGGACCTCAACTACCACCCGGAATCGATCCCGTTTTGCGACCATTTGTGGGCCATTACCAATCCCCGATTCGGCTATAACCGCTACCACAACCACCCGGAGGCATTGTGGAGCGGCGTTTACTATGTACAAACCCCGAAAGAATGTGGGCACATTCGGTTCCGCGACCCCAGGGAACACGCGAACTTCAAGGAGATCGGCATTGACGAGGACAAGGGTCGGCCTCGCGAACTGTGGCAGGAAGTGCATTATGAACCTAAACCAGGCCGGGTGATTTTTTTCCCCGGCTGGCTTGGCCACGAAGTCGACCCGAATTTGTCCGAAGAAGAAGGCGTTGCCGGTGAGCGTGTTATTGTCTCGTTCAACTACAGCCAAAGAAGTACAACGCAGAATGGCGTCACGAACACCAACGACGCGTGGGGAAGTTACTAGCGACAGAGGTAACGCCTTGCGCGGAACCGGTCCGAGGACGACGTCGAGCGACCGCGAAAAAAAAAGGCTCCGCAGAAGCGGAGCCTTTTTGCATTAAATGCCTGGCAGTGTCCTACTTTCACATGGGGAGGCCCCACACTATCATCGGCGCTGAGCGTTTTCACTT
>JAUIEZ010000233.1 GCA_030429665.1 Gammaproteobacteria bacterium | reverse complement strand
GGCTCCGGATACCTGCTGGATGTTCAGTCGGATCTTCTCGGCGGACTGAACACTCGAATGGTCGTACCGTTGTTGCCGAGATCGTCGTCGCCGTCTCCCGCGCAACGGTTGAACCCCGTTTTCGAAGTCGACGGCCAGGCAGTGATCCTGGCGACGCAGTACATGGCCGCCGTGCCCGAGAGTGAGTTGCGTGAGCAGGTTGGCAGCCTTGCCGATCAGCAGCAGGAGATTGCGGCGGCGCTGGATATGCTATTTCTGGGATTCTGATCGAGACAGGACGTGGGGGTTTGGGGGGCAGGGAAAACTTCATGCGTGTCCCAAAAATATCAGCTTGCTCCATCTGGTGGATGTCCCTAGGTACTAGGTACTGGTACCTCCTCGGGGATAAGGAATATTTCATGACTCACACCGCCAGTGTCTTGATACCTGGCCGTTGGTAGTCGACCCGAAACTTGACGTCAGGAAATGACATCGAGGATGACATTGACATCGGGATGATATCGGGACGGGATGATATCGGGACGGGATGATATCGGGACGGGATGATATCGGGACACTCACAAAAGGAAGGACCGCCAGGTCACAAGGGTACAGCTCGGTCCGCCGATTCAAGGCGGCTGACTGCGCCCGCGACCCGCATGCGAGAGGTGTTCGTAACTCCGAAGGACAACACCGTGCGCTCACCGCGTCTACTGCTCCGTACGCCGCGCCTTCCCGTACGGCGGGGAGTTCGCGATTCGATGACATCCACGATATATTCCTCGTTGAACCAGCTTGATGGTTCGGAACACCCAAGGATGGTGCCGGGCCGGTAGTCGCCGAAGGCAGTTTATTTTGGACTTTCAGTTTCCTCGCGCGTAATTCACTCCGGAAGACGACGATGATCACTGACATCGAAGACTTTTTCTCCAAGGGGTGTGGTCGCTGCGACCGGTTCGCCACATCCGACTGCTCAACCCGAACGTGGGAACACGGGTTAAGCAATCTTCGGCAGGTTTGTCTCGCGGCAGGCCTGTCGGAGACGGTCAAATGGGGGCATCCCTGCTACATGCATGCAGGGCGCAATATCGCGATTATCGGCGCCGTTCGCGGTGACTTTCGCCTCAGTTTTTTCAACGCGGCGCTGATGCGCGATCCCGCGAACGTCCTCGAGAAACAGGGGCCGAACACGCGGCATCCGGACATGATTCGCTTTACCGACAATGCAGCGGTCGTCGCATTGGCGTCGACGATCAATGCGTACCTGAAAGAGGCCATGGACTACGCCGAGGCGGGGATCAAACCGCCGAAGGATGAAACGACCCTCGAGTGGCCGGAAGAACTCGTCGAGGCGCTCGATGCCGATCCGGAGTTGGCGGAAGGCTTTCATCGATTGACGCCCGGGCGGCAAAGGAGCTACCTGATCAATCTCAATTCGGCGAAAAAGCCGGAAACCCGGGTTTCGCGCATTGCCCGGTTCCGGGAACGAATCCTTGCCGGAAAGGGCGCTCTGGAGCGGTGAGAACACGCCGACGACAAAGGCGGGTATAAAGGCGCAACGTTGACGCCGGAGCAAGACCCAGGAAGAACGGAGACGCTCGTCCTTGGGTTTCTCGTGTACATTCCGAACGCGAGATGAAGAAATCCCAAGAAACGTTTTCGATACCGAGGTCCTCCCGTTGATCGATGCGGAACGAATCGGTCGACGGTCGAACGAGGTATTTCCGCGGACGGAATTCCCCGTCGTGCGCTTTTCATGGCGAACTGTTCGCAACACCGCGCGCGTTCATTGAGCGGCACCTTTCGGATCATTGCCCAATGCATGAACTCGCAACCTCAGACGAACGAATCCGTCGCCCGCTGAGGCTCCCGTGTGGTGCGGTGTTGAAGCATCGACTTGCGAAATCCGCGATGTCGGATTCGCTTGCCGACGGCCGTGGCGCGCCGACTGCGGCGCAGGCGAGATTGTACGAGCGGTGGGCCCAGGGCGGGGTGGCGCTCTCGATCATCGGGGAAGTGCAGGTCGATCCCGGATTTCCGGAAAAGCCGGGGAACCTCGTGCTGGGCGCCGGCTTGAATCGACTGGCGCTGAAGTCACTGGCCGGCAGAGCGTTGATCGATGGCGCCCACCTGTGGCCGCAGCTCGGGCACGCCGGTGCACTCTCACATCCGCCGATCAGCCGACCGAAGGGACCGTCGGCCCTGGATGTCGGCGACCTTCGCTGCGAGGGCATGTCTACCGACGAGGTGAGGGAACTGCCGAACCTGTACGCGATCGCGGCTGAAAACGCGATGGCGACAGGATTCAGCGGGGTGCAGGTTCACGCCGCGCATGGATTCCTGCTCAGCCAGTTCCTGTCGCCGTTGTTCAACCGCCGGACGGATGGTTACGGCGGCTCGATCGAGGCGCGATGTCGTATCGTCATCGAAGTGGTGAACGCGGTACGCGCGGTTGTCGGTCCGGCATTTCCAATCGGCATCAAGATCAATGCGACGGATCAACTTGACGGCGGACTCACGCAAAATGAGGCATTGGAAGTGGTGCGCCTGTTGGACGGAACCTCCGTCGACCTGATCGACATAAGCGGAGGGACTTACTTTCCGGGAGCCAGGGCGACATCGGATGGCGCGGGCAAGGGGCCGTACTTCCTCGACTTCGCACAGCATGCACGAAAGCGGACGACGAAGCCGCTGATGCTGACGGGCGGTTTCAAGTCCCGGGCGCAGGCGGCATACGCGGTGGCGAGTGAGGCCGTGGACGTGGTTGGCGCGGCGCGTGCCATGGTGCTCGACCCGCGGCTACCCGACGCCTGGTTGTTCACCGACGGTGCCGATCCTGAGTTCCCGAGGTTCGAGACCGCGCCGCCGGGCGGAATCACCGCCTGGTACACGATGCGGCTGACGGCACTGGCAGAGGACCGGGAGGACCGGTTCACCATGGATTTGGCCTCCGCGATCCGTGCATACGAGGACCGCGATTCACGTCGATGCGAGACGTGGCTGCGGAAGTTCGGGCGGTAGGCGCGCGGAACTGCTTTTCAAATCGTCAATTCCGCGTCGAAAGTGCCGAGATGAAACCCGACTGGCCTGTTCATATCCGTGGATGTCCCCGATTAACGCACGCATATCCGTGGATGTCCCCGATTAACCCCGCTCCCCGATTAACGCCCTCCCCGATTAACGCCCGATTAAAGCGGCAAGTTGAATCGACTTGACCCACGCCCATTTGTCGAGTTTTCGGGAATATCCCCAGCTACGCTACTATTGAGGGCGGCGGCGATGGAATACGAGCCGTAGTGAAGCGCGACGAGAGCGGAATCGTTTCGACTTCGCTGACCGGACTTTCCTCTTTGTCGACGAGGCATCGATCGACTTGGGAAGCCGATGTTGCGAATGCTGGCGCACATCATTCGGAATCATGTGTCGCCACGAGATTGCGCATTCTGGCCGAACAGCGACAGAGGCCCTATGAATTACACACGCATCTATAGCGGCGCAGACGGTGAGTCTCACTTCCAGGATGTCGAAGTCGACGTTGAGCCAGTCGATTTCGCGCCGCCCGCGCCGCCGTTGAACATGGCGCAACCCATGGAAACCGATTGCACGATATTTTGTGCCGTTCCCGCAATCTGGGTTGGAGATTGGCATCCAACGCCCCGCCGGCAGTTCTACGTTCAGTTGTCGGGCGAGTTGGAAGTGTCGGTCAGTGATGGCGAGAAGCGACGATTCTACGCGGGCAGTCTCGTGTTGTTGGAGGACACCACGGGAAAGGGGCATTTGACGCGTGTCGTCGGTAGTAAAGGGGTAGATTCGGTCTTTATTCAACTGCCGGCGGGGTTACCGATTGACGGAAGCAC
>JAUIEZ010000067.1 GCA_030429665.1 Gammaproteobacteria bacterium | reverse complement strand
GAACTCGTGGCCGACACCGTCACGCTGCTGCCGCCCTTCGACGAGGCCGACGTGACCGCGGCATTGAAGCGACTGAAGGTGCACCGACAACTCGCGGGCTGGCGCGGGCGGCCCGCCGGCGACGTCGGCGCCGTGGTAACGGCGGTAATCGCGCTCTGGCGGCTGGTCGAAGAACTCGGCGAACGACTGGTCGAGCTGGACGTCAATCCGCTGATCGTGCGCCCGGACGGGCGCGGCGCGATCGTCGCCGACACCCTGATCACCCTGAAGGAGAAGTAGATGAGCGACCAACCATTCACCACCGAGCGACGCGGACCGATTCTCGAAGTGACCCTTTGCAAGGGCAAGGCGAACGCCATTTCCGCCGCCGACAGCCGCGCGCTGTCGCAATTGTGGGCGGACTTTCGCGACGACGATTCGCTGCGCTTCGCCATCCTGACCGGCGCCGGGGAGAAATTCTTCAGCGCCGGCTGGGACCTGAAAAACGTCGCCGAAACCGGCGAGGCATCCGACTCCCACTACGGCGAAGGCGGCTTCGGCGGGCTCAACCATCCGCGAAACCTGTACAAGCCGATCATCGCCGCCGTGAATGGCATCGCTTGCGGCGGCGGCTTCGAGATGATGCTCGGGTGCGACATCATCGTCGCCGAGACGCACGCCACCTTCGCGCTGCCGGAAATCAACGTGGGCGTGCTGCCGGACTGCGGCGTCGTCAAGCTGCGCCGCCGTGTGCCCTACCACGTGGCCGTGGAGTTCATGATGACCGGCCGGTGGATGGACGCCGAGGAGGCGAAACACTGGGGCCTGGTCAATCACGTGGTGCCCAGCGGCGAAGGGATGGACAAGGCGCGCGAAATCGCCGACACCCTCGCGGCCGGTCCGCCGCTGCTCTACCCCGCCATCAAGCAGGTGCTGCGCATGACCGAGATGGTGCCAGAGCACGAAGCATTCGCGGTGCACGACGCCTGCGCGACGGTGGAACGCGTGAACCGTTCCGAGGACATCAAGGAGGGCGCGCGGGCGTTCGCGGAAAAGCGTCAACCGCGCTGGCAGGGCCGCTAACGGGACGCGGGCAAGCGGCAGCCGATGCCGAAGATCGTCGACCACGAGGCGCAGCGGCGCCACATCGCCCTGTCCGCCTGTCGAGCCCTCGCCCGCCGCGGTGTGGAGCGCACCACCATGGCGGACATCGCGCGCGAGGCGTCGGTGACCACCGGCATGATCACGCATTATTTCGCCAACAAGCGCGACATCGTCGCCGCCGCGCTTCGCTTGGTGTTTCAACGTACCGAGGAGCGAATCGAGGCGATGATCGAGGGCGGCGAGGACCGCCTGTTCTCGATCCTCAAGGAAACCCTCCCGATCGACGCCGCACGGCGCGATGAATGCGCGGTCTGGGTGAGCTTCTGGGGCAAGGTCACCAACGATCCCAAGCTCGCGGCGGTCAACCGCACCCTGCACGAAGACGCGCTGGACCTGTACGGGCGCGCCATCGGCGCCGCGTGGCCCGAATCCTCGCACTGGCGAGGGGCCACGTTCGACGCGGTGCATATCTCGGTACTGAACTTTCTCAACGGCCTCACGGCCAGCGCCGTGACCAGCCCGCAAGGCTGGCCCGTCGAGCGTCAGCTCGAGGCGCTGCGCCTTCACCTGTCGATGATCCATCGCTGGGCCCGGGAGCAGCCGCGCGACGCCGACCAGGCAATCTGAAGCCACCCCGTTCAAAACGACCGGCCGGCATGTTCGGCCGGCCGAGCGCACGCCGATACCGGGGTCGTCGGCTCGAGACGCGTTCTTGTCAGAATGCGGCGCGCAACGCTCGCATACCGACCCGGATCCGGCGCGAACCGGGCGCCAAGCTGGACAATAAGGTTGCGGATATGACACGGTCGGGGGGCATCGCGTGGCCATGCACAACGCCGTTCGATGCCACAACACCAGAAGAAGGAGGGTTTTCGATGTACCGCAAAATCATGGTACCGGTCGACCTCGGCCACGTGGAGCGCCTGGGAAAGGCGCTGAAAACGGCCGCCGACCTCGCGAGGCACTACGACGTCCCACTGATCTACGTCGGGGTGGGCGCCGCCACCCCGGGCTCGCTCGCTCACAATCCGCAGGAGTTCGAGCGCAAGATGAACGCCTTCGCCGACGAGCAATCGAAGACGTACGACATCGCCCAGGCCACCTCGATCGCGTGCATCAGTCACGATCCCTCGGTGGATCTGGATGCCACGCTGCTCAAGGCCGTCGAGGACACCGGCGCCGACCTCGTGGTGATGGCTTCCCACGTGCCGGGACTCGCCGAGCACCTGTTCGCTTCCAACGCGGGCTATGTCGCCATGCACGCGAAAGCGTCGGTGTTCGTCGTCCGCTAGAAGGCCGTCGGGTCGACAACTGTTCCAACCAACGAATTCAACCACAGGACAGGGGAAACACATGGCACCTCAACCGAAACTCGGTCCGACCGGGGACGCCGACATCATCGAAACGGACTACGAAATCGGACAGGACAACATTCAGGCCAAACTCGGTCCGTTCGGGCTGGACATCCATAACCCGGTGTTCATGATCTCCGGGCTGGTCATCGTCGCCTTCGTCTTTCTGACCCTGGCGTTCCAGGATTCCGCCGGCCCGATGTTCAACGCCATGCGTGCATGGCTGACTTCGAATTTCGACTGGTTCTTCCTGAGCGCCGGCAATGTATTCGTGATCCTGTGCCTGGTGCTGCTGGTTTCACCGCTCGGCAAGGTACGCCTCGGCGGCAAGGATGCGAAACCGGACTACACTTACACCGGCTGGTTCGCCATGCTGTTTGCCGCGGGCATGGGCATCGGGCTGATGTTCTACGGCGTATCGGAGCCGATCTCCCACTTCTCGACGTCCATGGGCGGCACCAGTGTCGAAAACGGCGTGCGCACCGACTGGGCGCCGCTGGGGGCGGCCGCGGGCGACGCCGAGGCCGCGCGCGCCCTCGGCATGGCGGCGACCATCTTCCACTGGGCGCTGCACCCGTGGGCGATATACGCCATCGTCGCCCTGGCATTGGCGCTGTTCAGCTTCAACAAGGGGCTGCCGCTAACCATACGGTCGATCTTCTACCCGATTTTCGGCGAGCGGGTGTGGGGCTGGACCGGCCACGTGATCGACACGCTGGCGGTGTTCGCCACCCTGTTCGGCCTCGCCACCTCGCTCGGCTTCGGCGCCGAGCAGGCGAACGCAGGCCTCGAGTTCCTGTTCGGCTGGAGCGTGTCCGACGGCTCCAAGGTGTTTCT
The DNA here is from genome assembly GCA_030429665.1 of Gammaproteobacteria bacterium. Lineage (GTDB taxonomy): Bacteria > Pseudomonadota > Gammaproteobacteria > Arenicellales > CAJQKF01 > BQJD01. The sequence continues at coordinate 21,618 of JAUIEZ010000067.1, read as the reverse complement.
CATCCTCGCTATCACCGCGGTGGCGCTGATCTCCGTGGTCGCGGGCCTCGACGCGGGGGTGAAGCGGTTGTCGGAGATCAACATGGTGCTGGCGGCGCTACTGCTCCTGTTCGTGATCCTGGTGGGGCCGACCACGGAAGTGATCGCGGGCTTCTTTGCCAGCCTCGGCGCCTACGTGCAGAACCTCCTGCCGTTGTCAAACCCGGTGGGCCGCGAGGACGCCAATTTCAGCCAGGGCTGGACTTCGTTCTACTGGGCCTGGTGGATCTCCTGGTCGCCGTTCGTCGGCATGTTCATCGCCCGCGTGTCCCGCGGACGCACGGTGCGCGAATTCATTTTCTGCGTGCTGCTGATCCCTTCCCTGGTCTGCGTCATGTGGATGAGCGCCTTCGGCGGCGTGGCCATCAGCCAGATTGTCAACGACGGGTACCAGGCGGTGGCGGACGCGTCCCTCGAGCTCAAGCTGTTCGTCATGCTCGAGCAACTGCCGCTGCATACGATCACCTCGTTCATCGGCATCGTGCTGGTCATCGTGTTCTTCGTCACGTCGTCGGACTCCGGGTCCCTGGTGATCGACACCATCACCGCGGGCGGCAAGGTGGACGCTCCGTTGCCGCAGCGCGTGTTCTGGTGCGTGTTCGAAGGCCTGGTCGCCATCGCCCTGCTGCTCGGCGGCGGTCTCGGCGCGCTTCAGGCCATGTCGGTCTCGACGGGCTTCCCGTTCGCCATCGTATTGCTTCTGGCGTGCGTCTCGATCGTCAAGGGACTGTTGAACGAACCGCGCTGACGGCCGCATCCTGACCAGGCAAGGAAAGGCGCGCCGGACGCGCGCCTTTCGTCTGGCGCCGGCAGGGTGGAAAGTGCTTACCCGCCGGCCGAGGTCTCGCGCCGGCGGTACGCCACCACCGCCATGAACGCGAGATAGATCACCGCCAGGTACAACGGCAGGCCATGCGGGCCGAAGCCGTGCATCGCCCAGCCTCCCGAAACCGACCCCACCAGCGCCCCGCAACCCCACATCACGGCAAAGGCCGACGAGCCCGTCACCAGGTCCCTGCCGCTGAAACGATCGCCGAGCTCGGCCAGCGCGACGGTATACACGCCGTAACCGGCGGCGCCGCACAGCACCAACAGCGGCCACATCCAGAACGTCGCCATCGCGCCCGGCAACAGCAGCAAGGTCGAACCGGTGACCAGCGCGCACAACGCGAGTACCCCGCGTCGCGAATAGCGATCTGCGAGGTAGCCGATGGGGAACTGGAGCACGATGTTGCCGAGGATGAGGGCGCTCAATGCCATCGAGGCGGTGGCAACTTCGAGTCCGCCGCGAATGCCGTACACCGGCAGCAGCGACAACGTCGCGGCATCGAAAATTGCGAACACGCCCACCGCGGCGAGCAGCAGCGGCGCCTTGGCGGCGAAGTCGAACAACCCGGACGCGCGGGTGCCTTCCGGTTCGGCGGTGGGTTCGTCGCGCACCAGCGCCAGCGGCGCGACGCCCGCCAGTAAGACCAGGGCGCCGACCGCGAACGGCGTCCATCCCTCGATGCCAATCCAGCTGATGAGCGCCGGGCCGGCGCCGAAACTCGCCGACAGCACGCTGCCATAGATCGCCACCACCCGGCCGCGCTGCGCTCTCGATGCGAAACGCACGATCCACGCCTCGCTCAGAACGAACAGCGTGGAGATGGACATGCCCATCAACAGCCGGATGACGAACCAGGCGGCGAGATCGTCGAACACCTTGAAGGAGATGGTCAGCGCCGCCGAGGACAGCGCGGCGGCGATCGCCACGTTGCGCGAGCCGAAGCGAGCCGATGCCACCGGGATGACCGAGGAGAACAGCAGCACGCCGATCGGCATCATCGCCGAGTTGATACCGATCATGTCGGCGCTTACGCCGCGCGATTCCAGGATCAGCGAAAGCAACGGATAGGTCATGCCGAAGGCGAGGCCGAACACCGTGATCGCGCCGCAGGCCGCCACCAGGTTGCGCCAATTCGTTTCGCCTTGCATCGTCGACTCCGGGATGCCCGGCGCGAGCCGGACGTCAGGTTATTCGTTGACGCGCCACTCGACGCCACGGCACGGCACCGGGTACGTGAGCCTGAATCCTTGTTCCGTGTAGGCGCGGCGCCGGTCGAAGCATGTCACCCGCCCGGGGCCGTCATACCAGTACAGGTGCGGGTTGATCGGCACCAACGTGTCGAACGGGCCGCGCGCTTCACGCGTCAGCGTCTCGAAGTGCAGGTGCAAATTGGGCGCCAGCATCCCGCTGGCGCCGAGCCGGCCGATGAGCTGGCCGCGCTCGACCGCCTGACCGACGGCCACCTCCCGCGAATGCAGATGAAAGTAGCGCGTGAACAGTTCGCGCCCCGCGTCGTCGGTGCCGTGAGCGATCACCAGCCGATTGCCGTACATGGGCTCCCAGTAAGAGGAAACCACCACGCCGTCAAGCGGCGCAATGACCGGCGCGCGCCGGCGCGCGATGATATCGAAACCCTCGTGCCCCTTGGTGGACGAGACGCCGCTGCGGCCCACCGGGTTCGGCTGGTAGCGCTGGGTGATCGAGGGCGCGTTCGGCGGCAGGTAAACGGCGGTGCCGGTCCCGTACACGTCGGCGCCGTCGAGCGCGACGTAGCCGTATCGATAATCGTCCGAGAACAGCACGCAGCCGCCCAACAATCCCGCGACGAGCACCCACGCGGCCGCGCGCCGCCGGCGGGCGCCCCTGCTCGATTCAATACCCATGAGATGCCTGAGATTCGATCCTGTTCCGCCGAAAACGGCGGCGCCGAACTATAGCACTTCCGCGATCGCCGAACCTGTTCGCGACGAACGCCGATCGCCTCAGCGGCGATGGTGCCCGCGAATCACCTCGAGCACGTCGACGAACAGGTGGTGCGAAAGGCCGAGGTCGAGGTCCACGGCGAGGCTTCGGTCGTAGTACGGACTCAGGTCCAGTCCGACGCCCAGGCCCATGATCTCGACGCCGCCCGTCTCTCTCCATTGCCGAACGACGCGCTGCAGGTGATCGTCGAGGTAGAAAGGGTCGTTGGCCAGGGCGGTGGCGGTGTCCATGGGGCTGCCGTCCGAGACCACCATCAGGATGCGGCGTTCGACGTCGGCGCCGCTCAGGCGGCGGCATGCCCAGTCCACCGCCTCGCCGTCAATGCCCTCGCGAAACAGCTCGCGCTTGCCGAGCGCGGCGATGGACCGGCGCGCGCGGCGCCAGGTGGTGGCGGCATCCTTGAAAACGATGTGGCAGGATTCGTTGAGACGCCCGGGCGCGGTCGGTCGTCCCTGCCGGATCCAGTCGCGTTGCGCGCGGCCGCCGCTCCACGCGCCGGTGGTGAAGCCGAGCAATTCGACCTGGACGCCCGCCTGCTCCATGGCCCGCGACAGCACGTCGACCAGGCAAGACAGGGTGTCGACGTACTGTTTCATCGATCCCGAGCAGTCGACCAGGATGGTAAACGCGCATTGCGCGTCGGGCTGGCGGCGCTCCTGCCTGAACAACCGCCGCTCCGCGGGCGAGGCGACGAGCTGGGACAGTCGGCGCCCGTCGATGACGCCGGTCTCCTCGCCGAAGCTGAATCCGTCCGGCCGGGGTCGGGCCAGCATGGCCTTGATCAGCTTGGCGAGACGCGGAACGTTGATACCGTAGCCGGCGACGCGCCGGTCGAGGTCGTGGCGCAGGGAACGCAGCTCGGCGGATCGCACCAACGCCGCGGCTTCGAGTTCACGGTCGTATTCGCGGGTGAACACCCGGTAGCCTTCCGCCGCCGCCTCGAGCACCTTGCTTTGTCCTGACGCCGCGCGGTGAAAGGCTTCCCCTTCCTCGTCGTCGAAATCCAGGGACAACGCGAACACGGCGCGGCGCGCATCGTTGCGCGGCGTTCGCCGCCCTCTCGACGACTCCGCGTGTTCCACGCTGGCGGCAATGATCAGCGCGATGGACAGCGCGTGGGCGGCGAAGGCCGCTTGGTCATCGCGCTCGCGCCTGATACCGGCCAGGTCATTGCCGAGCAACGGCGCCATGCCGGCACGGGTGGGCTCGAGCATGTCCTCCCAGGGCTCGTCCACCTTGCCGCCGTGAATGCGCGCGCGGCATATCTGCGCGGTCGCGAACAACAGCAGGCCGATGTCCGTATCCACCAGGCCCGACTCGGCGAACCGCGACGACCACTCGCCGAAGCGACGATCGAGGTTCCCCCGCACGCCGGGCATGTCCGCGGAGGCAAGCGACTCGACGCGGAACTGCTCGAGCATCTCGAACACCAGCCGCGCCACGTCATCGCGCGGCGCCAGTTTGCGATGCAGGGAGTCGTTGGAGTGTTTCAGGCGAAGCGCGATGCCGTCGCTCGCGCCGCGCTGATCGACGATGCCCGCCGCATCGTCGAGTTGCTGGTGAGGCGCGTGACGGGGAACGGCATTGCCGCCGCGAAACAGGCGACGGCCGCGAAAATGCACGTCGGCGACGCCCGACAGCGCCCTGATGGCCGCCGCGCACAACTCTTCGATTCGTTGTTGCTCGACGGCCTCGCGGCTCATGACGCGGCGTCTGCCTGATCGGGCACTTCGTACCCGGGCAATTCGCGTCCCATGCAGCGCTGGTAGTACTCGGCAACCAGCGTCCGTTCCATCTCGTCGCACTTGTTCAGGAACGACACCTGGAACGCGTGATCCGTATCCGAAAAGATTTCCGTGTTCTCCGCCCAGGTGATCACGGTGCGCGGCGACATCAATGTCGACAGGTCGCCGGCCGCGAACCCTTCGCGGGTCAGCGACGCCAGCGCCACCATGGAAGCCACCAGGGCGCGGCCGCGCTCGTTGTCCAACGCCGGCACGCGCGCCAGGACGATGGCGCTCTCTTCCTCGCGCGACAGGTAGTTCAGCGTGGCGACGATGTTCCAGCGGTCGATCTGGGCGTGGTTGAGCAACTGGCTGCCGTGATACAGGCCCGTGAGATTGCCCAGGCCAATGGTGTTGGCGGTGGCGAACAGGCGAAACGCGGCGTGCGGCCGGATGACCTCGTTCTGGTCCAGCAGGGTGAACTTGCCGTCGCGTTCCAGGATGCGCTGGATGACGAACATAACGTCGGGCCTGCCGGCGTCGTACTCGTCGAAAACCAGCGCCACCGGCCGACGCAGTGACCACGGCACGATGCCTTCGTGGAACTCGGTGACCTGCTTGCCGTCGCGGATGACCACCGCGTCGCGGCCCACCAGGTCGAGGCGGCTGATGTGCCCATCGAGATTGACGCGCACGCACGGCCAGTTGAGCCGCGCCGCCACCTGCTCGATGTGGGTGGACTTGCCGCTGCCATGCATTCCCTGCACCAGCACGCGCCGGTTGCGCGAGAAACCCGCGAGGATAGCGAGTGTTGTCCGCGGGTCGAACCGGTAGACGGGATCGATCTCCGGCACGTGCGCATCACGCTCGGCGAACGCCGGCACCTCGAGGTCGGTGTCGATGCCGAACGCCTCGCGTACCGACACCCGGCGATCGGGGGCGCTGTGGATCAGGTCGTTCATGATTCGGGTCGAAACTCATTCACGTCCGGTTGGGTCCGAACGACTGTCGCATAAACGCCGCCGCACCGCCGGCGCGACGGTCGCGTCACGTCGGCGGCGAGCGCCAGGGCGATTTGCGCGAACACGCGCCGCCGAAGCGGCGCGTGCCGCGAACGTCAAACGTAGTCCTTGTACTTCTCCAGCAGGCGCACCGGCTTCTTCAGTGCGTCGCGGCGGAAGGGATCGCCCAGTTCCCGGGTGCACATGATCTCCACGATGGTGGTCTTGCCATCGTTCATCTGCGCGTCCACGGCCTTCTTCAAGGCACTGCCGACGTCGTCGAGCTTGTCCACGGTCACGCCCTCGGCGCCCATGGAGCGCGCGATGCCCGCGAAGCTGGGATTGTCCAGCTCGCCCGCCACGAAACGGCGGTTGTAGAAGTCCACCTGGTTCTTCTTCTCCGCGCCCCACTGGCGGTTGTGAAACACCACCGCGGTCACCGGGATATTATGCCGCACGCAGGTGAGAATTTCGCCCATGCTCATCGCCCAGGCGCCGTCGCCGGCATAGGAGATGGCGGGACGGTCGGGCGCGGCGACCTTGGCGCCGATGATGGTGGGGAACGCGTAGCCGCAGTTGCCCCAGCTCATGGCCGCGAACATGCTGCGCGGCCGCTCGAAACGCAGGTAGCTGTTGGCCACCGAGTTGATGTTGCCGATGTCGGTGGAAACCATGACGTTCTCCGGCATCGCCTTCTCGAGCTCGCGCAGTACCTGGCGCGGATGCAGCCAGTTGCCGGCCTCGTTCTTCTGCTCCTCGATCATGTCGAGGCTGAAGGCGTCACGCTCGTGGGTCCACTCGTCGAGCTCCTTCTCCCAGGCGGCCTTCTCGGCGGCGATGTCCTTTTCGCGTGATTCGCGGTTGTCGTCGCAGGTAAGCTTGCGATCGGAAATCAGCGCCAGCAGCGCCTTCGCCGAGGCCTTGGCGTCACCGCAGATGCCGACGGACACTTTCTTCACCAGGCCGAGCATCTTGTGATCGGCATCCACCTGGATGATCTTGGCGTCCTTCGGCCAGTAGTCGATACCGTGCTGGGGCAGCGTGCCGAAGGGGCCGAGGCGCGTGCCCAGCGCCAGCACCACGTCGGCCTTGGCGATCAGTTTCATGGCGGCTTTGGAACCCTGGTAACCCAGCGGTCCGCACCACAGCGGATGGCTGGCCGGGAACGAATCGTTGTGCAGGTAGCTGTTGACCACCGCGGCGCCGAGCCGCTCGGCCAGCGCCTTGCATTCGTCGACGCCGTCGGACATCACCACGCCGCCGCCCGAGACGATGACCGGATTCTTTGCCTCGGCCAGCATGTCGGCGGCCCGACGCAGGCTGTCCTCACCGCCGGGTCCGCGCTCGATGCGCATCGGCATCGGGATTTCGCAGTCGATCTCGCCGTAGAAGTAATCCCGCGGAATATTGAGCTGGGTGGGCCCCATCTCGGACATGGCGCGATCGAAGCAGCGCGCGGTGAACTCGGCCATGCGCGCCGGGTTGTTGACGTGACCCTGGTATTTGGTGAATTCCTCGAACATGGGCAGCTGGTTGGCTTCCTGGAAGCCGCCCAGGCCCTGCCCCATGGTGCCGGTCTCGGGCGTCACGATCACCACCGGCGAGTGCGCCCAGTAGGCGGCGGCGATGGCGGTCACGCAGTTGCTGATGCCGGGGCCGTTCTGGCCGATGCACACGCCGTGGCGGCCGGACACGCGCGAGTACCCGTCGGCCATGTGGCCGGCGCCCTGCTCGTGCACCACCGGAATCATGGTGATGCCCGCCGGGGCGAAAATATCCATGGCGTCCATGAACGCCGAACCCATGATACCGAACATGGTATCGACGTCGTTGGCGACTAGCGTCTCGACGAAAGCCTCGCTGGGCGTCATTCGGGGCATGATGATCTCCTCTTTAAAGTTGAATGCCACGACCGGCTTGTCGCCACCGGCCACGGCTGCGAAATCAATGCAATGGGGATGAAAAAAGACGTACTCATAATAGAGCAATCGCCGTTTCCCTTTAGTACCAGTAACCTCTTACAGATGATGCCAAGACGCGACCAGTATGCCGCTGCGCTTTGGACCATGCATAATCCGCGGCTGGCCCCTCAGGACGTGACAAGCCCGACGTGTACGGTCGCTATCCCTCGCTTTTGCCGGCCATGCTGATCCTCGGCGGCGCCGCCGCGTGGGGCCTGCTTTGGCTACCGCTTCGCTACGTGGAAAGCCACGGGCTGACCGACGCCTGGGCGGCATTGGCCGCGTTCGGCTGGCCCACGCTGGTCCTGCTGCCCGTCGCGTGGTGGCAGCGCGACACGCTCAGGGGCCACTTGGGTCGCTGTCTGTTGTTCGGCGTGCTGAGCGGGCTCGGGTTCGGCCTCTACACGGTGGGCTTGGTGTATTCCAGCGTTATACGCGTCACGCTGTTGTTCTACCTGACGCCGGTCTGGTCGGCGTTGTTCGCCATGCTCATTCTCGGCGAGCGGACGCGCTGGCAGGGCTGGGTCGCGGCCCTGATCGGACTGGCCGGCCTGGCCCTGATGCTCGGCGGCGCCGGCGAACACGGCGTGCCGCTCAATCGCGGCGACACCTTCGCCTTCGCCTCGGGAATTTGCTGGGCGCTGGCGGTGCTGGTGCTGCGGCGACACCCGGACACGCCGCCGCTTGGCACCGTGACGGGGCAGTTCCTGTTCGCCTCGATCTGCATTCTCGCCGTCGGCTTGCTGCACCTTCATCGCGTACCCATACCGCCCGCCGGGGCCTGGCTGCTCGGCGCCGGCATGCTCGGCCTGTTCAGTTGCGTGCTGCTGCTGCCGGGGCTGTTCGGTATCTTCTGGGCCGCCGGCCGGCTGCCGCCGGCGCGGGTGGGCATCCTGATGATGTCCGAGGTGCTGGTGGCGGTGGTCAGCGCCTCGCTGCTGGCGGACGAGCCGATGCGCCTTGTCGAGTGGGCCGGCGCCCTGATGATCATCGGGGCGGCGCTTCTCGAAGTCCTGGTGGGCGACGACACGCGCGTAACGAATACCGGCGGGTGGACGGGCGGCCGATCGTCGTATCGCGGCGACGATCGATCGGGCATCATCGCGTACTCGACCGTCCGGAGGCGGCGCATGACGCCGAAACCCTGCCAATCGTCGGAGCCTGCTCATGAGATACCTTGGACGCATCTTCCTCACCGGCCTCGCGGCTACGGTTCCACTCGCGCTGACCGCCGCCCTCCTGGTTTGGCTCGGCGTAAACGCCGAGAAGCTGCTCGGCGCGATGGCGGCCTCCCTGCTGCCCGACGCGGTGGTTTTTCCGGGCATGGGCGTAATCCTGGGCATCGCGCTGGTATTCGGGATCGGCATCCTGATGCAGCTGTGGGTCGTCAGGCAGTTGTTCAATCTCGGCGAAGCGATCGTCGGTCGCATCCCGCTGGTAAAAACGGTTTACGGGTCGATCAAGGACATCATGGACATGCTGTCGCGCGGCAACGCCGACGGCAGCGGCAAACCGGTGATCGTACGGGTTCCCGGGCGTAGCGAGGCATTGCTCGGCTTCGTCACGCGATCGTCGGTGGAGGAACGCTTCGGCGGCGACGACGATACCGTCGCGGTCTACATGCCGATGAGCTACCAGATCGGCGGCTACACCTTGCTCATGCCGCGCGAGCGGGTCGAGCCGCTCGAGGTCGGCGCACAGGAAGCGATGCGCTTCGTGCTGACCGCGGGAATGGGCGTGGCAGGCGCGACGCAACGAAGTGACGCGGGCGCCCGCCGGGCCTGACCGGCACCGATTAACTTTTGTTGATGCCCGCCTTGCGCGCCTTGGTTAGGGTTTACACACGGCGTGCGGACCCATGCCGTCGTAACAACGCAAGCTGTGCAGGAGGTTTACCGTGTTGGGATGGGCAATCATGTTCCTGGTCGTTGCCATCGTCGCCGGCGTACTGGGCTTCGGCGGCATTGCCGGCGCCGCCGTGGGTATCGCGAAGATCCTGTTCTTCGTGTTCCTGGTGCTTTTCGTCGTCACGCTGATTTTCGGACGACGACGGCCGCGGCCCTGATGCACGCGCCCGCCGGACATTGCCGGCAATCCTCGTGGATGCCGGACGCCGCAAGAAGTCGATAGCGACGTAACTGCCGCGCGTCCGCGCAGTTCTCGTTCGTCGCGGCTTTCGCGGGCACGTTGGACGCCTTCGGTACCGGGCAGATCGTCGGCGGGAAACCCCGGCGCGCGCCGGGGTTTCTGCCGCCTGCCTGCACTCAGCAGTGATACCGGTACGGCACGCCGACCTGCTCCATGGTCGCCGAGTACTTCTTGAAAGCGTCGACCACCTTGCGGGTGCGATCGGAGATGGAGGCAAGTTCTTCCCAGAATTCCTCCGCGTCCTTAACTACCTGGTTCCATTCCCCTTGCGGAATCTCGGTAAGTTCCATCTTCTTGCCGTTGACGCGCAGGTCCGCCTCCCCGCCCCAGTACCAGACCTGCCGGTAGTAGTGCGAACTGTCGCAGGACAGCTTGAACAATTCCTGCAGGTGCGGCGGCACCTTGGCCCAGCTGTTGGAATTCGCGAAATAGGAACCGCACCAGGCGCCGGTGATGTTGTTGAGCAGTGCGTAGTTGCACACGTCCGCCCAGCCCACCTCGTAGGCTTCGGTGAAGCCGCACCAGGCGACGCCGTCGAGCTCCCCGGTCTGGATCGCCACCTCGATGTCGTCCCACGGCAGGATCACCGGCACGAGTCCGTAGCGCGACAGAAACTTGCCGGCGGTCGGCACGCCGAATACGCGCTTGCCGCTCATGTCGGCCAGCGAGCGGATCGGCTCCTTGGTGAATATGTGGCACGGATCCCAGGCGCCGGCGCTAATCCACTCCACGCCCTCGATCTCACCGTAGGCCTCGGCCCAGATCTCGTCCAGGCCGTAGTACTTGAACAGTACCGGCAGGTCGAGGCTGTAGCGGGTCGAGAACGGGAAATAGCCGCCGAACACGCTGATGTCGACGGGCGAGGCCATGGTGGCGTCGTCGCTCTGCACGGCGTCGATGGTACCGTTCTGCATGGCGCGGAACAGTTCGCCCGTGGGCACGAGCTGGTCGGCATAGTAGAGCTCGATCTCCATCTGCCCGTGGGCGGCGCGGTTGAACGCCTCGATCTGCGGCAGGATGACGTGCGCGCCGAGCGGCGCGCCGGAATAGGTCTGCAGGCGCCACTTGATCGGGTTGGACTGGGAAAACGCGTACGGGGCCGTTCCCGCCGCCAGAATACCGGTGGTGGCGGCGCCGGCTTTCTTCATGAAGTCGCGACGGCCGGTACCGCCCGGTTTCGTCTCCGTTCCCTCTTCCGTGCTGGTCTTTACTGCCTTGTCCTTCGTATCGTCTGTCATCGGTCTTCTCCTCGGTCGGGTTGGGAAGTCTTGGTCTTCGCAGCTATCTGAATTGCGACGGCAGCCACATGGCGATCTCCGGGAACACCATGACCAGTATCAGCGCCAGGGTCATGACCAGCACGAACGGGATGATCGAGCGATAGATGTCCGCCAGGGCGATCTCCGGCGGCGCCATGGCGCGCATGAGAAACAGGTTGTAGCCGAACGGCGGCGTCATGTAGGCGATCTGGCAGGTGATGGTGTACAGCACACCGTACCAGATGGGATCGAAGCCAAGCGCCACCACCAGCGGCACGTACAGCGGCGCGACGATCACCAGCATGGCGGTGTCGTCGAGGAACATGCCCATGAGCAGGTAGGAGAGCTGCATCATGATGAGCACTTCCCAGGGGGTCAGGTCCCAGCGCGTGATGAACAGCGACTCGATGGCCTTGACCGCGCCGATGCCGTCGAACACCGAGCCAAAGCACAGCGCCGCCAGGATGATCCACATGAACATGCACGAGATGCCGAGGGTCTTGCGCATGGTGTCCTCGATCACCTTCCACGACAGCCGCCGCTTGACGGCCGCGGCGATGGTGGCGGCGGTGGCGCCCACCGCCGAGCTTTCCACCAGCGAGGTGATGCCCATGACGAACAGGCCCGTCATGAAGAAGAAGATCAGGAACGGCGTGATGCCGGCGCGAAGCAGCTTGAGCTTCTCGCGCATCGGCATGTCGCGCTCCTCGCGCGAGACCGTGGGGCCGAGGTGCGGCTGCAGCTTGCAGCGGATGACGATGTAGATGATGAACATGGTCGCCATCATCAACCCCGGTATGGCGCCCGCCAGCCACAACTGGCTGACCGGCTGACGCGCGATCATGCCGTAGAGCACGAGCACCACCGAGGGCGGCACGAGAATTCCCAGGGAGCTTCCGGCCTGGACCACGCCGGTGATCATCTGCTTGTCGTAGCCGCGCCGCAGCATCTCCGGCAGCGCGATGGTCGCGCCGATGGCCATGCCGGCCACGCTCAACCCGTTCATGGCCGAAATCACCACCATCAGCCCGATGGTGCCGACGGCGAGACCGCCCTTGAGTCCGCCGAACCAGACATGGAACATGTGGTACAGGTCGTCGGCAATGCCGGACTCCGACAGGATGTAACCCATGTAGATGAACAGCGGCAGCGTCAACATGGGATACCAGTTGAACAGCTTGAACGCCGCGTTGAACGGCATCTCTACCGCGCCATCGCCCCAGAGCATCAACGCCGCCGCCGCCGAGACGAAGCCGATGGCCGCGAACACGCGCTGTCCTGTGAGCAGCATGAGCAGCATCGACACGAACATCAATATGGCGATCATCTCGTAGCTCATGACAGCTCGACCCCTCGCGCCTTGGCCAGGTCCTTGAAAAACGTCGAGACGGACTGCAGCAGCATCAGGGCGATGCCGAATACCATGATGATCTTGATCGGCACCATCGACGGGTTCCACATCGAGAATTTTCGTTCGCCGTACTCGATGGCGTACATCGTGCTCGAGATGGAGCCGATCAGCAGGCAGACGAGATAAAAAACGAGAAAGAAACTGGTGAAGGCATCCACGCGCGCCTTGGTGCGCGGCTTCCATCGCTCATACAGCAGGTCCATGCGCACGTGGGAGTTGAGTTGCATGGAGTAGGCGCCGCCGACGATGTAGTAGCCGGTCATGGTGAACTGCGCCATCTCGATGCACCAGAACATGGGGATGTTAAGGATGTTGCGCGTGAAGGCGTCGAGCAGCAGCACGCCGATCATGAGAAAGATCGCAAACATGGCGAGGCGGCCGAACTTGGTGGATACGTAGTCCACCGCCCTGACGTACCTGACGACGTATGTGGGCATGATCAGACGAGGCCTCGCGGCAAGTTCGACGCCGTGCCGGGGCGGGGGCAGCGATGCGCCATCGGTGTCGTTATCGATTTACTCTCGCGCATCTTCGGTTCGCCAGGCTCAATACAGCACATCGACGCTGGCGCGATCCAGGGCGCGACGCAGCGTCGCGGCGGGCTCGCGCTCACATACCATTGCATCGAAGCGATTCAAGGGGCCGACGGCAAAGGGCGCAATACGGTTGAATTTTGAGGAATCGGCAAGGATGACGGAGGACTGGGCCTGTTCGATCATCGATCTTGCAACCTGCGCTTCCCCGATGTTGTAGTCCATCGCACCGGCGGCGGCGTCAACGGTGCCGATCGCCAGTATCGCCCGGGTCCCCCGAAAGAGCCCGAGTTGCGACATTGCCATCATTCCGAGAGTCTGTCTATTGTCCGCGTTGTACACGCCGCCGATCAAGAACACCTCCACGCCCTTTTCGACGTTCGACAGAACCTTCGCGATCTCCACCGAGTTGGTGACGACGGTCAGGTTCTCGACGCCGACGAGTTCCTCGGCGAAGATCAGCGTCGTCGTGCCCGTGTCGATGAACAGCGTGTCACCGGGCTCGACGAGCTCCTTCGCCTTTTTCGCGATATGGCGCTTCGCGGCGATGTGGTGACCCATGCGTTGCTGAAACGGGTCTTCACCCGTCGAGCGCGGCATCACCGCGCCGCCGTGCACCTTGTGGATGACGCCTTCGTCCGCGAGCGCCGTCAGATCGCGACGGATGGTTTCGGCCGAGGCCCCGAAGCGCTTCGCCAACGCCTCGACGCTTACCCGCCCCTCGTTACGAACCACGTCGACGATTTTCGCCTGCCTTTCGCGAGGGCGCATGACCGAAATATTGCCTCGATATGACTACTCGGTCATTCTGCCACAAAAATATTCGAATTTTAAAAAAAAATTTTCAGAAATGACCGAATATTTGACCAAGATTGACTAATCAGTCATCGATACCTAGACTGCCGATTGATCCTCCCCATCCCGGCCCTCCCATGTCGAACCACGGTGCAAGCGGTTGCGGACGCTTCGATTTCATTGTCGTCGGCGCCGGCGTCGTCGGCTGCGCCGTCGCCCGCAAGCTGACGCTGGAAGGCGCCCGCGTACTGGTCCTGGAGAAGGCCACCGACATCCTTGACGGCGCCAGCAAGGGCAACAGCGCGCTGCTGCACACGGGATTCGATGCGCCGCCTGGATCCATCGAGCAAGGTTGCCTCGCCGACGGCTATCGCGAGTTTCTTTCCATCCGGGAACGGTTGTCGCTGCCGCTGCTCGCCTGCGGCGCGCTGGTGGTGGCGTGGAGTAACGCCGAGGCGGCTAAACTCGACGCTATCGTCGACACGGCCCGCGCCAACGGCGTCGATGACGCGCGCATCATCGACGCCGCCGAGGTACGGCGCCGCGAGCCCGCCATCGGCGACGGCGTGACCGGTGCCGTGCTGGTACCGGGCGAATCCGTCATCGATCCCTGGACCACGCCATACGCCTACCTGTTGCAGGCCGTACTCAACGGCGCCCGGGTCGAACGCGGCTGCGAGTTGCTGCGCGGCGAGTACGACGGCGTATCGTGGCGCCTCGGCACCACCCGGGGCGACTTCGAAGGCGCATGCGTCGTCAACTGCGCCGGACTGTACGGCGATGCGGTCAACCGGATGCTGATCGGCACTCCGCTGTTCGAGATCCGGCCGCGCAAGGGCGAGTTCGTCGTTTTCGACAAGTCGGCGGCGCGGCTGGCCAACGCCATACTCCTGCCGGTGCCGAGCGAACGCACCAAGGGCGTGGTGGTATGCCGGACCATCTTCGGCAACCTGCTGGTGGGGCCCACCGCGGTCGAACAACCCAGCCGCGACGACGCGTCGGTGGACGAGCGCGTGCTGGAAGGGCTGGTGCGGCACGGCGCGCGCATCCTGCCGGCGCTGGCGAACCACCCGGTGACCGCCACCTACGCCGGATTGCGACCGGCCACCGAGGAAAAGGACTACCGGCTGCACGTGCAGCCGGACCCGCCTTACGTCAGCGTCGGCGGCATCCGCTCCACCGGGCTCTCCGCGGCCCTGGGTATCGCGAACCTGGTCGCCCGCGAGGTTGCCGGGATCGTCGCCGGCGGCGATCGTCCCGCCGCCATCGAATGGCCGGAGATGCGATCATTGAGCGCGTACGGCGAGCGGGACTGGCAGCGCCCGGGCAACGGCGGCATCGTGTGCCACTGCGAACTGGTTACCCGCCGCGAGATCGACGACGCGCTCGACGGCCTCCTGCCGGCGCGCAGCCTCGGCGGGCTGAAACGGCGCACCCGCGCGACCATGGGCCGCTGCCAGGGCTTCTATTGCAGCGCCCGCCTGGCGCAGATAGCCGCGAACCGTTTCGACGAACCGATGGCGACGGAGTTGTCCGAATGACTCGCGCAGCATCCGCCCTGCCCGACGCCTGCGCGGCGGCCATCGTCGGCGGCGGCCCGGCGGGGCTGTCGGCCGCCGTGGCGCTGGCGCGCGCCGGGGTCGCCGACGTGCACGTGATCGAACGCGAGCGCGAGGCGGGGGGCATCCCGCGGCACTGCGGTCATCCGCCATTCGGCATGCGCGAGTTCGGCCGCGTGCTCACCGGCCCTCGCTACGCCCGGCGACTGGCGGCGCAGGCGCGCGAGCTCGGCGTAAACATCCATACCGAGACCACGGTCGCGGCACTGGCGCCGGGCGGCCTGCTCGAACTGTCCAACGACGGCGGCACGCGCGAGCTGAGGGCGTCCCGCGTGCTGCTCGCCACCGGCGTTCGCGAAACGCCCCGTGCCGCGCGACTGGTATCCGGCGGCCGGCCGGCGGGCGTGACCACCACTGGCGCGCTGCAGTCCACCGTGTACCTCGCCTCAATGCGACCTTTCGACCGGCCCGTCATCGTCGGCACCGAACTGGTCTCGTTCTCGGCGCTTCTGACCTGCCTCCATGCCGGCATCGCGCCCGTCGCCATGATCGAGACGGCGCCGCGCGTCGTCGCGTGGCGATTTTCCTCGGCACTGCCGCGCGTGCTCGGCGTGGCGCTGCACGTGAATACGAGACTCGAACGGATTCTCGGCCAACGCCGCGTGGAAGGCGTGCAGTTGCGATTGCACGATGGCGCCAGCCGTGTCGTCGACTGCGACGGCGTGGTGTTCAGCGGTCGATTCGTGCCCGAAGCATCGCTGGCGCGACTGGCCCACCTCGCCGTCGACGACTTCAGCGGCGGCCCCGTCGTCGACAACTTCGGGCGCTGCTCGGACCCGGCCTATCACGCCACCGGCAACCTCCTGCGTGCCGTGGAAACGGCCGGTTGGTGCTGGAACGAGGGGCGCCGGGCCGCAGGCGCGCTGCGCGCCGCCCTCCAGGGCGCGCTGCCCGATCCGGGCGAATCCATCGGCGTGGTTCCCGTGCATCCCGCGCTCAAGTACGCGGTGCCGCAACGCCTTGCCCGCAGTGAAACGAGGGGCCGAATCCAGCTTCGCGTCAACCGCGCCGTGCGCGGGCGCCTGCGCTGCCTGGCCGGCGAGCGCGTGCTCGCCGAGAAACGAATCGACGCACTGCCCGAGCGGCGCATTCTCCTCGACGTACCGCTGCCGCGCGACCTGCGCGAGGAGGAAAGCCTGCGCATCGACATCGCCGAGGCCCACTGACCGGACACGACACCATGGCCGTACTCGCCATCGACCAGGGAACCACGAGCACCCGCGCGTTGCGAATCGACGACGCGGGCGCGGCGTCGCTCACCCACGCCATCCGCCACCGCCAGTCGTATCCCGCGCCGGGGCGCGTCGAGCACGACGCCGCCGAGCTGCTGCGCAACGTCCGGCAATGCATCGACGACAACGCCGACGTGACCGCCGTCGGCATCGACAACCAGGGGGAGAGCTGCGTGGCGTGGAACGGCGACACCGGCGAACCCGTCTGCCCGGTCATCGTCTGGCAGGACGACCGCACCCGGGACGTCGTCGAACGCCTGTCCGCCCGCGGCGCCGGCGACGCCGTGATGGCTCGCGCGGGCCTGCCGCTCGACTCGTACTTTTCCGCCAGCAAGCTCGGCTGGATACTCGAGCACGTCGAGCAGGCCGCTTCGCTGGCGCGTTCGGGCAAGCTCAGGCTCGGCACCACGGACGCCTTCTTCCTCGACCGGCTGTGCGGCCGCTACGTCACCGACATCACCACCGCCTCGCGCACGTCGCTGCTCAACCTGGAAACGGGAAAGTGGGACGAAGAGCTCTGCCGGCTGTTCGGCGTACCCGCCGAACTGCTGCCCGAGGTGGTGCCGTCGACCGGCGAGCTCGGCTCGGTGCGCTGCGACGGACGATCGATCCCGCTTAGGGCCAGCATCGTCGACCAGCAGGCGGCCCTTTACGGACACGGCTGCCGCCAGGCCGGCGACGCCAAGATCACCTTCGGCACCGGCGCGTTCGCGCTGACGCTGACCGGACACGAGGCGTTCCGCGCGCCGGAGCAGGGCCTGCTGCCCACGGTGGCCTGGCAGCGCGCGGGCGAGCGTCCCGAGTACGCACTCGACGGCGGCGTCTACAGCGCCGGCGCGGCGATCGAATGGGCCCGGTCGCTCGGCCTGTTCACCGACTACGACGAGATCAACGAATTCACGGGCAGTCGCGCCATCGATCGCGACCTCGTGTTCGTGCCGGCGCTGACGGGCCTGGCCTGCCCGCACTGGGACCGGCGCGCCGCCGGCCTGTGGCTGGGACTGTCGCCCGACACCACCCGGCGCGACCTCGTGCAATCGATACTCGAAGGCATCGCCTTTCGCGCCGCGGAGGTGATCCGGACCATGGACCGGTTCATCCGCGTGGCCGACACGGTCTCTATCGACGGCGGCGTGGCGGTCAATCCGTACTTCTGCCAGTGTCTCGCCGACATCACCGGCAAACGGATTCGCGTCAACGCGTTCTCCGAGTTGACCGCCCTGGGCACGGCGGCATTGGCGGGCGCAGACGTGTCATCCGTGGTCGCCGGCAACGAGATCACGGTATACGAGCCGCGCCGGGCCATGGACGCGTTCGTCGAACGCTTCGACGAGGCCGTAACACGCGCCGGCGGCTGGCGCGGACACGAGGCCTCGTCCGGCTAGTCGTGCGACGCGGTCGGAGCGCACGGTGATACAATCGCCGCCCCTTCCGAGCCATCGACCAGCATTATCCCGTGTTAACGAAACTGACCGACATCGAGGCGCGCATCATCGGCTGCCTGATGGAGAAATCCGTGATCACGCCGGAGCAGTACCCGCTGACGCTCAACGCGCTGGTCAACGCCTGCAACCAGAAATCGAGCCGCGAGCCGGTGATGAATCTCGACAAGGGCGTGGTGCACCGCTGCGTACGCGAACTCGCGACGCGAAACCTGGTGCTTGTCGAGGAAAATTTTCGCAGCGGCGTCGAGAAGTACACGCAACGCTTCTGCAACACGCCGTTCGGCGACCACCAGTTCGATGCGCCGGAGTTCGCCATCGTCTGCCTGCTGCTGTTACGCGGACCGCAGACGCCCGGCGAGCTGCGCGCGCGCAGCGGTCGGCTGCACGAGTTCGACGACAACGCCGCCGTGATCGACGCGCTTGGCGGCCTGCTGGAGCGCGACGGCGGCGCGCTGGTGGTCAAGCTGCCGCGCACGCCCGGCCGCAAGGATTCCGAGTACATGCACTTGTTCTGCGGACCGGTCGACGTCGACGCGCACGTGGAAGCGGTCCGCGCCAACCGCGACGAGCACGGAAGCGACCGCGTCACGGTTTCGATGCTGGCCGAACGGGTAGAGAAGCTGGAGGCCGAGGTCGTCGAACTCCGGCGGCTGATCCTCAAGGCCTGACCGCCGGCCGATACTTCGTGACAGGTGGATCGTGCGCGTGCCCGGCGCGTCAGTCCGGCACGATGTGCGTTCCGCCCTCGCCGGCCAACGCCCGTCCCATGTTCGGCGTGTCGGTAATCAAACCAGTCGCGCCGGAACGTTCGACAAACTCGATGATGGCGCGGATCTTCGGCGCCATGCTGCCCTCGGCGAACTGGCCGTCGGCATCGTGGGCACGCGCCTCGGTCACGCTGATCCGCCCGAGCCGTCGCTCGTCGGGCTGGTTGAAGTTGACCGCCACCTGCGCGACGCCGGTCGAGATCAGGAACACGTCCGCGCCCAGTTCCGCCGCCAGCAGACCCGAGGCGTAGTCCTTGTCGATCACCGCCTCGCGGCCGACGAAGTGACCGGGCGATTCCTCGACCACCGGAATGCCGCCGCCGCCGCAGGCGATGACCGTGTAGTTCGCGTCGAGCAGTGCCTTCACCGGCTTAATGTCGACGATGGAACGCGGCCTCGGCGACGGCACCACCCGGCGCCAGCCGCGACCGGCGTCCTCGGTGACCACCCATCCGAGTTCATTCGCCAAAAGCCGCGCCTTGTTTTCGTCCATGTATGAACCCACGGGCTTGCTGGGTTTGCCGAATGCCTTGTCGGCGGGATCAACGAGCACCTGGGTGACCACCGCGACGGCGCGCGCGTCGATGCCGCGCGCCCGAAACTGGTTACCGAGAGCGCGCTGAAACATGTAGCCGATGGCGCCTTGCAGGTCCGCGCACGCGTAGTCCATCGGTACCGGCGGCACCTCGCCGAAGGCCAGCTCGGAGCGACGCAGAATGAACCCGATCTGCGGCCCGCTGCCATGCGTGACCACCACGCGCCAGCCGGCCGCCACCACGTCGGCGATGTGCGCGGCGCTCTGCTCCACCGCGACCGCCTGGTCCGGTATGGTCTCGTGCTTGCCGTCGTGGATCAGCGCGTTGCCGCCGACCGCGATGACCGCGAGCTTTGCGTCACGGGTCACGGCGGATCTCCTGGTGAAGGGATTTCGCCAGGGCGTCGACGGCGCGCGCGAAACAGCTCATCGGCGCACGCGTAATGCCGGCACCGATCTGGCCGATGCCCGGCGCGAGATGGGCGATGCCGGTGTTGATGACCGGGGCGATGCCGGTGTCGACCACCTTGCGCGCGTCGATGCCGGCGGGCGTGCCGGCGAAATCGAGCGCCGGCAGCGTGAACGCCTCGTTGCGCCCGAGGGTGATGTGCGACATCTCCTCGCTGTTGGCGATAGCGTCGTCGGGCGTGCCGCCGACGAACTGCACGATCGCCGGGGCGGCGGCCATCGCGAACCCGCCGATGCCGGCCGTCTCGGTAATGCTGCTGTCGCCGAGATCCGGTGCGGCGTCGTCCAGGGAATAACCGGCGAAGTACAGCCCGTCGACCACTGGCGAGGGGGCGGTGAACCAGCGCTCCCCCAGGCCGCTCAGGCGGATGCCGAACTCGACGCCGTTGCGGGACATCGCCGTCACCAGGCTGCTTCCCGGCACGCCGGCGGCGGCGTCGAGCATTGCCTTGCACGCGGCCATCGACAGGTTCAGGAAGAAGTGGTCGTTGCCGGTGACGAAGTCCGCGACCGCGGCGAGCTCTTCGCGCTTCACGTCGCTGCGCAACGCCGCCGGCTGCAACCGCCTGAAGAAAAGCGACGTGGCGGCGACGTTGCGGTTGTGGATCTCGTCGCCCATGTGCAGGGCCTGGGCCATCAACGGCTTCAGCTCGATGCCGCCGGTACCCTCGAGCACCCTGGCGAGGACCGGGGCGAGCACGTCCTGCATCCAGCGCAGCCGCTCAATGACCTCGGCGCCGTTGGCGCCGAAGCGCAGCGCCTTCCCCAGGCCCTCGTTGAAGTTGCTGAACGCGGTATTGCCGCCCTCCTCGTTGCGCACGATCCATACCGGCATCGACGGGCTGACGATGCCCGCCATCGGGCCGACGCAGCCGTGGTGATGGCACGGCGCGAGCGTCACCTCCCCCGCTTCGAGCAGCGCGCGCGCCCGCGCTTCGTCACTTGCCCAGCCTTCATAGAGGACGGCGCCGATGACCGCGCCCGCCACCGGACCGCAGACGTTCTCCCACGCGATCGGCGGCCCCGAATGCAGTATCGTTCGATCGCTCATGCCCGGTATGGCGTCCCCGGCGCGACCGACACCGGTGAGTACGGGACGCGCGCCCAGGTAGCGCTCGAACGCGACGCGATTGGCCGCCTCGACGTCGGCGGAACCGACCAGTTCCGCCAACGACCGGGCGAGCGCGGCGTCGCCGTCGCCCGGCGGGCGCCAGTCGACCTGGGTCGCGCTACCGCCCGAGTCGCGTATGTTGTCGGCAAATGATGCGAGGCCGACGTTGACGACCTCGAGCGGTTCTCCGAACAAGTGCGTCATGCGTTCACCTCCCGCGCCGGCTCACCGACGCCGGTTGGCTGACGCGATGCGATCCGCGCGGCCAGCTTAGCGGCGCGCGCGTTGCTCTCGGCGAGCAGTACGCCGGCGTCACGCAGTACCGACTCCTGCCGCTGCAGCCCCTGGGGGTCGCGCGACGTACCGCATACCGAGGCCACGAAGGCGATCTCGCGGCCGTCCGCCGCCGCGCGCTTTCGCGCCTCGGCGATGGCATCCGCCAGTTCCGCGGCCGGATCGGCGTGAGCGCCGTATCCCAACACGACATCGAGCAGTATCACGGCAACGCCTGGGTCGGCGGCCTCCGCCACCAGCCGCTCGTTGCGCAGCGACAGGTCGATCATCGGGTGAGGTCGCCCGCGCGTGAAGACGTCGTCGCCGAGGTCGATCATGGTGTGCTCCCGGCTTTTCCACGGGTTGCCGATATCGAACGCGTCATCGAGCGGCGTGTTGGACCACACCCCGCCCGGGGTCGTGGAGAGCAGCAGCGTCGACTCGTAGCAGAACGTGCCGCCGCTGAACAGTCCGCGAATGTATTG
>JAUIEZ010000232.1 GCA_030429665.1 Gammaproteobacteria bacterium | reverse complement strand
AACCGCCGCCGCGGACCATCTCGGGGTTACCCAGTCCGCCCTTACCCACCGCCTCCGGGAAGCCGAGCGCCGACTGGACGCTCCCCTGTTCCGTCGCACGGGGAATCGTCTGTTCCTGACGCCCGCCGGCGAGCGGTTGTACAGCACCGCGGTGATGGTGCTGGACGACCTGTTCCGAACCGAGGAGGATGTAAGTCTTCTGGCCAAGGAACAGCGCACGGTTGTCCGTCTTGGGCAGGGCACTTACAGCCGTTTCCATTGGTTCCCCGGCTTCATCGAGTACCTGGGCGATCCGGAACTGGAACTGGACATCGTCGCTCGAGCGGTGCGTGAACCGCTAATAACGCTGCTCGAAGGACTGGTCGACGTGGTGACGGTTCACGGCATACCGCGCGAGCAACGGCGGCTGCGATGGCTGCGCCTGGCAAACGATCCCCTGGTGGCGATCATGGCGCCATCGCATCCAATGGCCGAACGAGATTTCGTGACCGCAGACGACTTCGTCAACGAGCGGTACATCACCTACTCACTGGAACCCGAGCCCGGTTTCGAATGGACGCACTTGTTCCGCTCCGCGCGCCAGCGCCCGCGGCGGCTATCGGTGGTCGGTGTACCGGAAGCGATTATCGATCTCGTGCGGGCCGGCCTTGGCGTGAGCATCCTCAGTCAGTGGGCCGTGCAACCGGAGATCGACGATGGCACCCTCGTCGCGCGCCCGGTCGGACAGTCGGGGCTCAACCTCGATTGGTGGGCGGTGGTTCGGGCGGACGAATCTAGCGATGCGCCGGCGATGCGGGTGGCGGAGGCCATGGTCGCCTGGAGTCGACTCCGTGAGCAAGGTACGGCTCAGCTGTCTTTCAATCAACCCGTGGACCAGGTGCATTCGAATCTCTAGGCGCACGACCCGGGATTTCACGGACATCGATATGTTACCGGGCTTGGACAACCGGGCGACGGGTGACAGCGCTCTTGCCGGGTACGCTTGCCGAAACCCGGCCCCGGAAGACAGCGACAAAGACCGGTATACTGGATGTGGGTTTTCGGACAAACGGGAAGGACGCGTATCGACGACTCGAAACGGATAGCCACGCGAGTCAGGCAAGCCCGGCGTACGAGACGAATGGCGGCCTCCGTCGCTTCAATCGCTGACCAACAGGTGATCGATGGCCAACGTTACAGTGCTAGGTACCGGATTCGCCGCCCTGACCGCCGTTCGTGCGTTACGGGCGGCGGACAAGGATATCGAAATCACGGTGATCGCGCCGGAACCCGAACTGGTTTACCTCCCCAGTCTGATTTGGCTGCCCTCGGGCCAGAGAAAGCCAGACGACATCGTGGTTCCCCTAGACGATTTTTTTCGCCGAAATCGCGTGCAATTCCTGCAAGGGATGGCCGAAATGCTGGAGGACGGCGGTCGGTCGGTAAAAACGGCGGATCGGGCCGTGCGCAACGACGGGCTGATTATCGGTACGGGCGGACGGTTCATCAAGAAACTGCCGGGCATCGAGCACGCGCTGACGCCGTGCGAGGGAGTCGCGCCGGTGATGCGGTTCAAGGAAAAACTGGAAGCCATGGATGGCGGAACGCTCGCTTTCGGCTTTTCCGGCAATCCCAAGGAGCCAACCGCCATGCGTGGCGGACCCATGTTCGAGTTTCTGTTCGGGACGGAAGAGATGCTCAGAAAACAGGGACGCCGCGAAAAGTTCGACCTGGTGTTTTTCAGTCCCGCATCGAAGCCCGGAATGCGCCTGGGTGAAAAAGTGGTTCCCAAGCTTCTCGCGCGCATGGAGAAACGCGGCATTACCACACATCTCGGCCACAAGATGGTTCGGTTCGAAAATAACAAGGTCGTCACCGAGGGCGGCGAATTTCGCGCCGACCTGATTCTTTTCATGCCCGGCATGACGGGCAATGCGTGGCTCGACAACACCGACCTGCCTCGGTCGCCAGGTGGTCTTGTCAGGGCCGACGGTCACTGCCGGGTTCCCGGCTTCGAACGCGTTTACGTTGCCGGGGACGCGGGCAGTTTCGAAGGCCCGGACTGGATGCCCAAACAGGCACACATGGCGGATCTGCAGGCAACGGCAGCGGCAAGAAACCTGATCGGCGAACTGAACGGACAGCCCGCCAGACATACTTTTCGGGTGGAGTTGTTCTGCATCGTCGACGACAACAGCACCGGCGCGCTGGTGGCGAGAACGCCGCGGATCACCTTCTCCCTGCCACCGATGGGGCTGGGACATTTGTCGAAAGACTGGTTCGAGCGCCGGTACCTGAAACGCTATCGGTAGTACGGACGAAACGGATGAACTATCCAGCGGCACGAATCCGCGCTTCGGAGGTATCGTTGAACATCCGATATCGCGACCGTGCCCTGTATCTGCGATCGGATCGGCCGGCCAGACCAGCGAAAGCGACACGACGAGGCGCCGACGCGTTCGATATTTCTCACCCGGGATAACCGGGCTCGTGGGATTCGCTACGGCGTCCCGCGCCCTGCGCGTGTCGTTTGTCAAGCGCGGCGGCGCGTGCGCGCCAGTTGGCCGACAGTTCCGGCAGGGTACGAAGCGCCGCTATTCGCTCGCGATCCCGATGCCCGGCAATGAGGAGCCTGAACACGTCGGCTACGGACCAGTCTGGATTCGGTCGATCGACAAGCGTGATGCAATCTCCCGCGGCGACCGCTCCCGGCGAGACAACCCGGTAGTACCAACCGCAGCGGCCCGTTTCCACCACCTGCCGGACCATTCCCGGGTCACCGAACCGGTGGCCGAGCTTCCAACATGGTTGGCGGCCCTGGCTGACCTCGACTATGGCACTGCCGAGCAGAAAGCGATCACCGATGCACACGTTGGTTTCGTTGAGCCCTCGACTCGACAGGTTCTCGCCGAACGCTCCCGGCGAAGACAGGTGCATCCGAAGGTGCGGCTGTTCGCGACGCCACAACGCATAGTGGTCGTGACAATAGTGAAGCACGGCCTTGTCCACGCCGCCATGGTACCGACGGTCCGCCTGCTCGTCGCCTTCGAGACCCAGGTGATCAAGGCGAGTCGACCCCGTCACCGGCCGCTTGATAAATGCGCTGGGCTCGCCTTTTGGACCGAACGGCTCGGCACGGCCCGACATGACGATGTCGATGCAATGTTCGATCCCGACTGCTTTGGTCATGGAGATAGACGGAACGGTTGGATGAATTTGATGAATGTCCCTCGTCGGCGACTGGCGCGGGCGCCCTCACACGGCGCATGCGTCATTATCGCATACACCGACATTCGGCCCGACCGTCTCCTCGATTGCATACTCGCGTACCTCGTTCCGTTCCTGGACGAGGCGCATGACTTCCGCGCCGACCACCAGGTCGTCGATTCGACCGAACCATTGCTGCCGCAATCGTCCAGACGCATCGACGAGAATAAGCGTCGGCGTGCCCCTCATTCTGTACGACTGCATGGTCTTGGGGGTTCCCGAGGGATCCGAGCGGTCGACGGCAACCGGAAACGTCACCCGGTACTCTTGCAGGAACGCCTGCAAGGAAACCGGCGACATGGCGTCGTGGTGCTCGAACACGGTATGCAGGCCCAGGACGGCGACGTCGGAGTCGGGAAAGTAATCCCTGATTCGCTGCGCCTGCGGTATGCCGTGGGCCACGCATCCCGGGCATAGCATCTGAAAGGCCTCGATGACGACAACCCTGCCCCGCAACGCGCCGATGGTCAGAGGTTGCTCGCAGTTGAACCAACACTCGACGGCGAGCTCGGGTACTGGATCGGTTTGCTGGTTCACTATCCGGGTCTCCTGCGGCTGGTGGTGAGTTGAATTTCCTTACCTGCAACCGATTTCGATCCTGCCGGACGACGACGGTCGGCCGAAGGTATAACTC
>JAUIEZ010000066.1 GCA_030429665.1 Gammaproteobacteria bacterium | reverse complement strand
CTCGCCGAAGAAATCGCCGCGGTACGAAAAACAGACAAACGTATAACGATGCATTATGCGTTGCTTCCATATCCAGGCGGATCCCGATGATCCGGTAAACGCGTCGTTCGCACGTGCATGCGACGAACGAAGCATCGGATATGTTCCCGTGTTGGCGGGTACCTTGCGTGAGGTGCTGAAGAATCCACCGCGACGCGGCGACCTCCTTTACTGCTCGCAGAGCGACGGCCCCGTATTCCAGGTCGAGGCGCTTCTCAGTCGCGGCGGGGTAGTGTCCTTGCGCAACACGCCGGGTGTCCCTTATTTCGATCGGCCGTCCGACAAGGGAGTCGGGACGCTGCTTCTTGAACGAAAGGGAATCCCGGTGCCGCGAACGGCATACGCCATCGATAACGACAGGAAACACCAGTCAAGGTCGGTGGAACGGATCGGGGGGGTGCCCGGTCGTGCTTCGGGGAAGTCGCGCGAGCGCCGGGATCGGTATCGTCAAGGTCAACCGGCCCGCGTCGTTGCCCGCATTGGTGAACTTCATGCTCTGGAAGGGCGAATCGGCCCTGACCATGCAGGAGTTCGTCGAGCACTCGTCGACGGTCAAGGCATTGTGCATCGGCAGCCGGGCAGCGATCGGCATCAGGTTGTTTGTTCGCCCAGGCGAGTTTCGAACCAACAGGCCGGCCTACGGGAAGACCGACGGCGTGGAACCGCAGATGCTCGTCCACGTTCTATCGACGTGACGACCCGGTGTTCTTCGGGCGTGCCGGCGGGAAGGGCGTCGAAACGATGAATCTCGAACGACACGGGATTCCGTTGCCGAGGACCGTGTACCACGTGGACACCAACGACGACAGGCTGACCGAAGCCGTCGACGATGTCGGCGGCTTCCCCGTCGTGCTGAAAGCGAGCGAAGGCCAGTACGGCATGGGCGTGGTCATGATCGACAGTTTCGATTCGTTGCGATCGGTGGTCGACCTCATGGCGCGCAAGGGAGAGAGGTCGATCATCATGCAGGAATTTGTCGACCACGCGACGATTCTACGAACCGTCACGATCGGCGATACGGTGGTTGCCGGCAGGCGCATCAAGGTGCTTCAGCGCGACTTTCGCTCGCACAATGTCGCCGCGGTGCTCGACGATGCCATCGTGGCGGAGGGCGTCACCGAGTTTCCCGCCGATGTCGTCGAGATGAGCGTGGAGGCGACCCACGTGGTCGGTGTCGATTTTTCGGGTATCGACATCCTCGAGGCCAAGGACGGCCGAACGCTGGTGTCCGAGGTCAACTTCCCCTGCGTTCACCTGACCACCGAAAGGACCGCGCAAGTTCCCGTCATGGCGTTGATGGTCGACTTCCTGGTCGAGAAAAGCCGTCGCATGTCGTCAACGGCATAGGTCGCAAATTGCGGTAGCACCGCGACGATCATCCGTAGACAATACGTACGACTCGGGCGCCCACGCCCGGTTGAGAGGTTTCGCTGTTCGCGAAACGCATCATCAAATATTCCGGATTCCTGTCCATGAAAATCGATCCGGCCGAACACCGGCGCGAGAGCTATGTCATGCACATGGCAATTCCGACTCGCTGGAACGACTACGACTTGCTCGGGCATGTGAACAACGTGCTCTACAACCGGTACGTCGAGATCACTGTGCTGGAGCTGGTCAAGCGTGCCGGTGTCAACTGGCTCGACGACCATGTCATTCCCTTTGCCGCGGAGGTTTGCGTCAAGTTTCTTCGCCCGCTGCGATTCGCCGAACACGTCGATACCGCTCTTCGGGTCGGCAAGCTCGGCAACACCAGCGTGGTATACGAGGTGGCCCTGTTCATGCCGAACGAGGACGAGCCGTCCGCCGTGGCGCACTTCGTCCACGTCTTCGTCGACCGCGCAAGCGAGCGCCCGGTGCCGATACCCGCGCCGGTGCGCGGCGTGTTCGAGCGCTATAGCGCGTGATCGGTCCCGGAGAGCGCACATGGCATTGAAGATCGGCGTGGATACCGGCGGCACCTATACCGACGCGGTGCTGTTCGACGACCATCACGGCGTGATAGCCGCCGCCAAGGGCTTGACCACGCCGCACGACCTGGCCGAGGGCATCGGCGCGGCGCTCGCCGGTCTGCCGGCGGAGCGCTACGGCGAGGTCGAGTTGGTCTCGGTATCGACGACCCTGGCGACCAATGCCGTTGTCGAGGGCCGCGGCGCGCCCGTCTGCGCCCTGCTGCCGGGGTTCAACGCCGACCACGTGGCTCGCAGCGGGCTTGGCGAGGTGCTGAAGGGCGACCCGGTGGTGCTGCTGGCCGGCGGTCACCACGCCAGCGGCGCCGAGCGCGAGCCGCTGGACCTCGCCGAGGCGGAGCGAGCCATCGTCCGCCATGCCGGCGATGTATCGGCATTCGCGGTGTCCGCGATGTTCGGCGTGCGCAATCCCGCGCACGAACTGGCCCTGCGGGACCTGATCCGTCGCCTGTGCGATCGGCCGGTGACCTGCGGACACGAATTGTCCGCCAGCCTGCACGCGCCGCGCCGGGCCCTGACCGCCGCGCTCAACGCGCGGCTGACGCCGTTCATTGCGCGTCTCGTGGGGGCGGTCGTCTCCCGGCTCGACGCGCTCGGCATTCGCGCGCCGCTGATGATGGTCAAGGGCGACGGCTCGCTGGTGAGCGCGCAGACGGCAATGCAACGGCCGGTGGACACGGTGCTCTCGGGCCCGGCCGCGAGCGTGGTCGGCGCCTGCTTCCTGAGTGGCCGCGACACCGCGCTGGTGGCCGACATGGGCGGCACCACCACCGACATCGCGGTGGTGACGGGCGGGCGGCCGGAGACGAGACTCGACGGCGCGCTGGTCGGGGACTGGCACCCGATGGTGGAAACGTTGAGCGTGTATTCCATCGGTCTTGGCGGCGACAGTGAAGTGCGTTATTCAGGCGGGGAGGGTATCGGTATCGGACCGCGCCGCGTGGTGCCCTCGTGCCTGCTCGCCGACCAGTACCCCGATATCGTCGACATGCTCTCGCTGCACGACACCATGGGTTCGTCGCCGCGGCTCGGCCGCTTCGCGGTGCGCCTGTACCACGACCCGGTGCTGGTTTCCCGCTTGGACGCGGAGGAGACGCGCGTCTACGAGAGACTGGTTGGCGAGCCGCCCTTGTCCGTGGACGCGCTGACCGCGGAGAATCCGCGCGCGGCCCGCGCCCTCGCCCGACTCGTGCGCATGGGATTGGCGATCTACAGCGGTTTCACGCCCACCGACGCCGCCCACGTGCTGGGTCTATCGGCGCATTGGCACCGCGAGGCCGCGGTACTGGCGGCTCGTATCTGGGCGCGCCAGATGCGCCATCGCTATGGCCATGGCAACTGGGCCGAGGGCGATGCGGAGGGGCCGAGTCTCTCGGTGCTGCAGCGAATGACGGTGCTGATCGCGGAAGCGCTGGTGCGTACCGGTGTGCGGGAACTCGACGCCGACCAGGCGGTTCCCGCGGACGAGTTGGTCCGCTTCCTGTCGGGCGTTCTCGGATTCGGCGGCGGCAAGGTGTTCCAGGTGCAGTTCAGCCACGAATATCCGTTGCTGGCCGTGGGCGCGCCAGCCAGGGTGTTCTTTCCCGATGCCGCCAAGCGCCTGGGTGTCGTACTCGACGTGCCTTACCACGCCGAGGTGGCCGGCGCCGTGGGATCGGTGGCCAGCAAGGTGCTCCAGCGCGCGCGGGTCACGGTGACCCAGCCGGCCCAGGGGATTTTCCGCGTCCACCTCGAAGGCGGGCCGCGGGATTTCGAGAGCCTCGACGAGGCCCTCGATCTCGCCCGCGAGCATGCGGTGCAGGCCGCGCGTTTCCTCGCCCGCGCCGCCGGCGCCCCGGACCCCGAGCTCGATGTCGCCACCGACGAGAACCGGGTCGACCACGACATCGACGGCTCGGTGTTCTTCGAGGCCACCGTGTGCGCCACGGCCACGGGCACGCCCGCGCACGGTCGCGCGGACTGACACGGGACGGGGGCCGGCCCGGAGGAACGGCCTAGCCGTTCATTCCGGTAACGACCAGCCGCGCGCCGAACACGAAGAACGAAACCAGCACCAGCTTTCGAAACGTGTCGTTGGCAAGGCGCCGCCTGAGCACGGTGCCCAGGCGAAAACTCGCCAGCGTCACTGCCAGGCATGCCAATGACAACCACAGCGTACTCCCGGTGACCACGCCCGAGAGTATGAGCCCGGCGCCGAGCGGTACGCTGCCGGCCAGGAAAAGAAAACCGCAGGCGGAGACGAACTCGTCGCGTGTCACGTTGCGGGACAGCAGGTACATGACGATGGGCGGCGACCAGATCGCCGACAGCCCGCCGCACACGCCGGCCGCCAGGCCGACCCCGATTTGCCATGGCGCCCCGCCGCCTGCCGGGACGGAAAAGCCCGACAGCGCGTGCATCGAGAAAAGGCACATGACCACGCCGATGGCGATAACGAGGAAGTCATCGGGCACGCGCGACACGAACAGAGCCGTAACGAAAATCACGGCGACCAGTGTCGCGGCGGTCCAAGGATAGCGTCTTGCCGTGTCGAGCCGGTGCGGCGTGGTCGCGTACTGCATGATGTTGGTGGCGACAATCGGCAGCACCAGCACCGCCATTGCCGAGGTCGGCTCCATGACCAGCGTGAGCAACGCCATGGCGGTGGTAGGCAGCCCGATGCCCAGCGCGCCCTTGATGGTTCCGGCGACGAGGAAGGCGAGCAGGCACACCGACAGGGTGGCCGGATCCTCCAGCAGGCCAGTCATCGTCGAGAGCGCATGGGTGATTGGATTTCGGCGGGTGCTTCGCTCAGCGGGATTGCTCGAGGCATGCCGTGGAGTCGGCGCCGGAGGGTGACTTGTCCAGCAGCTTCACCACGTCGCAGTAGCCCGATGCCATGGCGACGTCCAGCGCGTCGAGGCCGCGGACGTTGACCCGGTTGGCGTCGGTGCGCGGTTCGGCGGCCAGGCGCGCGACCACGCCGGTTTGGTGGTTCTGCGCGGCCCGCATCAGCGCGGTGAAGCCGAACACGTCGGGGACGTTGGGGTCGGCGCCGGCATCCAGCAGCAGGTCGACCAGTTGCAGGTGGCCCTTGGCGGCACCCAGCGTCAACGCGGTCCAGCCGTTCTCGGCGCGGTGATCTATCCGTGCGCCGGCGTCGAGCAGGCGGCGGGCCACCGATACGCTGCCGTTGGCGGCGGCATACATCAGCGCGGTTCCGCCCCGGTCGTTCTCCCGCCCGACGTCTACCGCGCGGGCGAGCAGGTGGTCGACCAGGGCCAGGTTGTCGTCGGCGGCCGCCGCCATCAGGATCGTCTTGCCGTCGGGGGCCGTGAAGCCGACATTGTCGGATTCGCGCAACGCGCGCTCGATGGCTTCGCTGTCGTTGTTGCGAACCGCCGATTCCAGCGACGCCGTGACGCCGCCGGCGAGCGCCGCCGCGGCTAGGCTCGCGGCCGACGCCAGAACGACGGTCCAACACGCGATGCGCCTCGCGTGGTGGGGTGCCGTGAACCCGGTCAACGCGCTCGATCCAAGACTTATTCCTCTCCCCAGATCAGTTCTCCGAACTGGTGGCGCTGGTAGCCGCCGAGTTGCTGGGCCGTCAGGGCGATCTCGGTGGAAGCGAGGATTTTCAGCAGGTTCTGGACCAGGTGGCGGAACCACTTGCGTTTGTCCAGCGCCAGGTCGAGGCGTTCCCAACCGAGCGAGACGAAGCCCAGGCCGTATTCCGAAGCCGCATTGCGGGTCCCGGGGGCCACGTCGGCGATACCCATGCGAACCGCCGCCGCGGCCTCGCGTTCGCTCAGCGCGCAAACCGCCTCCGGCAGGTCGTCTTCGCCCACCTCGTGCTCGCGCAGTGTTTCGAGCATGAACCGTCGGCTGCCCGACCCGCCCTGGCGAAGGGCCCAGCGCAAACCGCCGTGCAGCAGGTGGTTCACCGTGGGATGCTTCTCGAGCGTCGCTTCGGTCGCCAGCAGTCCCTGCTCGCGGCCGAAACCGCGCACAAGCACCCAGCGCGGATGGGCGTCATGCAGTTTCATCAGCGCCGGGTGGCGAATGTCGCTCTCCTCGGCCGGGCCCCAATGCAGCACGCATATGTCCACGTGGCCGTCCTGCAGCAGCTCCAGCCCCTGCCGGGTGCTGGTTGGCGCATAGCTGATCACGGCGTGACGGCCGGTGTCCCGGGCCAATCGGCTCACCGCACGATGCAGCAGCGCGTCGTCGCCGCCGGTGATGACCAGGCGGTCGTTGAGCAGGCCGTCGTGGGCGGAGTCCAGCAGCCAGCGGTCCACCAGTTCCTTTGGGAACAACCACTTGCCAGTTACCTTGGTGGCCGGTATGACGCCTTGACCGACCATGGAATAGACTTTTTTCTCGTTCAGGTGCAGGTATTCGGCGACCTGGTGAACATCCATGAAGGAAGGCTCCGGGTCCCACTTCCTGAACTTGACGCGGGTGTTCACGGCAATATACCGACAGTCGTTTGAGGACTCTACGAAAGTCCGTGCAAGAACCGTTCCAGCCGTGGAGCCCGGAATTTCACGTCGATTCGTGGCCAAGTGGTGCAAAATGTACCAATCCGACAGGTGTGTCGCGTCGCAGTGTACCAGTGCCGCGGCTCGATCGTCCCGCCGCCGTACGAGTCGCCGACCCGGTCGACGCGCGTCCGCCGGGGAAATACCCGTAACAACGCACACCGGAGCATTACCATGACGCGATTCGGTTCCGGCTTGCACCGATGCGATCCTTGCTGGCACATTAGTTGCACCAGTCCTAGTCAGAGTTGGAGAAACATTCCATATCCGTGCGGGACCTCGTTTTGACTTCCAGTACACCCATCGACGATGCGGCCGAGTTGCCCGATGTGCTGCCGGTGAACGTGCTCATGGAGCGCCGCCCCGGGGTAACGCGCTGGGTGCGCTACGTCTGGCAGGCGTTGGGCGTCGTGCTTGGGGAGGGACCCGAGCGCGGGCGACCGGAGGTGGTGTTGGAGCGGGATGACTACCGGCAGGTTCGCTACGGCGGTTTCGAGGTGCGATTTCACCGGGACGAAGCGGCGGACTACTACCACAACCTGACCGCGCCCGCGCCGGGGTGCTATATCGTGGCGGCCGTCGAGCGGATCGACGGCGACGAGGTACCGCGGCCCGTCCTGGTGACGCTGAACTTCGACGAGGCCAACGCCTACGGTGACGGCGATCGGGCGGTCTATCACGTGCCGCTGGGCCCCGACCTCTACCAGTTCGTCGAACGGTTCGTGCTGACGCACTACGTGCCCGAGCCGAAGCGCAAGCGCAAGCTCAAGTCGGCGCGCGAGCAGCGCGGCCACGAGGACGCCGAATGAGTCGTCGGACGGCCGGCGGACAGTTCGGCGAATCGGAAGAGGAAGGTTTCCTCGGCCGCTGGTCGCGGCGCAAGCGCGACGCGGCGCGCGGCGCCGAGCCCGACGAGCACGATGCGGCCCGCGACGACCGGCAGCCCGATCGCGGTGATGCGGATCGCGAAGACGCCGCCGGCGCGGAGCGCATCCTTTCCGACCAGGATATGCCGGATATCGACTCCATCGAAGACGACACGCCGGTCGCGGAATTTCTCTCCCCGGGTGTCAGCGACGAATTGCGGCGCAAGGCGCTGCGCAAGTTGTTTCACTCGCCGAAGTTCAACGTTCGGGACGGCCTCGACGATTTCGACGACGACTACACCCACTTCGCCAAGCTCGGCGACATCGTCACTGCCGACATGAAACACCGCATGGAACTCGAGGCCGAGCGCCAGCGCGAGCGAGAACTGGCCGCACTTGAAGAGCAAGCCCCCGAAACCGAGGAATCGTCGTTTGCCGACGACTCGACGGGGGTCGGTACCGTCGAGTCCGAAGGCGACGCCGACCCGGGCGACGCGGCGTCCGAAGACGACGAATCACCGGAGAAGGCATGAGCGAGGAAATTTCCGACAACGCCGCGGCCCGCGACGCGGCGCTCGCCGCCGCGGCGAGCTTCCAGCCCGCGGGTACGCCGGTCATCGAGTATCGTTCGCGCGGCCGCGTGCTGATCATCGGCGCCGGGGAGTCCCCCGACGCGGTCGCGTTCATGCTGCCCGCGCCCTTGTCGGCGCGAATCCTGCGCCTCGATGACGATGCCGTCGCCGACGATGTGTCGGTGCCGCTGGGTGGGCGCGAACTGACCATCGAGGGGTATCTCGGGGCGTTCCTCATCCAACTGGGCGCTGCCGGCCGTCCCGGGAGCGAAAGCCTGAGCGCCGACCTGGTGCTGGACCTGTGCACGCCACCGTGCCTGGACGTGCCGCTCAAGCCGCCCGGCTACTTCGTCAGCGACACCGAGCCGATGGCGCTCGAAGCGGTTGCGGCCGAGATGGGCGAGCTCGCCGGGACGTTCGAGAAGCCACGCTACTTCGAATACGACGCCGCCATCTGCGCGCACGGCCGTTCGGGCCAGCCCGGCTGCAACCGCTGTGTCGAGGCATGTCCGGCCGAGGCCATTACCGGCCTGGCCGATTCCATCGAGGTCGATCCCTATCTCTGCCAGGGCGGCGGCGCGTGCGCCACGGTCTGTCCCACGGGAGCGATTCTCTACGCCTATCCGCGATCGGCGGACACCCTGCAGCGCATCGGGCGCATGCTCAAGGCGTACCAGGCGGCCGGCGGCGCCGACGCGGCCGTCGCGCTGGTATCCGAAGACGATGCAGAGGCGTTCGACGGCCTGTCGGACAACATCCTGGTGGTCCCGCTGGAGGAGCTGGCCAGCGCCGGCCTGGAGACGTGGCTGTCCGCGCTCGCCTACGGCGCGCGGCAGGTGTTGCTGTTGCGCGGACCTTCGGTGCCCGACGTCGTGGCGCCGACGATCGACGAGCAGCTCGGCGTGGGGCGCGCGATACTCGGATACCTGGGTTACCACGCGGACACGCTGGTGTCGGTGTCACCGGAAGAGGCGCCGCCCGCCGTTCCGGATTCTCCCGAGGGGGCGCGCAAGGTGGTCCACGGCGCCTTGAACCAAAAGCGCAACATGCTGTTCGCCGCCGTCGATACCCTGGCGGCCCATCTCGATACCACGGGCGCGGTGGCGCCGCTGCCGGCGGGCGCACCGCTCGGCCGCGTCCTCGTCGATGGTGACAGGTGCACGTTATGCATGGGTTGCACGTCGGTGTGTCCCGCCCAGGCCCTCGTGGCCGGCGGCGAGAGTCCGCGCCTCGTGTTCCACGAGGTCAATTGCGTGCAGTGCGGAATCTGTGCGCGCGCCTGCCCGGAGCAGGCCATCACACTGGAGCCGCGGCTCAACCTTGATATCGACCTGCGGCGGCGCGGCATCACCGCCCATGAGGAAGCCCCGTTTCACTGCGTCCAGTGCGGCAAGGCCTTCGCCACGCGGTCCGTGATCGAGCGCATGCTGGGCAAGTTAAAGGACCATCCCATGTTCGCGACCGAGCGCGCCCGCCGGCGCCTGATGATGTGCGACGATTGCCGGGTCGCGGACGTGGTGCAGGATGACGACGCAATGAACAAGCTGGTCTGAACTGTCCTCATCGGGGGCGAGACAACAGAAAAATTAAGGACAAATGAGTAGAAATCACGATAATTTTCCTGAAAACGCTGGCACAAAAATTGCCTGCCTTTCTAGTGGGAGCGCGCGTTGATGTGTCCCGAAGGGGGCGGAGACGGTTCGCCTGGTGATTCCGCGGAGGAAAACCGGTACCGCGCCGGCGCCTACTCGCTGCTCGGCGCGTTGATGCGGCACGAACCCGACGCCGAGTTGCTCGCGCGCGTCGGCGAGTTGGCGTCGGTAGATCCGAAAGGAGAGTTGGCGGCCGCGATGGCGACCCTGGGGCTGGCCGCGAGGTCGGTCAAAACCGAGGAGGCGAAACACGAATACTTCGCTCTGTTCATCGGCATCGGGCGCGGCGAGTTGGTGCCCTACGGATCCTGGTACCTGACCGGGTTCCTGATGGAGCGGCCGCTGGGAGAGTTGAGAACCGACCTGATGCGGCTGGGGTTTGAGCGCGACGCGGCCAACAAGGAGCCGGAGGATCACGTTGGCGCGCTGTGCGAGGTGATGGCCATGCTGGTGGCGGAGGATGACAGCCTCGATCGCCAGCGCGAGTTCTTCTCGCGGCACATGGCACCGTGGTTCGAAAGGTTCTTCAAGGACCTGTCGTGTGCGAAGTCGGCCTCGTTCTATCGGGCGGTGGCGCGTTTCGGCGCGGCGTTTACCGAGTTTGAAAAGGAATTTTTGGAGATGAAGGCTTGAAGTCCCTAGGTTCCTGATGGCGATTCGCCGCCGAACGAGAGCGCGGAACAGGACGAACGGTATGGTAGTTCCGGTGGCCGCGCTGCTGGCGGTCGACCGGCGTAGTTGAAATGTAAATGTCGTAACCGTTGACCAGGAGGATACGATCCATGAAGAAGCAGTCGAAGCGTCAAACTCCGAGCGGCCAGGCGCGGCGCGAATTCCTGCGCAATTCCGCTATCGCCGGTGCCGGCGCCACCATCGCCACGGCCTTGCCGGGCGCGGCAGCCGCCGACGATCCGGGGCCTGAGAAGGGCCAACCCGACGAAAACTATCGGCTGACCAGGCACATCTCCGACTACTACAAGACCCTCGCCTGAGCGCGTTGATATCAACTTCGGAGGCATTCGATGAAACTGAAGAAACTCTCATCGCAGGTCGTCGAGCCTGCGGTCGTTGAACGAGCCGCCCGCGAGGCCTCGCGTTCCGGTGGTATGGGCATGGATCGACGCGCTTTCCTGCGCAACTCCGGCTTGATGGCCGGCGGTACGGCGCTCGCCACCGCGTTCAGCCCGGCCATGATGAAGAAGGCCGAGGCCGCGACCACGTCGGGCGCCGCCACCACCACGACGCGAACGGTGTGTACGCATTGCTCGGTGGGCTGCGGCATCATTGCCGAGGTGCAAAACGGCGTGTGGACCGGCCAGGAACCGGCTTTCGACCATCCGTTCAATCGCGGCGCGCACTGCGCCAAGGGCGCCTCGGTACGCGAGCATGGACACGGCGAGCGGCGCCTGAAATATCCCACCAAGCTCGTGAATGGCAAGTGGGAGCGCATGACCTGGGACCAGGCCATCGAAGAGATCGGCGACAAGGTTCTCGCCATACGCGAACAATCCGGTCCGGATTCGGTGTACTGGCTCGGCTCGGCCAAGCACAACAACGAGCAGGCCTACCTGTTCCGCAAGTTCGCGTCCCTGTGGGGTACCAACAACGTGGATCACCAGGCGCGCATCTGCCATTCCACGACGGTGGCCGGTGTGGCGAACACCTGGGGCTACGGCGCGATGACCAACTCCTACAACGACATTCACCACTCCAAGGCGATGCTGTTGATCGGGTCGAACCCGACCGAGGCGCACCCGGTGGCGATGCAGCACCTGTTCAAGGCCAAGGAAGAGAACAACGCGCCGCTCATCGTGATCGATCCGCGTTTTACGCGCACCGCGGCGCATGCCAACCACTTCCTGCAGATTCGCCCCGGCACCGACGTACCGATTATCTGGGGCATGTTGTGGCACATTTTCCAGAACGGCTGGGAGGACAAGCAGTTCATCCGCCAGCGCGTTTACGGCATGGACGAGGTCCGCGCCGAGGTGGCGAAGTGGACGCCCGATGAGGTCGAGCGGGTCACCGGCGTACCGGAAGGCCAGGTGCGCGCGGCGGCCAAGGCCATGGCCGACAACCGTCCCGGCACCTTCATCTGGTGTATGGGCGGCACCCAGCACACGATCGGCAACAACAACACGCGCGCCTACTGTGCCTTCCAGCTTGCGCTCGGCAATATCGGCGTCTCTGGCGGCGGAGCCAACATCTTTCGCGGCCACGACAACGTGCAGGGCGCCACCGATCTCGGCGTGCTGTCTCATACACTGCCGGGCTATTACGGCCTGTCCGAGGGCGCGTGGAAGCACTGGTCGAAGGTCTGGGACCTTGACTATGAATGGGTGAAGTCCCGCTTCGACGACGGTTCCTACGAGAAGAAGGGCGACACGGACCTTTCGCCGATGAACACGGCCGGCATTCCGGTGTCCCGATGGATCGACGGCGTGCTCGAGGACAAGGCCAACATCGCGCAGAAGGATAACGTCAAGGCGATGGTCTTCTGGGGACATGCACCCAACAGCCAGACCCGCGGCAAGGAGATGAAGAAGGCGTTCGAGCAGCTCGAGTTGCTGGTCATCGTCGATCCGTATCCTACCGTCTCGGCAGTCATGCACGATCGCACCGACGGTGTCTACCTGCTGCCGGCGGCAACCCAGTTCGAAACCTACGGCTCGGTGACGGCATCGAATCGCTCGCTGCAGTGGCGCAGCAAGGTCATCGACCCGGTGTTCGAGTCGCTTCCCGATCAGACCATCATGTACAAGATGGCGAAGAAGCTCGGCTTTGCCGAAGAGTTCTGCAAGCACATCGCGGTCGAGAACGACGAGCCCAGCATCGAAGACACCCTGCGCGAGCTCAATCGCGGCATGTGGACGATCGGCTATACCGGCCAGAGTCCGGAGCGACTGAAGCTGCACCAGGAGCACTGGGGCACCTTCGACTTCGACAACCTGCGCGCCGAAGGCGGGCCGTGCGACGGCGACTTCTACGGTTTGCCGTGGCCGTGCTGGGGCACGCCCGAGATGAAACATCCGGGTTCGCCCAACCTGTACGACCAGAGCCGGCCGGTTGCCGAGGGCGGACTGTCGTTCCGCGCCCGGTTCGGCGTCGAACGCAACGGGGAGAGCCTGCTGGCCGACGGTTCCTACAACGTGGGTTCCGAGTTGACCGACGGTTACCCGGAATTCACCGCCGACGTGCTCAAGCAACTCGGCTGGTGGGACGACCTGACCGACGAGGAGAAGGCCGCGGCGGAGGGCAAGAACTGGAAGACCGACCTCTCCGGCGGCATCCAGCGCGTCGCCATCAAGCACGGCTGCGCGCCGTTCGGCAACGCCAAGGCCCGCGTCGTGGTCTGGACCTTCCCGGATCCGGTGCCGATCCATCGCGAGCCGCTGTACACGAGTCGGCGCGACCTGGTGGAGAAGTATCCGACCTACGACGACCGAAAGTCGCACTACCGCCTGCCAACGCGCTATGCGTCGATCCAGCAGACCGACTACTCCAAGGACTACCCGATCATTCTCACCTCGGGACGGTTGGTGGAGTACGAGGGCGGCGGCGAGGAGACGCGCTCCAATCCGTGGCTTGCTGAGCTGCAGCAGGACATGTTCGTCGAGATCCACCCGCGGGATGCAAACAACGCGGGCATCAAGGACGGCGACGACGTGTGGGTGGAAGGCGCCGAGGGCGCGAAGGTCAAGGTGAAAGCCTTGGTAACCCGTCGCGTCAAGTCGGGTGTCGCGTTCATGCCGTTCCATTTCGGAGGCCATTTCGAGGGCAAGGACTTGAGGGACAAGTACCCGGAGGGTGCCGCCCCTTACGTGCTTGGCGAAGCCGCCAACACCGCCCTGACCTACGGCTATGATTCCGTAACCCAGATGCAGGAGACCAAGGCGTCTCTGTGCCGCATCAGCAAAGTGTAATGCTGGAGGAGAATTGAAATGGCACGAATGAAGTTCTATTGCGACGTCGAGCGCTGCATCGAGTGCAACGGCTGCGTCACTGCATGCAAGAACGAGAACGACGTACCGTGGGGCGTGAATCGCCGGCGCGTGGTCACGATCAAGGACGGCGAACCGGGCGAGCGTTCCATGTCGGTGGCTTGCATGCACTGCTCCGACGCGCCGTGCGCGGCCGTATGTCCGGTGGACTGCTTCTACACCACCGACGACGGCGTGGTCCTGCACGACAAGGACATCTGCATCGGTTGCGGCTATTGCTTCTACGCCTGTCCGTTCGGTGCGCCGCAGTTCCCCGAGTCGGGTGCGTTCTCGACCCGCGGCAAGATGGACAAGTGCACGTTCTGCGCCGGCGGTCCGGAGGAGACCGGCAGTGCCGACGAGCATCGCAAGTACGGTGCGAACCGCCTGGCGGAAGGCAAACTGCCCGCCTGCGCCGAGATGTGCGCGACCAAGGCGTTGCTGGCAGGCGACGCCGACGTGGTGGCGGACATCTACCGCAAGCGCGTGGTCAATCGCGGCGCCAGCGTGCTCGACTGGGGCGTGCAGTACCAGAACCAGAGCCTGCGGGATTCCGCGGGGCTGTCGGGCAAGGCAAGTACGTCGGACTGACCCACGCCGCGTAAACCGCGAGATCGTGGTATAAAGAGAGGATCGGCCGCACCGCCAACGCGCGGTGCGGCCGGCATGGTTTTTCTTCCAGGAGGATGGTGCCTTGCGACGCATAGAACAGGTTCGGCGTTGCGCCGGGCCAGCCCTGCTGTCCCTTTTGTTTTGCCTGGTCGTTTCGGTGCCGGCAGTCGTCGATGCCCAGCAGGACGCACCCTCCGCGAACGATCCCATTGCCGTCCCCAATCCCGCCACGGAACTGTGGCGAAACGTGCGCGACAGGGAAAGCGCCGAGACGAACGATCCCGGCGTGCGCAAGATCCCGCCACAGATGCTGGCCCGCGACCTGTGGCAGGAGGTCGCCGCCGCCCAGCGAGATATCGCCGGCAGTACGCAGGTCGAGGGCCCCGATGCCGGCGTGCTGATCAATACCCAGGGAGAGCAATGGCGCAACTTCCGCATCACCCAGCTCGTGCCGCTCGCCGGCTACCTGCTCGGCGGGGTGCTCGTGGCGATCGTGCTGTTTCGCCTGGTTCGAGGCAAGATCCGCCTCAAGGCGGGGCGCTCCGACCAGCGCATCAAGCGGTTCTCGGTCGTGCAGCGGTCCGTCCACTGGACCGTGGCCATCACCTTCGTGATACTGGGCCTGACGGGTTGCGTGCTGTTGTTCGGACGCTTCGTGCTGATTCCGCTGTTCGGAAACGAGGCGTTCAGCTACCTCGCCATCGCCTCGAAGCGCATCCACGACTTCGTCGGCCCGGTTTTCGGCGTCGCCCTGCTGCTGCAGTTCTTCCTGTTCGTTCGCGGCAACGGGCCGCGCCTTAAAGAGGACATCATGTGGGTGCTCAAGGGCGGCGGCCTGCTTGGAGCCCACGCCAGCTCGCACCGTTACAATGCCGGTGAGAAGAGCTGGTTCTGGCTGGCCATGCTGGGCGGGGCGGTGGTGGTCGCTTCCGGGCTGTTACTCGATTTTCCGATTTTCGGCCAGGATCGCGCCATGATGACCTTCGCCCACGTGGTTCACTCGGTGGCGGCGGTCTTGATTCTCGCCGCATCGTTCGGACATATTTACATGGGGACCGTCGCCATGGAGGGGGCATTCGAGGTCATGGCTACCGGTTATTGCGACGCCAACTGGGCGCACGAGCACCACGACCTGTGGTACGAGGAGGTGGCTTCGACCGCGGAGCCCTATCCCGCCGGAACGGGTGAAGCACCCGTCGCGAATCCGGGCAGCGAACAGGCGAGGTCGAGCGCGTAGCGGCGCGGCGGTGCGATGCGCCGTTCGCCGGACTGCGCATCATTGAATTGCAACGCGAGGCGCCTATCGCCGTCATGATCCACGAGCAGACAGCACGCGCGGGCGCGCCGGTCGGCAGCGACCGGTACCGTCCGGTGATGAGCCGCTGCGGGCTCGAGCCGGCCCGCGAGGTGGACGTCGTCGACCAGGACGGCGTTCGGCGCATGGTACATGCGGCCACCGAACTGGCGCTTGCCGTAGTCGTGGACGACCAGGAAATCGTCACCCTCATGACGCTCGGCACGGAACCCGAGACGCTGGTGCTCGGATACCTGCGCAACCAGCGCCTGGTCGAACGGATCGAGGACATCGAATCGGTGAGCGTCGACTGGGACGGGGAGATTGCCCGCGTACGCACGGTCGCCGGATGCGGCGTCGACGCCCTGTCAGTCGAGCCGCGCCACCGCATCGTCACGACCGGCTGCGGCCAGGGGACGATCTACAGCTGCACGCTGGACAAGCTCTACGAGTATCGGCTCCCCGAACGACCCGTACTGCAAAGCGCCATCTATGACGCGCTGTCCCGGGTCAGGCGTTGTAACAACGTTTACCGGAAGGCCGGGTCGGTGCACGGCTGCGCCATGGTTCGCGATGGCGCGGTGCTGTGTTTCGTCGAGGACGTCGGACGCCACAATGCGATGGATACCATCGCCGGTCGCATGTGGTTCGACGACATCGACGGCGCCGGCGCGATCGTCTACACCACTGGCCGGCTGACCTCCGAGATCGTGATGAAGGCCGCGATGATGTCGATCCCGGTACTGGTGTCGCGCAACGGCGTGACGCGCATGGCGGTGGAACTGGCAGAGGACCTGGGCGTCATGCTCGTGGCGCGCGCGAAGAGCCGCCACTTCCAGGTGTTCAGCTGCCATGACCGATTGGTGCTCGACCGGGTCGAGGCCGACGGACTCAATTAACCGGGCCTGGTACGCCGCGCCCGTCCGCTATTCATTCATCGTCCATTTTCATCGAGGTCACTGCCCGTGAACGAAGATCATCTCAACATGCAGATCCGCAAGTTTCTCAAGAAGGTCGGTATACAGTCCCAACGCGAGATCGAGGAAGCGGTCAAGCGAGCCCACGACGGCGGGGAGTTGGCGGCCGGGCAGGCGCTGAACGCGACGATGCGCCTGACGATTCCCGATATCGGCCTGGACGTGACGATCGACGGCTCGATAACCATCGAGGACTGACAGCGACGACGGCCCCGAATTCGGCGGATCGGCGCGGGAGTCGAACCGGAGTCGGGTCGCCGGGCCGCGGCACGATTCTTTCCCCGCCCCCTCACTTGCATTATTCTTGCTCAC
Source organism: Gammaproteobacteria bacterium (assembly GCA_030429665.1). Classification (GTDB taxonomy): domain Bacteria; phylum Pseudomonadota; class Gammaproteobacteria; order Arenicellales; family CAJQKF01; genus BQJD01. The sequence continues at coordinate 8,277 of JAUIEZ010000066.1, read as the reverse complement.
CCCTGGATCAACAAGTTCCCGCAAGTTTGGCAAGTCAGCCCTCACCGATGACCCGCAACGCGGCACCCGGCGGCAAGCGCGACGGCGTTATCGTGCGTCGCTACCCGCAAAAATCGGTGCTTATCGTCGATGACGAGTTCGGCATTCGCAATTTCCTGCTCAAGGGACTCGCCGACAGGTTCGGCCTGGTGGAGTTCGCCGAAGACGTGGAGAAAGCCGAGTCGATCAGGTTGCGGTGCCACTTCGACCTGATCATCGCCGATATCCGCCTGCCCGGCCGCTCGGGCGTGGAGTGGGTCACGGAGATGCGCGAGCACGGCAGCACCACGGCGGTCATCTTCATCACGGCCCACGCCGACCTGGAGACCGCGGTCGCGGCATTGCGGGCAGGCGCCGCGGACTTCATCATGAAGCCGTTCCGCATGGACCAGATCCTCGCCTCCATCGAACGATGCATGGAGCGCCAGCAGATCCAGCGGGAGAATTTCGTGCTGCGCCGGGAGGTGGACAAGCTCTTCGACAGCGGCATCGTCGGCGAGTCTACGGCCATCGTGTCGCTGCTCGAGCTGCTAAAGCGTATCGCTCCCACGCCCAGCACGGTGTTGATCGAAGGCGAGTCGGGTACCGGCAAGGAACTGGCGGCCCGGGCATTGCATCGGTGGAGCGGTCGCGGCGGCAGTTTCGTGCCAATCAACTGCGGCGCCATCACCGAGGAGCTCATGGAAAGCGAGTTGTTCGGCCACCGCAAGGGCGCGTTCACCGGCGCCAACCAGAGCCGGGAGGGGCTGTTCAACTACGCCTCGGGCGGCACGGTGTTTCTCGACGAGATCGGCGAGATGCCGTTATCCATGCAGGTGCACTTGTTGCGCGTGCTCGAGGACAAGACCATCCGGCAAGTCGGCTCCAATCGCGAGACGCCGGTCGACGTGCGCGTCATTGCCGCCACCAATCGCGACCTTCGCGAGCTGGTCGAACGGGGCGAGTTCCGCGAGGACCTGTTCTACCGACTCAACGTCGTCAGCGTCGTGATGCCGCCGCTGCGCGAACGCCTCGAGGACCTGCCGATCCTCGTCGAGCATTTCGCCGCGGCCCTGGCGGCGGACATGGGCCTGCCGATGCCCGAGATCGAGTCGGCCGAGCTGCGCGAGCTGGAGCGTTACGACTGGCCGGGCAACGTGCGAGAACTGAAAAACCTTATCGAGCGCTGCCTCCTGCTGGGAAAGTCCACGGGGCATTGCCTGGCCCTGACCGGTGCCGAGAAAGAGGCGACGGGGCCGCGCGATCGGGCGGATGGGGAACGGCTCGACGACGTGGTCAAGTCCCACGTGCTCCGGGTGCTGGAGCGGGAGAACGGCAACAAGTCGGCCGCTGCCCGCGTTCTCGGCGTTTCGCGCAAGACGCTGGAGCGCAAGGTCGCCGCGTGGCGCGAGTGACGAGAGGCAGCCGCCGATCGACGGAACCCGGCCTTACCGGGTAGGTTCGCGATGAGCTTCGTAACGCGCCTGTCACGGATGGTAAGCGGCAGTGTGCGCTACAAGCTGTTGGTGCTGGTGCTCTTCCCCATTCTGCTGGTCATGCCGGTCGCACTGGGCCTGGCGATCTACTGGGGGCGCGACTTCACCTACGACCAGCTTTTCATCAAGGTCAACACCGACCTGTCCGTCTCCCACGACGTGTTCGAGCGCAAGCAGCGCGACTTTCTGGGCTACCTTCGTTCCCTGGCCGAGTCCTATGCGTTTCGCACCGCGCTCCGCGACGACGACGCCGATGCCGTGCAAGGACTGCTCGACGAGGTCGTCGACGATCGTGGTTTTTCCTACCTGGTGTTGCGCACGCCGCGGGGCGAGTCGCGGTTCGACGACGACGGCGTGCGGCCGCACGACTCGCCGTTGTTTGCCGTCGCTGCCGCGGGCCGCCCGCGCGCCGGCATCGAGATATTCTCCGCCGCCGAGTTGGCCGAGATTTCGCGGCCGCTCGCCGACGGCGTGGCGCTGCCGCTCATCGCCACGCCCAGGGCGCGGCCGACCGATCGCAAGGTCGAGGATCGCGGCATGATGATCCGCGTGGTCTATCCGGTGGTCGACGCCGATGGTCGCGTCGACGGCGTGCTGGACGGCGGCGTGCTGCTCAACAACAACTTCGAATTCGTCGATGCCATTCGCGACCTGGTCTACGGCCCGGGCAGCCTGCCGAAAGGCAGCATCGGAACGGTCACCGTGTTTCTCGACGACGTGCGCATCTCGACCAACGTGCCGGTGCGGCCGGGCGAGCGTGCGCTAGGTACGCGCGTGTCGGACGAGGTGCGCACCCGCGTGCTCGACGAGGGGCAAACCTGGATCGACCGGGCCTTCGTCGTCAACGACTGGTACATTTCCTCCTACGAACCGATCGTCGACGTCTCGGGGAACCGGGTGGGCATGCTCTACGCCGGCTTCCTGGAAACGCCGTTTCGCGATGCGTTGTGGCGCGCCCTGGCGATTCTCGTCATGATGTTCGTGGCGTTGATGTTGATTTCCTCGCTCGTGGCCGTGCGCGGCGCCAAGACCATTTTCCAGCCCATCGAGGCCATGTCGCGCGTTGTGCGCGCCACTCGCACCGGCGAGGCGCGTCGGGTCGGACGCCTGCGCTCGCGCGACGAGCTTGGAGAGTTGGCGCGAGAGTTCGACGTCATGCTCGACCTGTTGCAGGAGCGAAACCGCGAGATACAGTCCTGGGCCGACCAGCTGGAGGACAAGGTCGCCGAGCGCACTGCCGAGCTCGAGAAGAAGAACCTCGACCTTCGCCGCACCATCGGGGCGCTGCGCGACACGCGGGCGCAGCTCGTGGTGGCTGAGAAACTGGCGGCCCTCGGCGAACTGACTGCCGGCGTCGCCCACGAAATCAACAATCCCACGCAGGTGATGCTCGGCAACCTCGAGGTGATCGAACAGCAACTCGGCGACGCCGCCGAGCCGGTTCACGACGAGATCCGTCTGGTAATCGATCAGATCTACCGCATTCAGGACATCATCAACAACCTGCTGCAGTATGCGCGCCCGGACGAGTACGCCGGCTATCTCACCGAAGTCGACGTCAACGAACTGGTGATGGCGACGCTGAAACTGGTGCGTCACTTCAAGAAGGAAAAGGATTTCGATATCGAACTGTCGCTCGAGGCGACGGCATCGGTGCGGATCAGCAGCCACGAACTCCAACAGGTGCTGGTCAACCTGTTGGTCAACGCCATCCAGGCACTGCCCGATGCCGATGGTATCGTGCGGATCAAGTCGCGCGACTGGGACGGTCGCGGCGTGGTCGTTTCCGTGGAGGACAACGGCGTGGGCATGGACGCCGACAGTCTCAACCGGGTGTTCAACCCGTTTTACAGCACGAAGGGGCAGGGCGGCGGCACCGGCCTGGGACTGTCGGTGAGCTACGGGCTGATACGACGATACGGCGGCAACATCAAGGCCGACTCCGCGCCGGGTCAGGGCTCGCGCTTCACGTTGTGGCTGTTGTCGCAACCCGACATGATCACCGATGACGAGACGATTGCCGAGCAGCTTCGCAGCATCGAGGCCGATGCGCAAAGCCTCGGGCTGTGAGTGACAGGCCAGATGGCACGTTGAAGCGATAATGTAGAAAAGCGGAGGTAAGTGACATGAGCGACAAACCTGGCCGGCGCCGGTTTCTCGGAGGCTGCAGCGCACTGCTCGGCATGCTGGCGGCCACGCGCAGCGCGCGCTCGACGGGCGAGTTGACGCCGTTCGCGCCCGTCATGCTGGTCGATCAACGCGACCGGCCGCTGAACATCGGCTCGCTTGCCGTTCGCACCGAGTATATTTTCCAGTACCCGTTCATCAGTACGCCTTGTTTCCTGATCGATCTCGATACCGAACTCCCCGGCGGCGAGGAACTCTCCACGAAGGATGGTCGAGTCTATCGCTGGGGCGGCGGCGTGGGGCCGCGCCGTTCGGTGGTGGCATTCTCCGCCATCTGCGCGCACCGACTGTCGCATCCGACCAGGAGCGCGAGTTTCATCGGCTATCGGCCGCGTGCAGTCGGCTACATGAACAGCGAGCGCAAGGTGTCCCGGCGTGCCGACGTCATTCAGTGCTGCTCGGAGCAAAGTGTGTACGATCCGGCCCACGGTGCCCGCGTCCTCGGCGGGCCGGCACCGCAGCCTCTCGCCGCCATACAACTCGAACACCGTGACGATGGCCACCTCTACGCGGTCGGCGTCTACGGCGGCGACCTGTTCGACAAGTACTTCGAGCGCTTTTCGCACCGGCTGGTGCTGGAATACGAGACCTTCGACGTGCAGGCGCCGGTCGGTGAAACGACCCGTGTGATGCGCGGCGACGAGTTCACCCGCCACCTGGTGACTTGCGGATAGCGGGGACGGGCCGGCGCCGCGCGCCGGCCCGTCGTCCGGTCATCGGGTGACAACCACTTCCAGGTAGCTCGACGGCACCACCATCGTACCGTCCTCGGCGTGATTGAATCGTCCGATCAATTCGAGCACCTCGGCGCGGAAGTCCTTCAATCGTGCCGGATCGATGTTCTCCATCACCTTCAGGACCGGTCCGTAGAAGGTGCCGAACACCTCCAGCCAATGCACCGGCGAGCGATAGCGGAAAACGAACGACCGCTGCGCGATGTCGACGCGGGAAGTGGACGCCGCGAACGCCTCGCGCAAAAAGTCCTCCGTGCCCCAGGCGGCCGGCGAGTTGACGCCCGGCGGCGGCGCGACATAGCGGCCGATGGTCTTGAACAACTGCCCGATGAAGCCCTCGGGCGTCCAGTTGGCGAGGCCGATCTTCCCGCCCGGCTTGCACACCCGGACCAGTTCCGCCGCCGCGCGCCGTTGATCCGGCGTGAACATCACGCCGAACGTCGAAACCACGTTGTCGAAGCTGGCGTCGGCGAAGGGCAGGTCCTCGGCGTCGGCGGCGCGGAAGTCGATGTCGAAACCTTCGGCCGCCGCGTGTCGCGCGGATTGTTCGAGCAGGGCGGGCACGTAGTCGGTCGAACTTACCTTGCAGAAGCGTCGCGCCGCGGCCAGCGTGGCGTTTCCGTTTCCCGCGGCCACGTCGAGGACGCTCTGCCCGGCGCGCAAGTCCATTGCCTCACACAGCATTTCGCCCGTGACCTGCAGGGTCACGCCGACCTTGCCGTAATCGCCCGAAGCCCAGGCGCCTTGCTGGCGCGACTTGACGGCCGTGTAGTCTTCGTTGCCGAATTGAATTTTCTCTGCAGTCTGGATCATGTCTTGCTCCCGTTTGAAGGTAGTTATCCGCGGCCGAGCGTAGGCGCGCGGCGTACTCGATATCGCTCGTGGATCCCGTGACGACGGAACCCGAACGGCGGGAGCGGATGCTAGTGGGCCGGTTGGCCGAATGCTTGCGGAGAACCTGGGGAATTCATGGGGAATTCGCGGGCGGCGACAGCGCTGCCGAGACCGACGATGTATCGAGCGGCAGTCGGACGCGAAAGCAGGCGCCCTTGATGCCGTCTTCGACCAGGAAGAGTTCGCCGCCCATGCGCAGCACGATCTGGCGGCTGATGGCCAGGCCCAGCCCGGCGCCCGAACGGCCCCGTTCGGGCTGATCGCGCCCGCGGGTGAACTTGTCGAATATCCGGTCGCGGTCGGTGATGCCCGGCCCGTTGTCTCGCACGTCGACCTCGTAGCAATCACCGGACACGCGGCTGTGGACCTCGACACGCGGCGATTCGCTGGTGTTGTACTTGACGGCGTTGGTCAGCAGGTTGATCAGTACCTGTTGCAGGCGATCGTCGTCGCCGCTGACGCGCACGCCGCCGGCGCGAGTCCCCCGTGCAAGGGTTACGCCCTCCTTGCGAGCCATGCCCTGGCAGGTGTCCACCGCGCGGTCGACCATGACCTCGGGATCCAGCGGCACACTGTCGAATTCCAGCTCTCCTTTCTCCAGCCGGCTCATTTCGAGAATCTCGTCGAGCAGGCGGGTCAACCTGAGGCTCTCGTCGTGGATGATGCCGACGAAGCGACGCGTCTGCTCGGGGCCGAGATCCTTGGTATCCAACAGGATCTCCGCAAACGAGCGGATCGATGTCATCGGCGTGCGGACCTCGTGGCTTACCTGGCTCAGGAACTCGTCCTTGAGTGCGTCGAGCTGCTGCAGGCGGTCGTTCGCCAGACGGAGTTCTTCGGCGATGGATTGCAGCTGCTTCGATTTCTCCTCGAGCTGGTGGCTGTACTCGACGACCTGCTGCGTTTCGTCGACCAGCTTGATGATCTCGTCGAGGCTGATGGTCTCGCCGGTGGCGATCTGCGATACGAGGGCCCGCGCCGTGGCCGCGCCGATGTTGCCGGCAAGGCGCCGCTCGATCTGGGCGATGAACCGCGCGTCGGGCGCGGGTAGCGTTTCCAGGTTGACGCGCCCGTGAGTCAGCTCCTCGAACAGCCGGTGGGTCTCCGTGGGTCCGAGAATACGCTGGGCGAGAACGTACAGGTCCTTGATCGCCGCGCGTCGCTGCAATACGCGCGACTCGGTGCCCGCCACGTTGCGGAACACGTCCACGAACAGCGCACATTGCAGTTTTTCGATGGGTTTTTGCGATGTCCAGTTCGACACCACCACGAACACGAACGCGTTGAGTCCGAGGCTCCAGAACAGGGAATGCACCAGCGGGTCGATGTCCTCGAGTCCGAACAGCGCGTGGGGCCGCAACAGGTAAATCCCGAACGGCCCGTCCTCGACGAAGCCGGCCAGCGCCCCGCCGGTGAAAAGACTCGGCAGGAACAGCGTGTACACCCACAGCGCGAATCCGGTGACGAGCCCGGCGATGGCGCCCGTCGCCGTGGCATTGCGCCAGAACAATCCGCCGATCAGGGCGGGAGAAAACTGTGCGACGCCCGCGAACGCGATCAGGCCGATCGCGGCGAGCGCGTCGGATCTCGCGCTGACACTGAAATAGAGATAACCGAGAAACAGGATGCAGGCGATGGATATTCGACGCGACACCAGCAGCAACTGCTTGATGTCACCGCTGGCGTCCAGGGAGAAGAACGGCAGGCGTAGCGCCGTTGGCACCACGATGTGATTCGACACCATGATCGAAAGCGCGATGCTTGCGACGATGACCATCGACGTCGCTGACGAGAATCCACCGATGAATACGAACAGGGCCAACGCCTCCTCGCCGGCCAGCATCGGCAGCGTAAGCAGGAACATGTCGGGGTTGGAGCCGGTAGGCAGCAGCGACAGTCCGGTCACGGCGATCGGCAGGATAAACAGGCTGGTCAGGAGCAGGTACAACGGGAACGCCCACGACGCGGTGCGCAGGTGGTTCTCGTCGGAGTTCTCGACCACGGTGACCTGGAACTGGCGCGGCAGGCACACGATGGCGATGGCGGACAGCAGGGTCAGCGTGACCCAGCGTTCTCCGAACGAGGTGTCCGTCGCCAGCATGTCGGTAATGGCGGGCTGAGAGAAGACCTCGCGAACGCCCCCGACCATCCCGAACACCACGAACGAGCCCACCGCGAGCAGGGCGAACAGCTTGACCAGCGCCTCGAAGGCGATCGCCGCCACCACGCCCGGGTTGTGTTCGTTGGCGTCGAGGTTGCGCGTGCCGAAGGCGATGGTGAATACCGCCATGGCGGCCGCGACCCAGAATCCGATCGTGGTATCGCCGGCCTCGATCGGGTAGCCGAGCAGCGCGGTGTGCGTCACGTTGCTGACCACCTGGAAGCTGGTCGTCACCGCCTTGAGCTGCAGCGCGATATAGGGCGTGGTTCCCATGACCGCGATGCTTGTCACCAGCACCGCCAGCGTGGTGCTTTTCCCGAATCGCGAGGAAATCAGGTCGGCGATCGAGGTGATGCGGTGCTCGTGGCCGATACGAACGAGCTTGCGCAGCAGGAACCACCATCCCACGAACACCAGCGTCGGGCCGAGGTAGATCGTCGCGAACTCCAGGCCGTTGCGCGCCGCCGATCCGACCGCGCCGTAGAATGTCCACGACGTGCAGTAGACGGAAATCGACAGGGTGTACACGAGCGGCGAACGCAGTAGCCGGTCTCGTCCGCGCCTTGCCCGGCGATCGCTGAAAAACGCCAGCACGAACAACAGCACCACGTAGAGCAGCGCAGTGACCAGGACGAAGTTGGTGCTCAGCACGGCATCGACCGGCGCCGGTGCGCTTCAGTGGGCACGCGGCAAGGTTCGCCCAAGCGCCATGGCGCCGACGACCAGCGCCAGCCATACGCCGAAGACGTACAGGGCGGCCAACGGAACGCCGAGCATCGATAGCGGC
>JAUIEZ010000231.1 GCA_030429665.1 Gammaproteobacteria bacterium | reverse complement strand
CATAGTCGGTGCCGGCGACCCTCGGTTGCTGATCGTCGACGACCTCCAATGGTGCGACGCGGAAACGATCGAACTGATTGGATTCGTCATTCGATCTAGCGCAGCGGCACCAATTCTCATCATCGGCACCGTCCGTCCGGAGGAGGTGCCGTACGACCATCCGCTGGTCCGGCTCGTGGACGCCCTGAATCATGATCGGGCGGCGACCACGGTGGCTCTCGACCCGCTCGACGAAGTCGCCACGGCTAGGCTCGCGGCCCGCATACGCAACGAGGACAGGTTGGATCCGGAACTGGCGGCGCGCCTGTGGGCCGAGTCCGAAGGTAATCCGCTATTCGTCATCGAGGCGCTTCGTGCGGGTATCTCCGCCGATCGATCCGCGACGTTGATGACGCCGACAATGCGATCGGTACTGCTCGCACGACTGAGGCAATTATCCGAAGGCACGCGTCGGTTGGTGGAGGCTGCGGCAGTTATGGGACGCCGATTCTCAGTCGAGATGTTGGCCGCGGTCACAGGGTCGCCTGAACCGGAAGTTGTCGAACGTGTGGATGAACTCTGGCGGCGGCGGATCATACGCGACGAGGGCGCGACCTACGATTTCAGCCACGACAAGCTTCGGGCGGTTGCGCTCGAACTGGTCAGCCCTGTACGCAGGCGCCGACTTCATCGTGCCGCCGCCGAGGCGATCGAAGCCAGGTTCCAGAACGATATCGGGGTGGTGGCCGCGCAGATTGCGGCGCACTACGACTATGCCGGCATGGTTGAGCCCGCCATCAACGCCTATAGGGCGGCAGGCATCCGTGCAACGGAAGTATCGGCGTTCGAGGACGCTGTGGCGAAATTCAGGCGGGCATTGTCACTGCTTGCCGAAATGCCTGCGTCTTCCCTCCGCGATACCCTCGAACTCGACATCCGAATCGCCTTTGGATCGCCCCTCGTCGCGGTCACGGGATACGGTTCGAAGGAGTCGCGCCAACTGTATGAGCGCGCATTGGCGATTTGCCGAAAGCTTGGACGTCGCGTTGACCCACCGATATACCGCGGTCTCGGTCTCGCCCGACTACAAGGATGCTGCTTCGAGGATTCCAGTAAACTTGGCTGGGCTCTGGTAAAGAAGGAGCGACACGACTCGATTGCCGGTACGGAAGGCCGCTACCTTCTCGGCGTCAGTGCGTTCTGGCGCGGTGACCTCGTCGGGGCTCGCCGCTTCCTAAGCAGCGCCATCGATTCTTATGACATAGCGCATCGTCCCGAGCATTTGGCCCTGTACGCCCAGGACCCAAAAGCAGTTTGCGTCGTGCGGTCGGGCCTTGTCGAGCTGTGGCAGGGAGATCCCGGCCGGGCCGACGAATGCGCACGATCCGCCCTGGATATCGCCGGAGAACTCGATCACCTGATGACGACGGCATATGTCATCACCTACGCGTCTATCTTGGCGGCCGAAGCCGAGGATTACCCGCGACTCACAGAGCTTCGGGAAAAGGCGGGAAAACTATGGGATCGCCTTTCGGAGCCCTACCTCGTGGTCGTGCTCGAGGCTCTGTGGGGTTGGTTGGAGATGCTTGAAGGATCGACCACGGGAATCGACAGGATTATGCGCTCGGTGGCGCACTCCCGCGGCGAAGGTGAATCACTTCACCTGACCTACACGCTTTTGCTTCTCGCCCGGGCGCGCGGCAGGACGCGTGAACTGCGCGAGGGTCGCGCCGCTGCGCGGGAGGCGCTTGCGTGGACGGAACGCCACGATCAGCGCTATCTTGAGGCCGAACTGTGGCGCGTCGATGGTGAACTCGCGTACCTGTGCGGAGAGACGGATTCCGCGGACGCGTCCCTGCGCCGCGCTGTCGTAGTCGCTGGCGATCAAGGAGCTAATTGGCTGGAGCTTCGGGCTCTCTACTCGCTTGCCAGTCGATTTCCCAGCGAGATCGAGCGCCGTCGGCTCGGTGACCTCCTCAAAACTATTCCCTCAGGCCACAACCTGCCACCGTTTCAGGCCGCCAGTGTCTTTCTTCGCGAATTCTCACGATAGGGAACGCTTCGGGAACGCCCTGTGGCGCATCGTAGACGACTCGTCGGTTATAGCCCTTGGAGGTTCGCACGATGAACAACGTAATCGAAAAACTGGCCGAGAAGATTCGGGGTCGGGTTATTACGGCCGCAGATCCTGACTACGATAACGCTCGCCGCGTCTACAACGCCATGCACGATCGTAAGCCGAGAGCCATCGTGCAATGCACCGACTCGGCCGACGTGATGGCGGTGGTAGCAGCCGCCCGCGAAAGCGGCCTTGAACTGGCCATTCGCGGCGGGGGCCACAGTGTTCCTGGCTTTGGCACGGTGGATGATGGGCTGGTCATCGACCTGTCGAGAATGAACAACGTGCAGGTGGATCCGATAAAGAAGGTTGCTCACGTCGGTGGTGGTGCGACATTGGGTGATGTCGATCACGCGACATATCCGTTCGGATTGGCGGCGCCCGGGGGGATCATCTCGACTACCGGCGTCGGTGGATTGACCCTGGGCGGAGGCCTCGGATATCTCACGCGTAGCTGCGGATTCACTATCGACAACCTGTTATCGGCAGACGTGGTCCTCGCCGATGGTCGGCAGGTTACCGCGAGCGACTATCAGCACGAGGACCTGTTCTGGGCTTTGCGCGGCGGCGGTGGCAACTTCGGCGTGGTCACCCGCTTCGAGTTCCAACTTCACGACGTCGGCGACGTCGTGGGCGGTCCATTGTTTTACGAGTTCGACGATGCCGCGGCCGTTCTTCAGGGTTACCGCGACTACATTGCGAACGCACCCGAACCGCTGGGATGTTTCTTCGGTTGGCAGATTGCGCCCGAATTGCCGTTCATTCCGGGCGATCGGGTCGGGGACCTGTTCTGCGTACTGGTCACGTGCTGGAACGGTTCTCACGATGAAATCGAACGAGTGTTCCGGCCGCTAAGGGACTTCGCGGAGGTAAAAGCGGAGATGGTCGACGTCATGCCTTTTCCCGCGCTCCAGAGTGCTTTCGACGGCATGGTTCCCGAGGGGATGCAGCACTACTGGAAAGCAGATTTCGTTTCCGAGTTGACCGATGCGGCAATCGAAGCGCATGTCCGGTACGGAGAAATGACGCCGCACATCAGTTCGAGCATGCATCTTCATCCGATCAACGGTGCCGCTCAGCGGGTCGGTGCCGACGAAACCGCCTTTGGACACAGGGATAAGAACTTCGCACCGGTGGTGGCGGGAATATGGTCCGATCCCGCCGACAACAAGGCCAATATCCAGTGGGTGAAAGACTACTACGATGCCATTCATCCACACTCGGGAAGCGATGGCGGCTATGTGAACTTCATGTCCAGTGACGATGACTATCGCGCGGCGGCTAATTACGGAGTCAACTATGAACGACTATCCGTCGTGAAAGCGAGCTATGATCCGGACAATATCTTTCACGTTAACCAGAACATCGCGCCGGCGAATCGAGTCTAAGAAAGGTCTCGTCCTGTTTTGCCATTTATGGCCGCTATTCCCTGAACTGAATGGAGTTATCTGTCTATGCCGCAAACCTTCGGCGTGCATACACCCGGCAAGAACCCGTTCATTTGAAAGCGAACTAAATCGAAAAATTGCGATCTCCGCTTCACTGGAGTAAATTGTCTCGCGTTGCTAAACATATTATTTATTAAAATATATTTATGCAGCAGTAATTACATAATAAACTGGGAGCGAGATTGTCATGCCAACTAACGATATAACCTTGAAGTTCACATTGCGCCCTTGGTTGAATGATGCGGGAGAACCAGTACAAGATCACCAGGGTAATCAAATTTACGTTCCTGTTCTAAGCTCGGTATCCACCAAGAACGGTAACAATTCTGGCAATGATGAGGACGGAGCCGT
>JAUIEZ010000065.1 GCA_030429665.1 Gammaproteobacteria bacterium | reverse complement strand
CGACCATTCGCATGCCGCGTTGCCGTTTGAGGATTCTCTTCTGAAGCACCAGGTACGCGTCCAGCCGGTCGCCGCCGAGGTAAAGAAAATGGTAGCGCGACAGCGGACTTCGATACCGCCACTCGAAAAACGTCTTGTCCCTGCATAAGCGCACCCTGTTTCTGGGTTCGCATTCCGACACCAGTTCGGCCATTTCCACCGGTCGCGGCTCGAGCGCGATCTCCAGTCCGCGGGTGTACCGCAGACGCCACCGCGGCCGCCGCGTTCTGATGCGTTGTAGTGGCAGATAAGGCGAGATGGCGCGCATGCCCGAACGCAAGCCTCGCAGGTAGGTCGCGGGCCCCGCACTCAAGCTCAGCGCAACGGGAAAGCCCGAATGCCCGAGCTGATCCAGAGAGTACCGATAGAGGCGTTCCGTCAACCCCCGGCCCCGGTGCCCCGGCAAGATCATGGTATCTCCGGCGACCATCGCGGTTGTCGTGTCCGTGCTGCTCCCGAAACGCCAGCCGATGGCGTGGTACCCCTTGAATCCGACGATTCGATCTTGGTGTCTCACCACGAAGCAATGCGGGCGGCAATCCAGGATCGGATTCTGTCGATACTTCCAGTCGAAATAAGACGCGTTGACTTCGGGTTCCTGGCTCCAATGACCCCAAAGCATTTCCAAAACGCTTTCCCGTTGGCCGGGCGCGAACGGCGCGACTTCATACGTCAAGCCGACAACCCGTTCATTCTCGAGGCGTCAAACCTGTCGCGCAATGACCAAGACCGCGAGCCGGGCTCACGCGCCGCTCGCCGTCGTCCAGATACCGCTGGGTCTGGTGCATTCGCTTGCATGGACAACTAATATACGCGTATTCCCGTGAGGCACCAAGGACGCTTGAATGAAGATCTCCTTCATCGTTGTCATTGACCCCGTCAAAGGCATCCATCACCTGAACATCCTGATTCACGCAATGAACCTGCAAACCAGCAATGCTTTCGACGTGATCTTTTACAACCAGACCGCGCTCGAGGAGGACCAAATATTCGCTTCGCTTACCGTAGCCCCCCGGTTCAGCTACCGTTTTCACAGCATCGATCAGGAATTTCTGTTCGGCGGCTATCCTGTTTGGGATCTGTACGGATTCCATAGCTACCTTCTCAAGGAAGACCTGGTCCAGGACTACCTGATGTGCCTGCACATGGAAGAATTCCCCGATCCGGACTACGTCAAGAACGCCATCGAGGTCCTGGGCAAACACGACCTGGACATTCTGTTTGGAAATCTTTGCCGTACGAAGCATTTTTACAAGGATGTCGCGGGCGCGCTCGAATGCGAATCAGCGCGCGATCTCAGGCGTTTCCTCAAGGTAACCGGCATCGCGGGCTCTCCCCACTGGGCCTTCAAGCCGAACCGGGATACCGCGCGACAAAAGAGACGACTATTCAATCTGAAACTGGACAGACATCTCGACTATCGTTCGCACGGCCAACTGAGGCCGAATCGGCGCGGGTACTCGCGGTTGGCCAAATGCGAGGATCTCTACTTCATGAAGAAGTCGTTCGCGCGAAAGTACAACTGGTTCCTGGAGGGACATTCCATGTACTTTGAAGATATCCATCTTTGCAACAAGAAAGGCGTGTGCGAACTGGTGCCCGAGATTCAACGATTGACGAAATATCCCCTGTATTTCAACTTGAGCTGCATGTACCATATCGAGCACGGCAAGTACTACTACCAACTCGAGAACCAGGACTTTGCTCGCGAATTTCTCAAGTATGAGACGGACGACGTCATACTCAAGACCCTCAGGCGGGCGATCATTCGGTACCAGTCAGGCGAGTTGAACCTGAAGGATGCGTTGACGTATACCCGGCGTAATGACCAGGGAACGGGCACCCAGAATCTAAACTACGTTTACCATATGCGCTATCTGCGAGAGGCGCATTCATCGGGTTAAGTAGCGGATTTGATTGGTAGCAGGCCCGGCAATCCGGACCGCGGCCCGCGGTTCGTCAAAAATCCTCAAACAAGCTGTCGGCCCGCCAGTCGAGCGGACCATGGACCGCGCGGTTCTGACCACCGCCGACGGTCGAACTTCCTCCATTCGCCTGGTTTCCGGCGCCGCCAGGTATGCTGGCGTAAGCCTCAAGGGTCTTGTTCTCGTAGCCGCCGCTGATGCTGGCAAACGAGCCGGCGAGATCGTCGTCGCCGATGGTTTCGTTCAAGTTGCCGCCGCTGGTGCTCGCCAGACTCCCCGTCGCCCGGTTGGCGTCACCACCGACGACACTCGCATAAGTTCCGATGGCGCGGTTGCCGAGTTCGACGCCGGACGCGACGGTGAACAGTCCGCCGGTGGTGGTGGAGGCGAATTGGTTTACGGCATTGGCGTAACCGAACACCACGCCGGCGGCTTGCGTGTAGCTGTGGCCACTGCCGACAACGAGATCCAAGCCTCGCCATCCGGCGAGCTTGTTACGGAATTCGGCTTCACAGGTCGTCGATGCGCTCGAGTAGATCGAGAGACTGCTCGGCGGCGTCTTTCAGTTCACCCGGCTTTCCGGCCGCAAGCGTTTCAAGAACGGCGCGGGCTCCCGGTCCGCCCAGATCCGCCAGGAGGCGGACAACCTGCGAGCCGGCGCGGCCGGACTCGACGGCTTCCCGTATCAGTACCACCGAACGATCTCCGGCTTTGACAAGCATCATTCCCGCCAGCATACGTTGCTGTTCGTTGCTCGCGGACATCGCGTCCAGCAGTATCGCTCCCGCACTTTTCGAACCGAATGTCCGCCAGAGCATGCCGGCAACGATTACTTTGAACGAACCGGGTTTCGGGTTCACGATCCGTCTTCAGACGGTAATCTTCGTCCACAGATCATGATCGTCCCAGTAGTCCGGGTAGTGCGTTGCGCTGTGATTGAACCATCCATGACGGTGTTCCTGGATATTGAACTGGTTCGTACTGAAACGCTGGCCGCCGCCATCGACGAGGATGACAAGGTCCATGCGCACGCGGATATCCACTATCCTATTGACGTTGGCAAAGTCCGGAAAATCCCGTTCCCGCGCCGGCCAACTCATCAATACCAGCCGGTTGAAACGCGTCCCATGATGGGTCGCCAGGTGTGCAACCGTACCACCGTGGCTGTGAGCGAGAAAGTCAGCGGTCGCGAGACCCTGGTCGACAAGCCACTGATTGAGCAAAACGGCGTCGGCCTGCCGCGCACTATCAGACCACGCACCGGTCCACCTGAAGCTCTGATCGTGCAAAT
Source organism: Gammaproteobacteria bacterium (assembly GCA_030429665.1). Taxonomy (GTDB): domain Bacteria; phylum Pseudomonadota; class Gammaproteobacteria; order Arenicellales; family CAJQKF01; genus BQJD01. The sequence goes on along the minus strand of JAUIEZ010000065.1, from coordinate 21,886 downwards.
GCCAGTCAGGACGGTTGGTGTCCAGCGCGACGTAAAAATCGCCGTCCGGTTGGTACCAGCCATTGTCCGCGGCGAAGGTCCCATGCGTGACAACGGCCGTTTCCGACTTTCGGTCCCGCCCACTGGATTCCGGTCGAGACACCACGCGTTTTTGAATCTCCGGATTTTCCGGCTCGATCTTGCTGAGCGCGGTTTGCGCCACTCTCGCCGTCAACGGGTCAACCGATTGCGCACTCGCCGTCAGCGTGTCGCGGATGACGCCCCGCAACCGGGTGGTCTCGCTCGCACCGGCCGCCGCGGCCGCCGCCACCAGCGGGTGCGGGCTGTACATGGCGGCCTCGAACAACGAGGCCGCCACCTCGATCGACGGCTTCTCGTACAAGGTCTTCACGATCCGGGCCATTCGTTCCTGCAGGTTCGGCCCCTCTTGTTGTTGCAGCTCGCTGGCGGAAACATCGAGATACCCGGTCGCTTCGGCTACGCTCATGCGTCGGGCCCGACGCAGTCCTTCGAGCGCCGGGGTCGGGAATTCCCCGTTTACATCTCTCATCATGCTTTCTTTCGCTGCCGGCGTGACGCCGAGAACGCCCGCACGCAAGATCAACAACAAGGCGGCCTGCGAGGCGGCCACCTCGTTTCCGGCGACCGTTTCCGGCGTTGGCGAAACGGTGAACGCTTCGCGGGGATCGATCGGATTGATGCGCTGATAGGTCATGTCACCTCCTGATACACATGTTGGTGGTGATGCCTGGGGATCCTCGGCCAGTATAGTACTTCAACGGCCGAGGGACACGGTCCGATAAGCCACGATTCTTGAACCGCCGGTTCGGCGAGTTCGCGCCAATCACCGCTCGCGGTAGTACATTTTCATCGCAATCGGCGCAAACACGGCGGTGATTGCCACCGTCTCGAGCAGCACCAGTCCGACGTCCCAGGCGCGGACGCCGCCGTGCATCAGGCCGCGGGTGGCATCGGTCAGGTGCGTAACCGGGTTCAAGCCGACGACCGTCTGCAGCCAGGCCGGCATGGTGGCCGGATCGACGAAGACGTTGCTGATGAACGTCATCGGGAACAGGAACAGGAAACTGGTGGTCATCACCGACTCGGGTGAGCGTACCAGCATGCCGATGATGATCCAGATCCACGACAGCGAGAAGGCAAGAGCGAGGTTCAGCGCGACCGCCAACACCACCCCGACGACGCCGGCGCCGGGGCGAAAACCGAGCATCAACCCGACGGCAATCACCACCAGCGCGGCCAGCGAGTAACGCAGCACGTCGCCCAGCAATGCGCCGACGATGGGCGCCGGCTGCCAGATGGGCAGCGAGCGGAAGCGGTCGAACAACCCCTTGCCGATGTCGGTGTTCAGCCCCATGCCGGTATACACGGTGATGAACACGATCGTCTGCACCACGATGCCGGGCAGCAGGAACTGCAGGTACTCGTCGGGTGAGCCCGCCATCGCGCCGCCGAACAGGTAGGTGAAGATCAACGTGAACATGATCGGGAACACCGCCACGTCGAAGAGCTGAAACGGCACGTGCTTGATCTTCAGCACCGCCCGCCAGCCGAGCGTCACGGACGCAGACAGCGCGCTCGGCGGCGACGGGCGCAGTTCGCGGGACAGGGCGCGATGCAGCATGTCGTCACGCACGGGATTCGCCCTCGCTGGTATCGACGGCGGGCTCGGCGGCATGGCCGGTCAACGCGAAGAACACGTCGTCCAGGGTCGGCTGGCCAAGCGAGAACTCGGCCACGGCCACGCCGGCGTTCGCCAGCGCCGTCAGCACCGCCGGAACCTGGTCGTCTCGGGTCACCTTCGCGCTCAGGGACAGCGGCTCGGCACCGTCCTGGGCTGATTCGCCCATGGTACGGGCCAGCAGCGTCCGGGCATCGTCGAGCCGGTCACCGGATTCGACCTGCAAGTGCAGCGTCCGCCCACCCACCGAGCGCTTCAGTTCGCGGCTGGTCCCCTCGGCGATGACCCTGCCGTGGTCGATCACCGCGAGACGGTCGGCAAGACGATCCGCCTCCTCGAGGTACTGGGTGGTCAGCAGCACCGTCGTGCCCTCCGCGGCGATGGCGCGCACGATGTCCCACACCTGGTTTCGGCTGCGCGGATCGAGCCCCGTGGTGGGTTCATCGAGGAACAGCAGTTCGGGGGTCAGGACCAGGCTGGCGGCAATGTCGAGACGCCGGCGCATGCCGCCGGAATAGTGACGACCCTGCCTTCCCGCCGCCTCTTCGAGCCCGAACGCGGCCAGCAGTTCGCGGGCGCGTGCGCGGGCTCTCGACCACGGGAGACCGAACAGGCGGCCTACCAGCACGAGGTTCTCGTAGCCGGTCAAATCGTCGTCCACCGAGGCGAATTGACCGGTCAGGCTCACCTTGGCCCGCACCGCCGCCGCCTCGCTTACCACGTCGTGTCCGAGTACGCGAGCCGTGCCGCCGTCGGGCCGGATCAGCGTCGCAAGGACGCGTATGGTGGTGGTCTTGCCGGCGCCGTTGGGTCCGAGCAGCCCGTAGACCGTGCCGCGCGCGATGGACAAGTCGACGCCGTCGAGCGCGCGGGTCGCGCCGAAGCGCTTTTGCAGACCGATTGTTTCGATGGATGCGGACATAACGGGGCAGCACGGTGAGCCGCGAAAGATTAGCGGGTGCGCGAATCGTTGTCCATGTTGCGCGCCGGTCGTGACACGAACACGACATCAATCGACCCCGGAGCGGCCGGAAAGTGTGCGAAGGCCCGCGTGAGTCGAGACGAAGGCGAACACGCGCGGCGCCGCTCCTCTTCGGCAGCCGCGGCGTTCTTTCCTTTCTGGGGGAGGGCATACCATGCCCCGCGCCCGACGCCATCTTCGGGCGCAGAAACCTCCGCGAGATGGTGACAAGGGTGAAGTCTGATAAAATTCCGATCCTTCTTGATTCAACCCTCTGAGCGGATTCGCAAGTAACGATGCTTCCAGCCGTGGCTCGAAGACTCGGGCTTGCCCTGGCGCGTGGGTTGGCCGGCAAGTTGGGGTTCGATGTAGTCCGGCGCAGCATGTACAGTCCGGTGCCCGACGTATCGAATTCCGACCCGCGCGAATGGGAGCGCAGGACGGATCTGGCGGGGCTTGTATTCGATCTCGAACGACAATTCGACCGATTGGAAACGGTGACGGAAATCGCCCGCGAGGAGTTTTTTACCGACAATGACAGGGTCGGAGAGTCCTGGGCGCATTATTCGACCAACGGCTACTATCGCACCGGCGATGCCGAAGTGCTCTACGGAATGATCCGGCGGCTCAAGCCACAAAGGATCCTCGAACTCGGCACGGGATACTCCACGATGATTGCGGCAATGGCCTGCGCCCGGAACTCGCGGGAGGGTACCCCCGTCGATTTCACGAGCATCGACCCCGAACCGCGCGTTTCACTACCCGACGAGTTGTCCGGGCACGTCATACTCTCTCGCGGACGCGCCCAGGAACTTCCCGCTGAGCGCTATGGGGAACTTGGGCCCGGCGACTTCCTTGTCGTGGATACGACCCACACGGTGAGGCGCGGCGGCGACGTCAATCACCTCGTCCTCGAGATCCTGCCGCGCTTGCGTTCCGGCGTCGTCGTGCATTTTCACGATGTATTCCTGCCCTACGATTACCCGCGCGAGTGGCATCTCGCCGGACTTTATCTCTCCGAGCAGTATCTGCTGCAAGCATACCTCGCCGACAATCCACGCTACGAGGTGCTCCTCGCCCTTTTCGCGCTATCGCGGCAGGATGAAGCCCGGTTCAAGGCTTTAATGCCGATGTACGAGCCGTACTATCACGGGCCGTCCGCATTCTGGATTCGCCGTACATGAATCGACCGCACTTGGCAGAATGACTCCGGCTGACCGTATCGAATTCCGAGTTCGCCGCTGGGCGAACACGGCCGCTACCGGTTCGTTCCATCGATGGCGACTGACCGCCATGGTGGCGGCACTCTCGCGGTTCGAGCGTCGCATACCTTTCGCCTCCCCGGACCGACTCGAACATCTGCAACGAAAAAGGCTTCGTGACCTCGTTGACCACGCCTTTCGGACGGTGCCGTTCTACCGGGACCTGAAACGCGATGGCCTGGATCCCGCCTCGATTCGCAGCGCCGAGGATATCGCCCGGCTGCCGATGATCGATGCCGGGGCACTCGTCGACGACCCGATGCGATTCGTTTGCGACGAATTCCGGACGTCCGGGCGCGAGGTCTTCAAGACCAGCGGCTCGAGTTCGGGACTGAGAAAACCGATTTTCTGGGACCACGGCTCGCTTCTGTTGCGGGCCGCGCGCGCCGAGCGTGATCGGGTCGTTATCGCCCGCCTCGCCGAGGAGCGTTGGACCTCGATGATCGTCAGGGAGTTTCTGACCAACGAAAAACGGCGATTCGTCGCGCGACGATTCGGGATCGACACGGATCACCATCAACGCCTGCTCATCTTGCCAGCCGATTTCTCGAGCCGGACGCAGAGAACGATCTATAGTGAACGCACGACGATTCCACGCCGTCCCGTCCACTACAATCATCTCCCGCCCAGCGTACCCTTTGAGGTGGCCGCGGCCCATCTTCGAGCTATCAGGCCACGAGTGGTGTTCTCTTTCGGCTCGTACGTCGACCAGTTCTTTCACTATCTCGAATCGACCGATTCCGATGTGCCGTTACCGAAGCTCTGGGTATATCTCGGCGATCGGCTCTCCCCCGGCGGAAGGGAAATCGCCGAGGAACGAGGCTGCAGGCTTTACTCGGTATACGGCGCCATGGAGGCCGGAACGATCGGATTCCAATGCGAACATCGCGACGGCTTTCACCTCAACACCGACCTGTGCATCGTACGCATCGTCGACAAGGATGGCGAGGAACTGCCGCCGGGCCACGTCGGATCGGTGACGATTTCACCCCTCGATAACCGCGCCATGGTGCTTCTTAACTACAACGTGGGAGACCTGGGCGCGATTTCGACGACGCCTTGCGCCTGCGGCAGGACACTACCGCGACTCTCCCGGTTCGAGGGCCGCCAGTCGGAGTATGTACGCCTGGGCGACGGGCGCGAGATCGGATCCATCACGATAGAAGCCATGTTCAGCCGGGAGCTTCGCCGGACGATCCAGGCACGGCTCGAGCAGGACGAACCCGGACACCTGCGATGGCGCGTGGTCGCCGCGGCTGGCGAGACGCCGGACGCCCTCGCGTTGGCGTTGAAAAGTCGCGCCGCCAAGGCCCTCGGCGTCGACACGAGAGTCGAGGTGACGTTTTCGGATCACATTCCGCTTACCGAGGCCGGCAAGTTCGTACGCGCCGTTCACCGGCAACCCGTTGCGAACGCGAAAGCGAACCGGAACCTGGAACGATGATGGCCGGTCGTCGATCTATTGCCAGCACGCCGGCATACGATCCTGTATCGTTACCGTGGGCCGAAAGTTGTCCCGACAGGCTATGGCGGCAATGGACCGACACGCACGGTTCGATGTTGATCCGTTCATACCTGGGCGAGCGAAAGTTCGGGCTCGTACTCAAAACGGATGCGTTCGACGAGGCGGTGGCCGATGGCACGCTGCCGATTCTCGACGACGCCGCCGACAGGGTTGTAAACATCGATCGATCCGGGATGGTGGCAACGCTGGCCCGTCGTCGTTATCGCGACTACGAGGTCGCGGTGGGCGACTTGCGTCAGCTACCTTTTCCCGACGCGTCGTTCGACAATGTCGTTTCTTTCTCCACGCTCGACCATTTCGACTCTCGCGAGGATATCGGCGTCGCGCTCGACGAGATATACAGGGTCTTGAAGCCGAAGGGTCGACTGTTGTTGACCATGGACAACGATACGAACCCGTTCGTCTGGATTCGCAATCGTCTGCCCTATGCCGCGCTACATCGGCTGGGGATCGTTCCCTATCGCGTCGGCCGGGCCTGCTCGGCGCGCTGGCTAAGACGAGCCTCCCTGGAGCGCGGTTTTCGCGACCTTGTCATGTCGCATACCCTGCACTCGCCACGATTCGTCGCCGTACGCATGGCGCGGTGGCTACAGGAACGAAGCAGTGGCGGCCAACACGAGCGCTTCAAGCGCGTTCTCGATGCATTCGAGATCATGGGTCGCTGGCCAACACGATCGGTCACCGGCGCCTACATCGTAATGCGAGCCACCAAGTGAGGCCCGCGGCATGACAATTCCATTGGTCACACTTTCGATCGGCGTGTTCGTCCTGGCCTTCGTCGCCTGGCGATTTCGTCAAATCCTGCATGACGCGCGGCCTGGAAGCCCGGAGCAGGCCGACGCGATCGTCGTTCTCGCAGCCGGGTTATGGAAAGGCAAACCCTCGCCGGCGATGCGTACCCGCATTCACGAAGCGCTGTCGCTCTTCCGGGCGGGATACGCGCCCGTGATATTCTGCAGTGGAGGATACGACGGCGAAATTTCCGAAGCGGGCGTCATGAGGACCATGCTGCTGGACGCCGGCGTATCGCCGGATGCCGTTTTCGCGGACGGTGGCGGTAACAACACCCGTCAATCGCTCCGCCACGCGGCCGCTTTTCTCGGCGGCGCCTGGCACAGGATTCTCGTCGTCAGTTCCCCCTACCACGTGCACCGCGCGTGCCGCGAGGCGCGACGCCGGGGACTCGACCCCGTTCCTTGCCCAGCCGACCGGCCCCGGGATTCGAATACGGGCTACTTCGTATATATCGCGCGTCAATACGTTCGCGAAGTGATTGCCAACTTCTGGTACACGACGACCTGGTGGGCCGGGAAATGCCTGAACCTGCCGGTGCTTCGTCTTCTCCGATCGGCCTGGCGGCAGATCGTCGCGCGCCTTCGGGCACTCGTATCCGATGTCGACGCGGTTTTCGAGTGTTCGGAGACCATCGGCATCCGGGCCAAGAATGCGCGGCCCGACGTTGCCGATACCGTCCCTGTCCTGACGCCTGCCGCGGGCATCGGCTGGCCCGTGGACGGTGCGATTGGAGACCGATTCGGCCTCAGACACGGCCGGTTGCATGCCGGTGTCGACATACGGGCGCCGTTCGGGAGCAGGACCGTCGCGGCGGCGCCAGGCATCGTCATCATGGCCGAGCGGCTCGGACCCTACGGCAACCTCGTCGTGCTGGACCACCAGGGCGGATTGTCGACCGTCTACGGCCACCTGGCGTCGAGCGTCGTAAGCGAGGGCGACGAGATCACGGCGGGCGGATTGCTGGGTTTCGTCGGTACGACCGGGCGAAGCAGCGGTCCCCACCTGCACTTCGAGGTTCGGGTCCATGGCACCCCGGTCGACCCCACGGCCTATCTTCGATGCGATTCCGACCCGGGCGCGGCACGGGCCGCCAGTCAATGACGGGATTGAGGATAGCCGGATACCGTACCGCGCCGCCCGCACTCGAACCTCGACAGGGATATCGAGACGCGGGCGATCGTGTGCGGATTCAGCGGAAATCGACGCTCAGGAACACCGACGGGCCCAGATCGCGGCGCAGGAATTCCCGTTGAATCGCGCTGCCGGGAGATACCGCCGGCTTGAGCAGCAGTCGGACACGGTCGGATTCGATACGCCTCTGCGCCACCTTTTCAAGAAACGAGGGCACGTATTCGAGGGCATTTTCTCCTTTCAACGACGAATCGTCGCTTAGCCGGCCCGTGACCCATAACCAGACCGCGCTGGCTCCCTCGTCACCCTTCGGAATGATCCACTCCAGCAGTTCCAGCGCCCGTTCGATATCCCGCGAGTTGCTCAGGTCGTATCGCTCCAACGCGATGTCCCCGTCGCGCAATCGGGTGCGGCAGATACGGGTAATCAACTCGCGATAATCGGACGGACTGATCGGCCGGCCAGGATCAATGATTCCCTTCCCTTCGCGTATTTCATAGGGCAGCGGATTTTCGACCAGGATCGGTATGACCTTGCGTCGCCTCAACTCGGGTGTGAAATAGGCGCGATCGCCCGAGGATATTCGATCGGCCCCGAACTGGATGGCGGCTGAGCGGTCGTTTCGGGCGATTGCAACCAGCTCCCTGGAAAATTCAGCGAGGACGTTCAGCGACAATCTTGCGTTGACGGTGGCAGCCCGCCCATCGGGCGATGCGCCTTTTTCCCGCCGCGTCGCGTTTCGGAACAGCGGGGTACTGACCGGAAAGCTGCCGAACAACTCATCGGGCGACGCCAGGCGAACCCACGCGCTGTCGTCCGCGATGTCGATGAACTTCAGGGGACTCGGTGATGATGTCGATATGGCCGCGTGAATCCATGAGGGCGGCAGCATGAGGCTATACGGCGTCTTTCGCAGCACGTGATCCTGCTGGCTGTACAACGAATCCCTCAGGACGAAAACACCGCGAGCGCTGGCGGCAAGCGCTCGCCATCGTTGCGCCACGTCCGTGCTTGTCCATTCTCCTTCGAAACCGGCGGGCTTCTCTCGCAATAGGGGGTTGTTCCCCTCTATGTAAAGTTCGTTCGGAGGACTCTGCGAATAGTCGGAATAAACGGGAACCAGTTGAAGGGAAACGTCCTGCGCGTCTCCCGCGAAAACCGCGAACAATACCGCCGCGCCAGCGCCGATCAACACGGTAACGATCGCCGCACGCCACCGGCGTGGTTGATCGGCGAGAACCCTCACGAGCGTCCGATTACCATTGTCCTGGCTTTCAACTCTTTCTTCTTTGCAGCGTCATCCGGACGCGAACATTTCATTATTCGAAAGCGATCCAAAGCGAGGCTCGCCTACATCCTGGCGGCACTCCGACAGCATCAGGAACCGGGGATCGGCTCACGGCTTGTCATTGCGTTCGAACCGGCAGTGTACATTCGATCATGATCGCGTTCCAATGCCGGGTGCGACACGGTAGGGTTGTCGGCTACGCGATCCGGCAAACACCGGTGCCCAACCGATGCCCCCGCGCCATGAATCGAACAACGATGCCCCTTTAGATTGCTTTCGACGTCACCCCTTTCCGCTTTGTCAGGGATCCATTGCCCTGCAGCGTTGCTGGTCAAGGTCCAGACTGCCGATCACGCCTATCGCGACCTCCTGTTCCACCGGCGTGCCGCTGATCGAACCCTTTGGTCTCAACGTACCGCTGAAATTCACCAACGTGGCATCAACGTTCTCGATCAGGCCGCGATTTGACAGACGACCCGATTGATAGTTTCGAATTTGACCCTCATTCACCGTGACGCACCCCCGGCCATTGACGAACACACCGGCGTTGGCGATGTGTCCAAACGCAACCACCACTCGACCGCCCGTCTTGTTGCGAAATTCTGCGCCTTCATCGTTGAGGAACATGTTCGTCGTTCTCAGGTGGGCGCCTTCCCGGTTGAACACCTTTCCGTCGGCGTAGTTGTGTACGCCATTCAATTTGAGATTGGCGTTTTCGCCGACGTTGGCAATCTTTCCCCAGTTATGCGTTTCACCCTTGCACTGCAAGGCCCGGGCGTTCCGAAGCTCCGCGTCCTCATGATTGACGGTGTGCACCCATGATTCAATCCAGCCCTCGTTGACGATCTTGCGTCGATTGATGACGCAATCCTGCGAGAACCTGGCGTCGCCATCGACCTGGAGCTTTCCCGAGTTGGAGAAACGCGACGAACTCCCGACGACCCGGGCATCGGGAAACACGCGAAACGTCCCGGTGTTTCGAATTTCCGAGAAGTTCTCCCAATTGCCCCGGTTCCTGACCGAACCTTCCAACAACATCTCGCCCGAGTTCGACAGGTGTCCCTGGTTCTCTATCTCGCTCTTGAGCCCGGTTGTCACTTTTCCGCCCTGAATGATCAATGTATATGCGCGGTTCTCGAACACGCCGTCGTTGATCAGCGTCGCGTCGGAGCGAACGAGTAACCCCGCATCGGTTGCATTGATCAACGTGGCCCGCTCACGGTTGTGCAGTACGCCATGGGCGTACCAAATATTGGCCTCTTCGCCTTCGAGACTTAACCGGCCCATGTTGTCCAACCTGGAATCGATTAGCTGCAGTTTCTCGGTGACTCGAAGGTCACCCTCGTTGCGAGATGCCTGGAGGGTTTCCCGAATGTACAGTTTCGAGATGCGAGCGAATCCACGGTTGTCGAGCACGCCCAGGATCTCGACGATGGATTCGTCCGCGCAAACCAGGTTTCCCCTGTTGAGTATTCGGCCGGACGCGCCGATCAGGCAATTGCCGAGGATCGCGGCATCTGCGCCATCGTCCACGAACAATTCACCAATGACAACGAGCGATTCGACCTTGTAGGTGACCCCACGCTCGACGCGTAACTGATCGCCGACGTCGATCTGTCGTTGCGACTCCAGCGTGTTCACGGATATTCTGATGATCATGCGCCATGCCTCCGTATCAACCGGGCGACAGCCTGAGCTCCGTATCAGATTCGCTCGATGTTCATACCCTCGCGAGTCAGCCAACCTGGTTCCACGGCATGCGGAACTTCAACGATACCGGTACTCGGCGACACCGCGCACATAGCGCAGCCTGCCCGGGCTCGTGCGACTGTCACGCTCTATCCAGACAATGTGAATATCTCCCTCACGATCGATCGTCATGGCCGGGCTGCCCTGGTAGCCCGCTCCCGACGCGCCGGGTACGCTCTCGTCGCCGCTCCAACCGGATTCCGTTTGCCATGAAACCCACACGTCCGCCGTTTCCGATTCGTCGGCCCAACGCTCCCGGGCGTCGTCCCACGTGCTTACGAATCCCACCCGGCCGTGATCGACCGACGCATGCCATTGCTGGATGGCATCGCCCAGTTCGTCCTGCACCTTGTGATTCGATGAAAACGACTTTCCGCCGTCGACACTCCTCGCGCCCCAGACGGCATATCCCGATCCGGGATTGCGCTTGTCCAGCCAAACTGCCTGTACCGTGTCTTCCTGTCCGCGCGCCAGGGTCACCCGCATGACGCCGGTGCCGCCGCGAAAATCATCCGTCGTAGCGGGCGCTCGATGCTCGTTCAATTGAATTTCGGGACTGAAAGGCTGCCGGCCCTTCCGCCAGCTGCTGAATAGACGCGTATGACCCGCTCGTCGGTCTTCCCACGCGACGACCAGCCTCCCATTGCCGACGAAGGTCGCCGCCGGATAACCCTGGTAATGGGTGTCGGCGCCGGGCGTGACACGCACAGGCGCCTCCACCTGGAGCAAGTTCGCGGCGACTTTCAACGGCGCAACCTCGAGCACCTGGGCGCCATTGGACACCCGCGCCCATACCGCATGGACATTCTCGCCGTTGTCCGCGGCCAGCGTGACCTGGCGCGCGGCACCCCCGGAGAGACGCGCCGGCAGCGTTACCTGCGACGAGTCCAGTATCGAACCCCAGATCTCACCATTCTGCTCCCAGGCGGCGATCCAGCGGTTCCCTTCGAGGGCGACGACAGCCGGATCGAAAGCCTCGTTTCCGGTGCTCAGTTTAACGTCCGGTTCGAATGCGTTCTCCGCCAGCTCCTTGACGGCAGCATAGACCTGGGGGCTGCCATCGCGATCGTCTTCCCAAACGACCGCCAGCGAACGCTCACCCGCCGCGATGTGCAGTCGGCCGGCGCCTTCCAGGTGCTGAAAATGGGGCGGAAGCGATCGGTCGACGACTTCGACGGGCGCATCGAAGCTCCAGGGAGCCGACCATGCACAAATCGGAAGCGACAGGAAGGCCGCCCCGAGTCGCCTGATCATGATTCGTCGGCCACGAACTCCGCAAGCGTCCTGGTCTTGTAGTGCTCGCCGTCGACGAACAGGTCGAGACCAAGCAGCTGCCCCGCGGAGACATAACCCGCGATTTTCAGGATCGTCGTGCCGTCAGGCTCCATGAAGAAGAATGTCGGCGTACCAACCACGTCGTGCCGGATGCCGAGCTCCATCTCGGTAACCCGTTCGCCGGTCGGGAGCCGCAGCCTTTCACCGCTCTCCGAATCGACATACGCGAGAACGTAGTTGTTCTTGTACTTCGCATCGACCCTGTCGTCGACAAAACTTTCCCTGTTCACGCGCTCGCAGGTCGGGCATCCGTAGCGGCCGAAGTAGACGAACATGCGCTTGTCCTGTTCAAGCGCTATTTCGCTCGCCTCGTCGTACGACAGGAACGCCCAGCCTTCGGGCGGATCGGCGAAACTGACGGGCGCCAAGGCGAACGCCAGGAAAATAAACCAAGCACCGGCGTAACCGGGATTCGATACACTCATCGCATGTTGTCCAATAAGTTACCCTGGGCTGCCATCATGGTGAAGAAACCGGTGTCATATGCTCAGTCGGTTCCTTTGAAAATGGACTCTGGCAACCCCGGGAATCGGCGTTCTTCAACAATGATCGTGATGACCGGCAGTGGTTTTGGTCGGTCCAGTATTCACGGCACGTTTTCCAGTCTACTGCATGGTCAAAGCGTGATCCAGCGTCACGGTGTCGCCCGTCCGGGGATGCGGGCGCCGACAGGTTGATGGAATCTGCCCCAAAGTATCCTTGTCAATCGGACGCGCCACGAATCAACGATGTTAAACCCGAGGACAGGTTACGATCGCGTTGAAGCAGGCGGAACCGGTGTACGACGTCGCGAAGCTCCCCCGTCAGACGATTCACTGCTTCCGTCTCGATGTGCGCAGGCACACCGTCGTAGAACGCCTCGGCGATGGATCCCGCGATACATGCGATGGTGTCGCTGTCCCCGCCAATCGACACGGCCTTGCGTACCGCGTCCTCGAAACCGGTCGAATCCAGGAACGCGATGATGGCCTCGGGCACGGAACCCTGGCAGCTGACATCGAATCGGTACCGGGGTCGAATGTCGTCCACGGTTCGATCGAGTCGGTACCCGTATTCCCGGGCGATTACCTCGCGTATCGATTCCTTGTCATGGCGCGTTCGTGCCAGCCACACCGCGTGTGAGACGGCTTTTGCGCCCTTTATCCCTTCGGGATGATCGTGGGTGACGACCGCGCTCAGTTCCGCAACGCGCCGCACCGTTTCGACATCGTCGAAGACCCAGGCAATCGGCGAGACGCGCATCGCCGAGCCATTGCCGAAGCTGTTGTACGGACCATGGTGATCGTTCCCGGCCCAGCGGCGGAAGCGGCCGCCGTATCCCCGCGAGGGATAACGGCGATACCACCGCCGGTAGGCAGCCGAGAAATCTCCGTCCGTCAACAGCGCATCTGCAGTCGCTATCGTGAGCACGGTATCGTCGGTATATCGTGACAACCGATCGAACAACTCGAAACGCGTCGACTTCAGGTTGTGAGCCTCGTAGACGCTGCCGATGATATCGCCCGCGATTGCGCCTAGCATGACATGCCTCGGGCAACACGGCCGTCACTGGCAGACCGGCGGTCCACGCGACCCTCGATTCGGGATGTAGCGGTAAACAGAAGCATGATGACCCTCGACTTCCCGGTTCGATTCGCGCCGTTGGCGCGTCTCCCCCGGGCTTCGGAGACTGCCGACGCTTTAGCAGCACTTCTATACCGCCCTGCAAGTTGTGGATTAAATCGGCGGCGTCAGGGCACGAAAAAACCCGCTTTCGCTTGCGCGCCAAAGCGGGTTCCCGGCCACGCTTTAGCTGAATTTGTATGGCGCCCGCAAGCTGACTTCAAATCGGCGCCTCGTGCGCGAAATTTTACATCCGGACGCGTTCCCATTCCATCGTCGAACAACGACGAGTTCGTCGTGGCGCCCGCCCGCTCAGTGCAACCGCGCGGCGTCACGCACGCACCGCTTGCGTCTGCCGTCGAGCCGCCATGCCGCGGTAACCACCTCGTTTTCGTCCGAGACGACCACGTAGGCGTCGAGCAAATCCTCCAGGCGGGCATAGGCGGCCTTGCCGATGGCGGTCTTGAGCCGGCGGCGCGACGACTTGTCGAGCGCGTAGCGCCACGCGCCATGCCGGCGCGTGGCCTGCCCGTAGCGCACCAGCAGTTCCACCACGAGCGGCGGGATGGCCCGCGCCTCGACGCGCCGGGCGGCGTGTCGTGAATAGTGGAGCGTGGCCTGGCCCGGCGGTCCGGCGACGCCGTCGCCGGACCGCCGTTCGTGTTGAACGCCGTTCGTCGGCTTCATACCGAACGCCCCCGCCGGCGGGCCCGCGCGGATGCGCGGCTGAAATCGACGGCGACCTCCTCGCCGTCGGTGCCGCCCAGCGCGAACGCGCACAGGTGCACCAGCGCCTCGTCACGCGCCAGCGCCGCGACGGTGAGCGTCTCGTCGTGGTATCGAAAATCCGTTCCAAGACCCACCGCCGGGTACGACGCGGGTTCGCCCGCCGCCACGCGGTCGAGAAAATGCTGCGCCCCGCGAAGTTCCGCGTAGTAGCCGGCATCCTCCTGCTCGAGGGCATCGACCGCGTACCCGGACAGGAGCTTTCGGAACAATTTGCCGAAGGTCGCCGGGTGATCGAACAGGTCCATGCCCACGATCCTCGCGCCGACGGCGAACATCGCTCCCGCCTGGTCTTCGGCCGGCGCGAGCGCCGAGAGGTATTCGCCGAGAGAAGATTCGTGCCGCTCGAACACGCGCTCCATGGCCGCGGTGGGAGAATCGCTGTCCATGCGCATCGCCTTCGCGGCAATGCCGTCCCAGACCTCCACCTGGTCGGAGTAGCGCCCGAGGCCCGACGCCATCGACGCGGAAACCGACGCCGCCTTACGCGCCCGGCCCTCGGCGAAGTGGGTGCGTGCCGATGCCTTGAACACCGGCGAGTCGTACGACCAGCGTCCGGCCTCCACGCATGACACCGGAATCGCGATGGTCTTGCCGGCAGGCGCCAGAACGGTAAGGTTGAGCACGCGATTCTGCTTCGCGCCGACGAGTTGCTCGCCGTCGAGCAGCAGCACCGGCTTCTGCCCGGTGTTCTCGAGCCTGAGCTCGGGCACGTTGCCGCCCTCGGTGACCTCGGTAATGCGGACGTAATCGTGCTCGGCAGCCTCGTCGAGGACCACGTAGTCCACATCCCGGGCCGTTTCGCCCAGGAGAGGGAACATGGTGAGATTGCGAAAACGCACCGGCTCGCCGAACGCGCAGGCGCCGAACATGTCGCTGAACTTGGTCATTGTCCCATCCTCTTCGCGTTGATGTCGACCGGGAATTCGGCCGTCGAGGGCTTGGACGGGAGGGGGCGGGAATTTATTACAGGGTCAGCTTACCTGGATGTCGATGGCGCGCGCCGGCGGCCCGGGCAGAACGATTCGTGCGGGGACGTCGGCGGGGGGCAGCTTGCCGGGGACGCGGCCTTTCTCGTCCGTGGCCTGTTCATAGCCGCGACCTTCACCGTATTCGAACCGTACGACGACACCGGACAACGGGTTACCCGCCGCTGGATCGAGGGCACGAATATCCAGTATCCCGCCGGTCGCGGTGATCTTCAGCGCCAGGGATTCGTCCACGGAAATCAGGACACCGTTTCCGAGATCGCCGCCCGCTGCGGCTGCGCCTCGATCATCGGGGCTCCATCCGAGATCCATCGAGGCCGAGACCTTTTTTTCGTCCGGCTCCGTCGCGGATTCCTCCACGAAACTCGGTTCATCGGGATTCATCAGTTGAGTAAAGCCCATCGTGTCGCGATCCGGAAAGTCCGCGCTCTTGTAGGAAACCGCCGGGTCGTGCTCGGCCTCGGCCATGAAAAACGCGAGCACACGGTTGCCACGCATCGAAAAGAACAGCGTACCGAGCGTGCGCACGCCCAGCGCCTCGACGGCAAGCGTGCGAACACGGTGTGAAACCGGCGCCGTCGCCGGCTCGTCGATCATTTTCTTCAGCTCGAGATAGCTCGCCAGGCATCGGTCGCAGTGCGCGAGATGACGATCGACGGCCTTCATCCGCAACGGTTCGAGCGCCTGGTCGAGATAATCCGAGAGCACGTCGTCATCGACGTGCTTGTTCGCGTCTCCCGTTCCGCCGGGCCCGAGCAGTACGCGCAGCAGGCGCTCGTCGCGCAGGCGCGCCCTGCACAGGTCGCAGCCCTCGACGTGGCGTCGTATCGCCGGATCGTCCAGTCGGCCGTCGAGATACTCGGCCAGCATGGACCCCTTGAGGTGGACTATTCCCATGTGCTCTTGCGCTGCCTTTCGGCGAGAGACGTACCAAGGGCGTAGAAACTTACAGCTCCATTGGGCATCGCAGTCTCATTCGTCGTCGAGGTAAAGGGACAAATCGGGGAATTTTTCGGCGATGATGCCGCGCAACTTAGCACGCGCCCGCGTCAACTTCACGCCGACGTGGTTGACCGTGTCTCCCGTGCGGGCGGCAATCTCCGCGTACTCGAGGTTGTCCCGGTAGAAAAATTCAAGGACCGCGCGATGATCGTCCTGCAGGTGCGAGAGCGCCTCGTTCATCCGTGCGCGCAACTCTTCCGCGCTCGCCTCGTCGCGCGTGTCGCAATCGCCGGGCAGTTCCTCCAGGGGATTCTCCGGCTCGTCGCCGTCGATCACCTCGGCCGGCTGCGCACGGGACCGGTTCGCGCGCAGGTGATCGACGGCGGCATGGCGGCATACGACGGTAAACCACGTTTCCAGCCTCGACTCCCCCTGGTACGTGCGCAGCCTGCGGAAACCGTTTTCCGCGAGTCTCACGAAGACTTGCTGAAACAAGTCTTCGGCCGTCGAATGGTCCAGGCGGAAGTGATTGCGAAAAATACCCATGGCGACGGGCCCCACGCGATCCACGAAGGTGCGCGCCGCGGACACGTCGCCGCGGATCACCGCCTGGACGAGGTCAAGGTCATCGTCCAGCGCCCACCCCCGCCCCCACGGGGCATGCGCGTTGCGAGGCGCGCTGTCGCGTGCGCGGTCGCCGCGACGAAGTCGGTACATCGGGCCGATGAGACCCGGACAGTGCTGCCAGTAGCGTATCAACCGGCCCGGACGATTCCGCCTGTGTTGTTCCGACATCACCGCGATCCCGGTGCACCGGCCGAAACCGCACCGCCCGCTCGGCGGGTACCCGGTCGGTAAGGACCGGGATCGAATCGTCGATCGTATTCGCCATGGTCAACCTCCTCCCGCTGCCGGGAATGTCGGCGGAGGGCGATTTTGACCTATATGGTGGCTCATGCGGTGAGCCACCAGGGCGACTTACGGCTCGTACAACGCCCGGGCCTCCGCCAGCAGATCGCTAACCCGACGGCGCAGGTCGTCCGGCCCCAGCACCTCGACCTCGGGGCCGTAGCGCAGGACATCCATCAACAGCTCCCGATCGTCCGAATAAGGCAGCTCGAGGACGTAGTGGCCGGACTCATCGAAGGATCCCGCCTGCCGCGGATGCCAGGTCTCCCGCGCCACCCACCGGGCCCGCCTCGGGGTGAAGCGCAACAGCGCGGTGCGGCTCGCCCGGCCCGCGAAAATGCCGTAGGCGTCGCCGAGTTCCGCGTCCAGCTCGCCCTCCGGCACCTCGCGCGCGCGGGTTTCGATCGGCCGGGCGTCGCGAATCGCATCCACCGCGAAGCTCCTGAGGGCCCGGCGCAGGTGACACCACGCGTCCAGGTACCAGTTGTCGCGGTAGTGCACGAGCCGTTGGGGCGACACCTCACGCGCCGTGATCTCTCCCGACTGGCGGCTGTAGTGCGACAGTTGCAACCGATGCCGCGCCAGCACCGCCGACGCCACCACCTCGAAATGATCGGGCGCCACCGGGCGCGCCGCCATGTGCAGCACGCGAATGCGCCGAACCACTTCCTCCGCCGAGTGATCGCCGCCGCCCAGCAGCTCGCGGATTCGCGCCCGCAACGGCGCCACCCGCGGGCCGAGCAGCCCCGGCTGCAGGCTCGAGAGCAGGAACTCCATGGTCAGAAGCGCGCGCGCCTCGTCGGCGTTGAACCAGAGCCCCGGCAGCGCGTAGCGCGGCATCCCCGGGGCCGGCTCCGCGTATCGGTAGCCGCGCAACGAGCGGTCCCAGACGATGGGCGCGTGCAGCCGGTCACGCAGGTACTCAAGATCCCGCTTCACCGTCGCCCGGGAGACGCCCAGGGTCTTCATTATTACCGCAAGCGGCGTCGCGCGGCGCGCCTTCAGGAGTTCGTCAATGAGGTAAAAACGTTCTGTGCGATCCATAGTGTTTCGACCGGTTCTCGTCGACGGTGCCGCAAAGGATAGTCCCTTTCGCCATTCGCCTAAATCCGGGTCTTGGAGAATCCCGATCATTCGCGAACGCGACGAACTTTCGCACGCTTTCCTTGCAACTTCAGTTTCGTGACGACCGTCTGCTGGGTTCGATTGATCTTAACTTGCCTGAAACTCTAAGATTGCCGTCAAAGAATCAGAACTCAAGATTCCGGAGGATGGGGAAATGGTCGATCTCGACCGCGACCAACGCATTCGAAAAGCCGCGTTCGATCACGTCCGTCGGCTTACACTTCTTCATGATCGTCTGAGCGCGGAGCTGCTCGCACAAGCGTTTCAGTTCGAAGGCCAAAGAGTGCCTTTAATCAATCCCCGGCGAGGGATATTCAAGCCCCGTTCAATGAAGTATCTCCTGTCCATCAAGACCGTCTACCCTCGTCCCGGAGCGCGCATCTGGTACGACGACCAGAGAAAAGTCCACAGGCAGATTTTCGAAAGCGACGAAACCGTCAACTACGCGTTCATGGGCGACAATCCTGATGCGGCGGACAATCAATGGTTGAAAGATGCCTGGCAGGACCAGGTTCCCGTCATTTATTTTCTTGGCATAGCGCCTGGACTGTACCAGGCGATACTTCCCGTATTCATCGCCGGATGGAACCCGGACGCTCGCAATGCGAGTATCATGTTTGGCATCCCGGACCAAGATTCCCTGAATCCACCGCAAGACGCCGTCGAGCGTCGATACGCCTTGCGATCAGTGAAACAGCGTCTGCACCAGGCCTCGTTTCGAGAGGCCGTGATCTCCGCGTACGATGGCCGATGCGCTCTGTCCGGCCTGCCCGAAAAACGACTGCTGGACGCAGCCCATATCATAGAAGACCGCGATGGCGCCCTCGGGCAACCCGTGGTACCCAACGGACTTCCGCTATCGAAGATTCATCATGCGGCATTTGATGCACAACTTATCGGAATCGATCCGGACTACAGGCTATACGTCTCCGATCGCTTGCTCGAACAGAACGATGGCCCAATGCTCGCGGCGCTGAAGAGTCTTCATGGAGAACGATTACACCTGCCAAACCGTTTGCAGGATTATCCGGATAGAGACCGACTCGCGAAGCGTTTCGAGATTTTTCGCAGCGCCTGAATGGAGACATTGGGCGGATTCATGTGATCGCCATCGGTTTCTCCGGAAAGGGCAGTACGTGTTTCATATTGTGTTTTCTACAATCTACGAGGGCACCTGCTGCCTCGTCCGCACAACAATGCGAACATACTATTGCGTGGCTATCTCGCGACGGTCAGCGGGTCGCAACCGGCATCTTCTCATTCTTACCCTTTGAGTGAACGAACCGCGCGCAAGACTAGCACCCCGATCTGGATAACACCGGACGCCGCGGTCGGTCAAAAGGAGATTCCACCGCCAACGACTATCACTTGGCCGCTTATATAGTTCGATTCCGGCGCGCACATCAGGTATACGCCGTCCGCGGCCTCCGCCGGTGAGCCGGCGCGACCAAGCGGGATCATGCGTGCAAAGCTCTCGGCGACCTTGCTGGGAATTCCAACGCTGACGCGGTTTCCATCCACTTCGATAAGTTTCTTATCGTCAACGGATTCGGTCAGGCGGGTCTCGATCAGTCCAAATGCCACGCAGTTGACGTTGACCTTCCATCGCCCCCATTCTTTAGCCAGGGTCTTGGTCAGACCGAGCACCGCAGATTTCGCCGCGGAGTAGTTCAGCTGCCCCACGTTTCCGCCGGTTCCGGCAATCGAGGAAATATTTACCACTTTACGATATACGTCCTTGCCCGCTTCCGCTTCGGATTTCGCAGTGTCGCAAATGAACTCGGACGCCGCGCGCAGGATACGAAAAGGCGCCTTGACATGCACATCCATCATGGCATCGAACTGGGCATCGCTCATTTTCCCGATCAGGGCGTCCCATGTGTATCCGGCGTTGTTCACGATGATATCGATGCCGCCGAATCGATCGAGTCCGCTGCGAATGTAGTAATCGGCAAAACCATCCTCCGTCACGCTTCCAACCACAGCGATTGCATCGCTCCCTTGACCCCTGATCTCGTCGACGACCGACTCGGCGGCGGAAGCATCAAGGTCGTTTACGACGATTCGCGCTCCCTCCGACGCCAGCTTTAACGCCACGGCGCGGCCGATACCGCGTCCTGAACCGGTCACATATGCCGTCTTTCCTTCAAGCTTTCTCATTCAAGCTCCCAACATTTCAAAAGGTTGTGGTAGCACCATCCGCTGCGACGGTGCGCGACAGGGAACGAAGCGGACAGGGGGAGGGTCCCCCGTCAAATCGCAAGACGCGGAGCAGGGGGTTCAGGAGCTGACCAGCATTACCAGGACATCGGCGACGACGGCAGGTGTGTCCTGGCCCTCGACATCGATCGTGCAGTGCAGGCTCTCGATCTTCCGGCCGCCACCCTTGTCCTGGACGTCGCGAATTGCAATCCTTGCGCGTACTCGGTCCCCCGGTTTAACCGGCGTGAGAAAACGCACCTTTTCAAAACCGTAGTTGAGCACCTGGCTCACGCCGGCGGGAAACACGTCTATTTCCTGCATGAATTTGCCCAACAAGGACAGTACGAGGTAGCCGTGTGCGATGGTCGTACCGAATGGCGACTCCTTTTCCGCGCGCGCCGCGTCGACGTGAATCCACTGGTGGTCGCCGGTGCAATCGGCGAAATCCTCAATTTGCGCCTGGGTGACCTGTTGCCAGGCGCTTGCACCGCGCTCCGAACCCTTGAATGACTCGAGAGAATCGATATGGAACTTGGGCTGGGTAACCATGCGTACTCAGTCGAACACATACGTACCAGGAGCGGGTGCGAGTGCCGGATATTCCTCGCTACCAGGACGCTCAGGCGCCTCCTTCATGGTACCGCTGCGCTTCTTGGTCCAGTCGCTCCAATATTCCCACCAGGATCCCTGGTGCTTGGTGGTGCTTTCCAGCCACGCCTGCGGCTCGGGAGCGGGTTTGTCCCCGACCATGTAACTCGACTTCGGATTTCCCGGTGGATTGACCAAGCTCGCGATGTGGCCCGAGCTGCTGAGAACGAAAGTGCTCTTCCCGCCCAGGAGTTGAGTCGTGCGATAACAGGCCTGCCATGGCGTCAGGTGATCGGTAACGCCGCCGGTGACCAGGGTGTCCACCGCGATCTTTGAAAGATCTATCGGTACGCCCTTTACCTTGAACTCTCCCGGCTTGCACATCGGGTTGTGCTGAAATATGTCGAGAAAATCTCCGTGAAGCCCGGCGGGCAGGTTATTGGCGTCGGTGTTCCACGCGAGAATGTCAAAGCTCGGTGGTTTTTTACCAAGCAGGTAATTATTGACCCAGTAGCTCCACACGAGATCGTTCGGACGCATCCAGGTAAAGACCATGCCCAGGTCCTCGCCTTTGATGACACCTTTGGAGCGTGACCGTAGTTTCGCCACCTCGAGCAAGCCCTTGGATCGCAGAGCACCAACCGCGCCTTCGGATGCCTCGAAGTCGAGCAGAGTCACCGCATAGGCCGCCGAGTGAACGCGATGATCGTCAATTGCTTCAAGATAGCCCAGCATAGCCGTCATGGTGATCCCGCCGGCGCAAAATCCCATAGTGTTGAGGTCCTTCACGTCGGCGATTGATCGCACGACGTCGGTCGCCTCGAGTATGGCGTCGACATAAGTGTCAAGGTTCCAGTGCGCGTGTTCCTTGGTCGGATTGCGCCAGCTGATCAGGAAAACCTGGATACCCTGCCCGACAGCATATTCGACGAGGCTGCGGCTGGGGCTCAAGTCCAGGAAATAGTACTTGCTGATCTGGGGTGGAATGATGAGAAGCG
>JAUIEZ010000230.1 GCA_030429665.1 Gammaproteobacteria bacterium | reverse complement strand
TTTTTCCGCCCGACGAACAGGGGAATCACCATGTGCGGGAATATGACCACGTCGCGCAGGGGCAACATCGGGAACCGGGTTTCTTCGATCACGGACAAGCGCATCGCTCCATATCGACGTTTTGAACTTGCAACCGGGACGGCGACGAACACGAAATCGTCAAGCGCCCCCGGTCGTTCTGTTGCGCCTAATATGACGACAACGCGGCAGGAATTCAACTGGCCGGCAATTAACGGGGATCAACCCCGGCGGCGGGAAACTCGGGTCGTTAGCGTGAAGAAACCACCCGCCGGTCGCGCGATCCGGCGTGGGGTTGCGCCCTCGGCGCCGGGGTCAGTCGCCGGTGCCGTTTTTCTGGTCTTCCTCGAAGACGTACAGCGGTCGAGAGCCTTCCTCGATGACGCTCGCGTCGACGCTGACCATCTTCACGTTCTTCATCGAGGGTAGCTCGTACATGGTGTCGAGCAGCGCGTTTTCCAGGATGGAACGCAAGCCGCGAGCGCCTGTCTTTCGTTCCATCGCCTTCTTGGCGATCGCGCGCAGCGCGTCGGGCCGGATCTCCAGGGAGACGCCCTCCAGATCGAACAGCTTCTGGTATTGCTTGACGAGCGCGTTCTTGGGCTCGGTGAGAATGCTGATCAATGCGTCCTCGTCGAGTTCGCGCAGGGTGGCGATTACCGGCAGGCGACCGACGAACTCGGGAATCAGGCCGAACTTGATCAGGTCCTCGGGTTCGAGTTCCGTCAGCAACTTTTCCGCGCGGCTGGCGGTGTTCTTGCTCTTGATGTCGGCGCCGAACCCGATGCCGGATTTCTCCGTGCGCGCCTCGATCACCTTTTCCAGGCCGGCGAACGCGCCGCCGCAAATAAAAAGGACGTTGCGCGTGTCCACCTGCAGAAACTCCTGCTGCGGATGCTTACGCCCACCCTGCGGCGGCACCGAGGCGACCGTACCCTCGATCAGCTTGAGCAGCGCCTGCTGTACGCCTTCGCCGGAGACGTCTCGAGTGATGGAGGGATTGTCCGACTTGCGCGAAATCTTGTCGATTTCGTCGATATAGACAATGCCCATCTGGGCCTTCTCTACCTCGTAGTCGCACTTCTGCAAGAGCTTCTGGATAATGTTTTCCACGTCCTCGCCAACGTACCCGGCCTCGGTCAGCGTGGTGGCATCGGCGATGGTAAACGGAACGTTCAGTTGTCGCGCGAGCGTTTCGGCCAGCAACGTCTTGCCCGAACCAGTGGGTCCGATCATCAGGATGTTGCTCTTCGATATGTCGACGTCGCCGGCCGTATCCTCGTTGTCGATGCGCTTGTAGTGGTTGTATACGGCCACCGACAGAATCTTCTTGGCGTCGTCCTGGCCGATGACATACTCGTCGAGGCGCTGGCAAATTTCCCGAGGCGTGGGATACCCGGCTTCCTTCTTCTGGGACTCGGTGGCCTCGGCGGCTTCCTCGCGGATGATCTCGTTACAGAGTTCGACGCATTCGTCGCAGATGAAGACGGACGGACCGGCAATGAGCTTTCGGACCTCGTGCTGGCTCTTGCCGCAGAAGGAACAGTAAAGCAGCTTGTCACCCTTCCTGTCGTTGCTGTCGTCGGCCATGTCGCTCTCGGATACTTCGGTGAAATTGATTCAGGATAAGCCCCGAGTCGGGGCTCGCAGGTGCACAAGCGGCAACCGTTTTACCCCATTAAGATGCAGATATTGAGCCAAAAAAGCAAGTCGTGACCGAACCGGCGATAGCCCGGCCCGGTGGCTCGCGGCGCCATCCCAACGGCGCCCGTCCCGGAGCGGATTTTCGATACCCCGGCCGGGCGCGGGTCACTGCTTGGGTCGATTGACGATCACCGAATCGATCAGTCCGTATTCGACGGCGCTGTCGGCGCTCATGAACCGATCGCGATCCGTATCCCGGGCGATCGTGTCGATGTCCTTGCCCGTGTGCGATGAAAGGATCCCGTTGAGCCGTTCTCGCATCTTGAGGATTTCCTTGGCGTGAATGTCGATATCGGTGGCCTGCCCCTGGTAGCCGCCCCAAGGCTGGTGAACCATGATCTGGGAATTGGGCAGCGCGTGGCGTTTGCCGGGGGCTCCGCCGGCGAGAATGACCGCGCCCATGCTGGCCGCCTGGCCGATGCACACCGTGCTGACATCCGGGCGCACGAACTGCATGGTATCGTAGATCGCCAGGCCGGCGTTCACTACCCCGCCCGGGCTGTTCACGTACAGGTGAATGTCCTTGTCGGGGTTTTCCGATTCCAGAAACAAAAGCTGCGCCACGATCAGGTTGGCCATGTGGTCCTCGACCTGTCCGACCAGGAAAACCACCCGCTCCTTGAGCATCCGCGAATAGATATCGTAGGCGCGCTCGCCGCGACCCGTGGTTTCAATCACCATGGGCACCAGGCCGAGATTTCTCACGGGCGTATTGTCGTTCGAGGCACTACTGGCAGTCATACATTGATTCCCGCATTTTCGGTAAGAAGTGACGTCGGGCGAAGGCCGCTCACGCGCCGCCGCCAGCGTTGACGAAGTCCTGGAAGGCTACCGGCTCGTCGACCACCTCGGCGGAGGTGAGCAGGAACTCCACCACCTGATCCTCCAGCACCATGGCCTCGATATTGGCCAGGCGGGAGCGGTCGGCATAGTGCCATTGCACGAACTCTTCCGGCCGCTCATAGCTGGAGGCCATCTCCTCGACTCGCTCGCGCACCTTCGAATCATCGGTCTTGAGCTCGTTAGACCGCACCACCTGGTGGATGATCAATCCGAGCGCGACCCGTCGGCGGGCCTCGGGCATCACCTTTTCGCGGTCCACCGGGACGTCCTTCATCCCCTGGGCGGCGAACCGTGCGCGCGTCGATTCGATCACGCGGTCGGCCTCCTCTTCGGCGAGCTGGGTCGGCACCTCGATAGGATTGAGACTGACCAGCTTTTCCATCACCTGATTCTTCACGTTGGCGCGAATCCGGTCCTTGAGTTCACGCTCGAGATTCTTGCGCACCTCGGCCCGCAAGGCTTCCTCGGTACCCTCTTCCACGCCCAGGCCCTTGACGAACGATTCGTCGACCTCGGGCAGACGGGGATGCGAAACCGTCTTGACCGTCACCGAGAACTCGGCCGTCTTGCCGGCGACCGCGGTGCCGGGGTAGTCCTCGGGAAAGGTCACGGTCGCGGTTCGCGCGTCGCCGGCGCGCGAACCGGGAAGGGCCGATTCGAACTCGGGGAGCATCTGACCCTTGCCGAGCACCATCTCGTAGTCATTCCCCTGCCCGCCCTCGAAGGGCTCGCCGTCGATGGTGCCGGTAAAATCGATCGTGAGCTTGTCGCCTTCGGCAGCCGCATCCTCCGTCTCGTCCCATTCGGTCGCGCGTTCGCGAAGGGATTCGATGGTGCGACCGATGTCGGCGTCGCCAACCTCGCAGACGGGGCGCGTCACCGACTCGCCCGAGAGGTCGACCCGAACGATCTCCGGGAACACTTCGAATTCGGCCACGAACTCGAGGTCCTTGCCGCGCTCGATGGTTTTCGCCTCGATCTTCGGCGAACCGGCCGGCACGACCTTTTCCTCGCCCAGCGCATTGCGGTAACTCTCGTTGATGAGCTGCTCGGCGACCTCCATGACGACCTGGTTGCCGTACTTGGACTCGATCAGCTTGCGCGGCGCCTTGCCGGGACGAAACCCGGGCAGCCGGATATTCCGACCCATGGTGGACAGACGCTTGACCACGCTCTCCTCCATCCGCTCGGCCGGGATCGTGACCGTCATCCGTCGCCCGATGGCGCCGGTGCTTTCCAATGAAACCTGCATCAAAATGCCTCTGACATCGCTAATAGTTCTTGTCCTTCGGTCTACGGGAAGGCGGGAACGTACTCGTGATCGTGGTGCGAAAGGGGAGACTCGAACTCCCACGGGTTGCCC
>JAUIEZ010000064.1 GCA_030429665.1 Gammaproteobacteria bacterium | reverse complement strand
CTTCCTCCCGGGTTACCTCCGTCGTCGCGCTGACCTGCTCGCTCACGGCCTGCTGGACGTCAACCTCGGTCGACACCTCGCGCCGCGCCGTATTCTCCCGCAAGTCGCTCTCCGATGTCTGCACCCGCACGTCCCGGATCACCATGTCGCTGTGCATGCGGGCGAAAGCGTCGCGTTGACCCGGGTCGGCGAGGTGGGCGCGGAAGCGTCGGAAACTGTCGTCGGCATACAGCGGCACCAGCAATCGCAGGCCGACGAAATAGTCCGTGCCGTTCAGCAAGTCGTCTTCGAAGTATTCCGCGGCGAAGGTGAGAAACGGCCCGAAACGCACTTCGAGTCTCGCCTTGTAGCCCTCGAAATCCTCACCGAACACGTTGTCGTAGTCGTAGTAACCACCAAAGACGCGAATTTCCGGGGCCGACTCGCTCTCGGTGAACAGCGGCAGCAGCACGCCGATCTCCGCATCGAAGCCGTCGAGACCGGCCTCGAACTGCTGGAACAGGCGGTCGATCGTGGTGGTCGTGGTGGTCGTGGTAGCGACGGTACGCACCGTGGTGGTGGTCGTGGAGGACGTGGTGGTGAGAAAATCCTGCAGTATGCTGTGCCCGGTGGCGAACGGATCTTCGAAATCGGTCGTGCTCACCGAGAACACGCTGTCGGTGCGACTTTGCGACACGGCCGTCGACCGACTCACGTCCACGTCTCTCGTTTCCACTTCCCGAATCAGTTCCGGGTCGTTGTCCGCGTCGTAGTAGTTCGCGCGCATGTCCACGCGTCGACCCAACCGCTCGACGCCGATTCCCCATTGTGAAATACGGTTTCCGTGGCGCGTCTCTCGAACGTCATAGTAGGTATTGATCCCGGCTACGGCTTCGTTGTTCGAAACCAGGTGCCGGAACCCCAGGCCGAGATTGACCTCTCCCGCGCTGTCGTCCGTTAGCGACACACGTGGATTGAAGAAAAGCAGGGATGTTTCGTCGCCGTGAATCGGCAGGATCAGGTCGGCATACCCCTCGACGATATCGTCGCCGTTGCGAAACCCAAAATTTACGCTGCCTGCCGGTGGATTCGCGGCTTCCCCGGCCGATGAAATTGATGCGTGAGCGATTGAGGCGGCAGCCAATACACTGAAAACAAGGGAAAAAGGCTTATCGTTTTTCATTCGTCCGTCTCCCTGTTTTCAGGGATTCATCACGTCGGTTGGCAATCCAGAACCCGTGAAGAACCCAAAAAAGTCCGCCGCTCGAGACACCCGGCGCACTCCAATTCGGGCACAAGTGCGTGGCCTGAACCGGAGTGTTTATTGTGAATTAAACTCCAGTAAGGATTGAATATATCACAATCGAATTTTACCGGCGTGATCGCTCGTTGGACCACTTGAAAGCGGTAGTTCGTCGGTACGGAACGTTCCGAACATGCGGCCATGACATTGCGAACGCTGGAGTGCCGTTTCGATCGATTACATCTGCGCCTGTTTTACCAGTGCCGACAGGCAATGCTGTGTGAAATCGATGCGCGCTTTCATTCGGTACATTCCGTTGCGAAAAGCACCCTTGTGGCGTGCGATGGTATTGGACCGTAGCAACGCGCCTTCGAGCTCGATCCACGGCGATTGATTTTGGAATCCCCGGTTCTTGTCCATTTCGCGGTCGACACGGTCGATGAGCCGATTCCGTATTTCCAGGTCGCCGGCGACGGGTGCGTCGTCGAGAATCGCCGCCACCGCCGCTAGTCCCTCGACCACGTAGCAGCTGTTCAACTCCGGATGTACGTACGGCACCGATTGCAGGTACTGCTCGGCCTGATCGACCGCGAACCGAAGAAACTGCCGGTTGCCGGTGGTGCGAAACCGTTGTGCGGCGGCCATCACTCCCCAGTGAAAAAATCCTTTATCCAGTTTCGGTCCGTACCGGTCCATCAGGTACTTGTCGAGCGCTTCCAGCACGGCCGTATCGATTTCGCCGGGATGTTGCGACGCGAACACGGCCAATGCCAGCCAACCCTCGCCGTTATAGTACGGCGACTCGCGGTCGGAATCCGGGTTGCGGCGAAAGCCCGCACCGGGTCGCACCAACGACAATAGTCCCTTGAGCCAGGCGGTACGTTGCTCCCGGAATCGTTCCGAGGCCGTGGCTTCCTCGAAGTGCAATGCCGCCAGCAGAGCAAGAGCGGTCGATCCTGCCTTGATTCCGTCCGTGCTGTCGTCGGCGCTGACCAGCGCGCCATCGGCCACGGGGATGGAGTACGACCACATCGCGTCGATAGTCGACTCGAGTGCGGATTCGACGGTGTCGTCGCGACTGTGCGCAAAGTATTCCGCGAGCCCGTAGCCGGTGCCGGCCTGTCGGACCAGGTTGTTGTCGCGCGATGTCTTGCCCGACACGAGATCGATTTCGTATACGAACGTGCCGTCGCTCTTAAGGATTCGAACGAGATGGTGCGCGGCCTCGGAAGCCGCGGAATCCGGGCGTACCGACAGGTTCGCGCTGGAACCGAATTGCCATTGCACGAGGACGCCGGCAACGAACCCGACGATTGCCACGGCGGCACAAAGCAGTGCAACGCCGCCGAGAGATTTCCGGCTGCGCATGATTCGACCCATTGGCTTAGTCAACCGGTATTCTATTCTATTGCCTTGAATAATTGAGGCCGGAAGAGTCGACAGGGGTGTAGATGGTGGTCTTGCTGGCCGTTCGTTCGCGTACTATCGCGCGGGCGCCCTGGATCGCTTCCATACCCGAAGTCGGTCTTTGAACGGGGCGATTCACGGGTGCCTTTTGTACTTTGGTACCGTAAACAGGGAGAAGTGAAAGACAAGGGGAAAAAAGAAGCGCCGGAAATTCGGACGACTCAAAAAACAAAACCCCGCCGAAGCGGGGTTTTGGTGGAAGCTGGTGGTCTAACGCGTCGGATTTACCCGACGCGCCAGCCCCAGTCGACCGAACGAGGATTACGCAAGCTTGAGATCGGCGGCGGCTTGCTTGCCACGCTCACTGACCACGTTGTAGCTGACGCGCTGACCGTCGTTCAGCGTGCCGATACCGGCGCGCTCTACCGCCGAGACGTGCACGAAAACGTCTCGCGAGCCGTCTTCCGGTTGAATAAAGCCAAACCCTTTGGTCGGGTTGAACCACTTGACAGTACCTATAGCCATTTCGGCCTCCATACAAAGATTTCGCGCGCAAATCGGGCGCGTTTCGAACAATCGTGCAATTTTGGATGACTTTCGGTAGAGCCGCCCGGGACCGGACGGGTAGATGAAGGCTGGCCAGAACGAGGATTGCAGGCTCAATATAAAGCCGGAGAGAACAGATAGCAAGCATTATTTGCGATTCTGACGGACATCCCGCTTCGCGCCGAAGACTCTCACGAACCCGTGTCTGGCGAGTCAGTCCGACAGGTGATCCTCGTCGGGATCGCACCGGATCCGGTCGGGATGAAATAACGGCTGGCGTGTTCTGACGCCCGCCCTACGAGTCGCCCGGGATTCCTTCTGACGCAGTCGCGAGGCACCGGAAAAAGCGGGCGAAGTCCTCGGTTCTTGTAAGCGGGGGGAGGGCGCCGGGGGAGGTTTTGGGATCGAGCAGGATGGCGAAGCCTTGGTCGGTGTGGTCGCCGCCGCGAACCGGCTCGGGGTCGAGTTCCAACCGTCCCACCAGTGGCGCCGCTACACGGCGTGCTTGTGGTTCGGCCCGCCAGGTGATGACGATATCCGGCAACGATGCTGCCCGTGGCCCCGGAAACAGCGCCTGGGGATACAGGACGTCTTCCACCAGTTGGGCCCCGGTGTCACGGTCCTTCAGGCCGAGGAAAACCTCGCGTACCCGGCGCACGTACTCGTCGTGCAGCTCGCTTCCGGGCGCCAGCATGCCGGCGGATTCGCGACCGGACAGGTTCAGGCGAAGTTCCGTGCGAATGTCCGTTCTCAGCGCCACGCCCGGAGTTTTCGACCAGTCCACGTTGCCGACGATCTCCCGTTCGACTACCCATTGCCTGATACCGTCGCCGACCGCGCTGCCGACTGCGTGCTGGAGCCGGGCGGGCACTTTCTTGCGGAGTCCGTGCACCAGGCAGCCAGTGGTCTGCCTGGACGAGTCGAATCCACAGTGGTTTCTTACGAACCAGTCGTTCAAGCGCCAGACAATCGGCCGGACGAGGTGTGCCTGGTTGCTGTCGCGAGCCATGCCGTGCAGTGAGAAAACCAGTATGCTGGCGCCGCTCGCGGACGCCTCGTCCAGCACCCGTCCGAGCGCGGAATCCACGGCGCGGTAGACGTCCAACAGGGCGGTTTCTTCAAGGCCGGGTTCTTCATCGTCGCCCTCGCTCCATAGCACGTGACCGCCGCGATGCAATTCGGCAAAGACGGCGATGAAAACGTCCCAGTCGCGGCCGTGCATCAGGTCGAGAAGCGCATCGGCTTTCAGACGGGCGCTGTTTAGTAGTCGCCGGCGAATGCCGTCGAGCTGTCTTGCGGTCTTGCGCACCGGTGTTTCACGGCCCATCGGCGAGCGGCCGCGTCGGCGCACTGTGCGCATCACGTCGCGGTCGTTTGCGGCGAATGGCCACGTTTGTCCGTGCGTCGCCCAGTCGGTGACCTCCACGCCGTTGGTCAGGCTCACGGGGAAGGAATACGGCACATCGAATACGACGCAACGGGCGCCGTCTTGCTCGAGGTCGTTCCAGAACGGCTGCCTGTAGCACCAGTCGGAACCGATCCGGCGCAAACCCATCCGCTCCGGGTCCCAGACCAGGTGCTGGTAGATGCCGTGGTGTCCCGGACCCGTACCGGTATAGAACGTCGGCCACACCGAGCCGCTCAGAGCCTCGGGCGCGCGGGGCAGGAACAGTCGCCCGGACTCCAGTGCCGAGCGCAGCACGGGCAACCACCGAATTCGCGAGCGAATGTAGTCGAGGTCGGCGCCGTCGAGGCCGAGTGCGACAACCTTGGTATTCGAATTGCCTGTCGGCATGTTATCTCCATGTGTGACCGCCGGCGCCGGATCGGGTTGCGGATCGTGCAAAACGGATCGCCGGAGAGCTCGGCGTCGATCGTGTTCCGTTCAACGCCGATGACGGTTTTCACCGGCGCCACGATCGGATTTCCCGTTCCGCTGTCCTCGCAGCGAACTGCTGATCTATCGGGGCTTGTTACCGGACATTCCGGTGCTCACGGTTTCCGGCTGAATGCGAAGCTATGGTATGACCGGGTCGCATCGCTGATCAATGTCCCCCGGTTCCCGGTCAGGAAGATGGTGTGGTGCATCGGCGGCGCGATCTACCGTATGTTCTGTCACGGATGGTCTGAGCTCAGCGTCGGCGGACGCGGCGGACGCGCGTGAGCAGAGCGTCCACCGCCCGTGCATCGTCTTGAACCTACCCGTGCTGCAGGATAGACTCTGCCGCATGCGACAGAACTCTACACCTCTCATCGGATGCGTCGGCGGACGGCACGCCCTTGCCGCGGTTCGTCCGCTTGCGTCCGAGCATCGAAGACCCGGGCAACGTCGTCGCATCATCACACATATGCAAGCCCGGCGATCACCCACTCACCTATAGCGCATTCCTCGATCGCCGGGCATGTCGGTTGCGCATTCCCGGTCCGGAATTTTCCGGCTTCAATTCGAGGTTCTGTTCATGACTGTCTTGACAGAAGTTGATCGGTTGTTCACCGAGCTTGATGTTGTGCGTATTCGGAAATTGGTCGAATCACTGGTGCCTGATTCACTCGCTGCGAACCTGGATTCCTTTGAGGCGGTATCGCCCAAGAAAATCCCCGGTGACGTCGTAACCATGAATTCGCGCGTCGTGATTCGTGATCATCAAACCGGAATGCAAACGTCTTTCACGTTGGGCTATCCGAGTCGTGCCGCAATTGAACGCGGTTTCGTATCGGTATTGTCGCCGCTTGGCGCCAGTTTGCTGGGGCTGCGCGTCGGGAGGGATTTCTCCTGGCACACGCCGGATGGATCGCAACGATCCGCGACGCTCGAATCCATTCTGTACCAGCCTGAAGCCAACGGGGACTTTACCGCCTGATCGCGGCGACTTCCTCCCTTGATGGCATTTCCCCCCGGCCGGGCCGGGGGGATCTTTTACCTGCGGGCAACCGGAGTACACTTCGCCCAAACGCTCGGTACCCGGCTATACTCACCGGATGGCGTCTTGCGCGCGCAAGGTTTGCGCGGTCACAGCGATCGCTATCGGGAAGTCCGTCACCGAGCGTTCGCCGGGTGCGCAGAAGTCTTAGGACCTGGGTTTTTCCAGGCGCCGAACTCGCTGCCATGGCGATGCTAGTTGGACTCTTCTCGAAGTGCAGATTGCGGTAAACCGAAAATCCGGTCAAAGGACCAAGTGAAGGTAATCGTATACAGGAAGAAGAATACGAGAAAGCCGAGGTTGGCGACGAACGCCTGAAGGAAAGGAATGTCCAGCCATAAGGCCACCACCGGGACCAGCAAGATCGTCAGCCCACCTTCGAAGCCGACGCCGTGGGCAAACCGGCGCCGGGCAGACCGTCCGCCGCGAGCCTGCTTCGACTCCCACCACTCGAACAACGTATTCCAGAGATAATTCCAGACAAGCGCGATCGTGGACATTGTCAGCGAGAGGAAGAACGTCGACACGGCGTTTTCATCGAAGATGAACGCCAGCGTGGGTGTCACCACGGCAACGGCGATGCCTTCATATAGAATGGCTTGCAGGACGCGCCGTGTTCTCGGCGTAAGATTGCGCATTGCCAGGAAGGATCGTTAACGTTGTTGGTTCGACGAAGTAAAGCCCCGCGCCAACGGCAACGTCCTGGGTTATCGTCCGTACCCCGAGGTGGATGCCTGATCGTCGGAAGCGGTTCCCGGTTCGGGATGTGATCTCGCCGCGCGATGTATGGCGCGTCCGCGATTATACCGCCGGCGAGATGTTTTTACCGTTCTCTCGACCCGTTCGTTCTCCGGATTCTCGACCGATCGAATGGCGGAAAAAGCGTCCATGCACGGTTTGGCTGACCGAAGCGGTCGGGCGCGGAGGATCTGCCTGGAGGCCGGGCCGGACAGGCATTTCGCCAGCGTCGACCCCGCAACGACGCGGTCGCCCGGGGACGCGTCGCTCCAATGCCGAATCCGGGGCGGCATTGACCGTGTGTGGAAAAGATGGGGTCGTTACGCGTCGCAGCTGGCACGCCTGCATAGTCTATAGTTTCGCAAGTGAGCGTATGCCAAGATCGCACCGCAAACGACCGTTGCGGCTTTCTCACCAGTTTCGCCGAACAGATCGTGACCGAAGTAGGCAATGAAAACAAGGGAAAAAAGTCCGACGAAGCCGACGTACATGACGTTTCGATCCTTGTGACGCCCGCAGCCGATAAACAACGCGATAAGGCTGGTCGGCAACACGAACAGCACTAGCGTCCTGTGAAACGCCTCGTCGGCCAGGAAGGTCGACGAGAGTATCGGGACCATGATGAGCAGGAATGGTGTCGCCAGGCAATGAACCATGCACAGCACGGAAGCGGAGATTGCCGCGTGGTCGAGTAGATCTTGAACCTTGGTCTTGTTCATGGTTTTCTCCTGAGAAAATGAAGTCAAGTGAGTGTCGAGTACTGGTAAGCGATGGCCGCATCGATCTCGATCGTCTAGTAGTTTGGTCGACGCTTGATCGCAAGGATCACGCGGATCTATATCCGAACGTGCGCTTCTCTGTCAGATTCGGATCGATTGTTCGTTACACGTTCTGGTGTCCAGTGGCATTGTCATTCATTAATCGGGAACCCGCCCGGACGATGGCGCCGACAAGGGCGAGCGCCAGCACGACGACCGCGCCGGAAGGCGAGTCGACGGCCACGGAGATCGTAAGGCCGACGACGTAACCACCGGTTGCGGTAAGGTAGGCGAGGACCAATGGCCGGCGGCGTCGGTATGCGACGAGCGCGGGGATGATCAATGTTGCGAATACGAGATAGACGCCAACGAGCTGTGTGGCGAGCGTGATCGCCACCGCAAATGTCGGATAAAAAATAAAGCGGTTTTGCTTTTTCTTGAGTAAGACAAGTCCCAGCGCGACGAGAACGGAGATCGCCGCGGCAACGTACAGATCGTCCCATCGTACCCAGAGAATCTGGCCGACGAGTACGTCCTTCAGGTGCTCTCCGCCCTGGGGATGGTTCGACAGGAGTAGTACGCTGGCGCTGGCAGCAAGTACGAACGTACAACCGATGACCGCTTCCTGAATCCGTGCCGGCGCGTGCCGCATGAGGTGCAATCCGCTGGCGCAGGCAATGGCGGTCGCGTACGCGGCGAGTGTCGTCGGTTCGACCGTCGAATGTGCATGGACATCTGCCGAATGTGCATGGGCATCTGCGTGCAGTCGGGCATCCAACCAGGCGGCAAGGATCGTCCCGAGGGCGGCTGTCTGGGCGACGGCCAGGTCAATGAAGACGATCCCTCGACGCAGTACCTCGATGCCGAGCGGTACGTGCGTCAGGGCGACCAGGAGCCCCGCCACCAGGGCCGGCAGTACGATGGATATCGTGGTCACGCTATTGGGCGTTGGCTGGTAACGCCGTGACAAGGCGATCCACGATGAGTTCGAAGAGAGTAAACAGGTCTTGTGCGTCCTCGGCACCCCCGATCGTCGATGGCAGAGAAACGACTGGAATACCCGTTCTATCGGACAACCAGTTCGCGCCTCGCGAGTCCTGGTAGGTCGCGAGGAGTATCAACGACGGCTTCTCCCGGGTCGTGGCGTCGACCAGGTCGGCGAGGTGCCTCGTGGTTGGAGGGACGCCCGGCAGCGGCTCGAGTTCTCCCACCGATTCCCAATCGAGCCAGTCGAAAAGATAGGACCAGGCCCGGTGATGGGTAATGACGCGCGCCCCCTGTACGAAGGCCGCGCGCGTTTCCCAATCCGCTATGGCGGCACGCCACCGGGCGTCGAAATCTCTCCAGTTCCCGGCGAACGCCTCGGCGTTTGAAGGATCGACCGCTTGCAGGCGCTCTGCCAGCGCCGCGGCGATCCGTCCTACCCGACGTGGGTCGAGGTGAACGTGGGGGTTGCCGGAGGCGTGCACGTCGCCATGCGAACGATCGACCGATTCCGGGATCTCGAGTCGCTCGACGAACTCGGCGGCATAGAAAACGCTTTCGGAATTACCCTTTATACGAGGATTGCCGGAGCGCCGCTGTACGACCGGGAGCCAGCCGATTTCCAACTCGCCACCGGTGCAAACGATCATGTCCGCGGTTCGTGCCTTCGCGATCAGGGACGGACGAGCCTCGACATGATGAGGGTCCTGCATACCGGTCGTGGCGGAATATACCGCGACGAGATCCCCGCCGATTTCTTCGACGAGGCTCTTCCACTCGGGTTCGCAGGCAAAGACGGAGAGTTCCGCCCTCGCAGCGTCAGCGGTGGTCAGGACTGCACAAAGCGCGACGACGGTTACCGACAAACAGTTTCGCATGGCTTGGCGCTCGCTTGTCAGTACGTGTGCGCGCCGTGGGCGCCGAGGCTCATGACGTACTGGAGGACGAAGATGTTCTCGTCGCTGGTGTTGCCATGGATGCGCTGCTCCTGCCGGGTATAGGTCGCGCGTACCGTCGAGAAATGAGACGGGTGCCAGGCCAGGGAAAGATCCGTTTCCGTTGTTTCGTCGGTATCGTAGTGTCCTTCGATTCCGTGTTCGTCATGGTGAATGTGTCCGTGGTACGTCTCCACTTCACCGTAGCGCAAGCCGACCGTCCAGCGGGGAGAGAATTGATAGGCGGCGGAGAGATACCAGCCATCGAGATGTTTCGGTGCACCGGGAACGGCGGACAGCGTCTCGTCGAGCAGGTCGTCAAGACGGAGGTACTCCGCGCTCAACGTCAGATTGCGATTCTTGGCATTGCCGTCGGGCGCCCACTTCCAGGTGAAGTCGATGCCGGTCAGTCTGCCCCCGGTAACCTCCGGCCCGTGATCGTGGGCATGCTCGTGCTCCGAAACGTGTTCGTCCTCGTGTTCTTCCCCGTGTTCGTCGTGGTGCTCGAGGCTGTGTTCGGTCGTCATTCCGTTGTCGTTTTCCAGCAGGCTCAACCCTACCTGCCAACTGCCGGACTGCCCTGCGTCGGCGCCGAACTCGACCTGTCCGCCCCAAGCGTTGACGGTGTCGATATCTGCAACCGACGTACCGCTTGCAGCGAGCTTCTCGCCATCGAACGCTTCGAGGGATATTGAAAAAAATTTTTCGGTCGGCATTACCAGATTGGCGGCGATCCCGTTGTCGTAGTAGTGGCCGCCAAGATACGCGCGATAGACCGCGGGCCGATCGGAGAAATCGTCCTCGTGAAGATGTCGCCCGTTCAGGTATCCAAATCCTGACAGCATTCGACCGGCGCGGACGTTCAAACCGGTGCCCAGGCCGATTGCTTCGACAAAGGCTTCTTCAAGTTCCAGCTCGGTTTCGTCGTGGGCGCTTTCGATTACCGTGGTGAGTACGCCCCGAAACCGCTCGTCGATATTGCCGAAAAAAGACAGCTCGGTATGTCCGAGCCCGAATCCGTCTTCGAGTTCGGAGAATGCCCGCGTACCGTCTTGATACCTGCCGTCGAGTACGGCGCCGATTCCGATGGGTGATCCTGTGTCGGCGTGCGCCAGCCCCGCGAAGCCAGCCGCGGCGGTGCAAACGAGCGCGGCCGGCAGGGCGAAAGCTCTATTCATTGGTGAAATCCTCGCGTATTCGTAAAAAAGTAATGTTATAACATAACAATTACTGGACTCAAGCCTGATTCGGACAAAACGCGAGTCATGTCTACCCGGTGACTAAGCCGGGTTTCGGCGTTATCCCTGCACGGGGTGATTGTTCGAATGGCGGTGGGAT
Source organism: Gammaproteobacteria bacterium (assembly GCA_030429665.1). Lineage (GTDB taxonomy): Bacteria > Pseudomonadota > Gammaproteobacteria > Arenicellales > CAJQKF01 > BQJD01. Next base: position 14,588 of record JAUIEZ010000064.1, on the reverse strand, counting down.
CGAATCGCTGGGCGGGTTGTTACACCTCGTGCGTCGCCGATACTCGTTACGCGCAGACACGGGGACGCGGCAACGGCGTTCCCGGTGCGTCGGGAACGGGATGCTTGGCTCAGTTGTAATCCCACGACGCAAGCGGAACTGTCGCGCCGCGCGGGATCTTCACGCGACACGCCGTTTCTCATCGTTTTGCACCTCGGCAAACGTAGTGTACAAAATTGCAAATTTCGCGAGATTTTATAAAAAAACACTTTAAGACAATAACTTAGCGGCATATGGCCGGCATCTTCGAGGCGTACGTTGGCACCCGACAACAACTCACCGGGTGCTGCGAACATGTTGAAGAAAATCGGCGTTCTCGCCGTCACTGTCATTTGGGCGATGTGCGTTCCCCTGACCGCTACCGCAAACGTCGCCGACACTGCCCAGGTCACCACCAAGCGTGTCGTAGTACGGTTCGTCGAGAAGAGGCAGATCAAGTCCATCTGCGGCGCCCGAGCCCGCGCATGTGCCTACACCAAAGCAAACATCGTCATCCTTCCCGAGGACAGGGCTTATGGATGGACGGGCACCCGTACGGCGCGTATCCGGGTCCGGTGGCACGACAAGGCCGGGATCAAGCTTGTCGACTGCGAGAACAGGTATGCGTGCGTCAAGGACAAGGTTGTTCACGCTCGCAACGTCGATTTCAACCACCGCGGTTTGGTTTGGCTCGGCGAGGCGTACGCCAAGGTCATCGGCCTGCAATACAATCCCCGTCGTCTTGAGCTACTGGCTCACGAACTCAAGCACGTGTTGACCGGCGAGCGCGACCATTACAGCAATAGCAACAAGAATTATCGTGCCTGGAAGCGAAGTTTGAATTCTTGAAGCACCTTGCGTGGGAAACGCACCGGGATCTATCCCGTTCCGGGGCCGGCCGACGCGCTCGAGCGCCTATAGTCCATGCGGAAGGTTATTTGAGATTACGCGTTCGACGGACGGCGCGAAGGGCGGATGGTGTCGCGTGATACCGCCAGCGTTGTCCTGGAGGCGCCTGTTTGCTGTCGTCAGACTCGCGCGATTGCCCGTCTTCCTCGCCGACCGGGGCCTTCCGTGCAGTGCGGGTTTTTTGAATCGGCCTTGACGCGCCTCACCCTGGTTGCCTGTTTCGTCGATGCACTGCCTTGCCTTCGACGATTCGCTTGTACAACTTGCCGGTTTCCCTATCTCGCTTGCGTTTTTCGGCGAGGGTTTCCGAGTTGCGACGTTGTTCGGCGAGAAGCTTGTGGTAGCTGGCGAGGCGACGGGCGTCCAGGTTTCCATCGTCGATCGCGCGTTGTACGCCGCATCCGGGCTCGCCCGAGTGGCTGCAGTTGGCGAATCGACAATCGGCGAAGGCCGCGATATCGTCGAAGAGCGCGTTGATGCCTTCGTCGCCGCCGGCGAGTTGCAACTCCCGGATGCCCGGGTTGTCGATTAGCAGGGCGCCGGAGGGTAGACGGTGCATCGAGCGGGCGGTGGTCGTATGCCGCCCCTTGTGATCGGCCTCGCGAATCGCTCCGACGGCCGCCAGCGGAGCACCCAGGGTGTTTGCCAGGGTGGTCTTGCCGACACCCGATGATCCCACCATCGCCAGAGTTTCCCCCGGCGAGAACCAGGCAAGAAGGCGATCGAGTGAATTGATGCTGCGTGCATCCACGGTTTCCACGACAATACCCGAACCGAGTTTCTGTGCTGCCTGGCGGTATTCGTCGGGATCTTCCTCGAGGTCCGCCTTGGTCAGAACGATCAGCGGCATGATGCCCGCGGCCAGCGCGAGTGAAAGATACCGCTCCAGGCGGGCCGGGTTGAAATCGAGGTTGCAACTCGAAACGATCAACAACGTATCGATATTGGCAGCAATCGCCTGGGTATCGACTTTCGGGCCCGGGGCTTTTCGTGCAAGCAGGGTTTGTCGCTGAAGTCGAAGTAGCGGGCGGTGGACGTCCCGGTCCAGGAGCAACCAATCACCCACCACGATGTCGTCGAAGCGGGTCAGAATCGAGGAGGGGACATGCCGTTCACCGAGCATGCTCCACACGGTGATCCCGCTTCGTTCAATCCCGGCGACGCGAGCCGGGTACGAATTCGCGTGCGAAGCGTCGGCCATGGCTGACGACGCTTGCTGCTGGAAGAACGGCTTGAATCCCAAGCGTGTGATCATTTCCTCCATCACGTTGTCGTCAACCCGAATAGACATGAATGGACTTGAGATGGTCGCTGAATATATCGCGGACGGCGACAAACTTGCCAGCCAGGTTTTTGGGAGAGATACATCTGAGAAAAGGTATGCCGCGTGCCGGGATGATTGGCTGGCGACAGCACCGCAATGCCGCTTCGTAGATCGCGGACAGGCGCGCTCCCCCGGGCGTGTACGATTTACAAGAAAAAACGCCGCCCCAAAGGGCGGCGTCAATACTTCAAGAAGACGACGACGGATCGGTACGCCAGCCCGAGCGTCTACTTGATCGCCATTTAATCCGTCTCGAGGATGGCATTCCCCGGTCATTTTCCGGCCGTTGCGTGCACGGCGCCGTCGCGCAAGACAGGCTCACGCCGTTGGCCCCGACCATTTGAGTGTGTGTGGCGACCGCGGCGCTAGATGGGCATGATTTCATCGCATGTTGGCGATCCGAACGGCTTGGAACCCGAAAAAAGATTGAGCGTCGTACCACTGACCTTCACTTCGGGTGAATCGCCATTCAAGGCGACGAATTCGAAATCGATGGCGCCGAAATCACAGCCGGAGTCGAGCGTCAACCCATTCGCCACGTCGCCGATATCGAGTGGCCCGGTGGTAAACAGGGTCTGGAACGTGTACGTCGGAGTCGGTTCTGCATGTGCTTTCTGGATGAATGCGTCGTAGAGACCCTCCTTGTCTTCAAGTCTGACTTCGTCTCTTCTGCAGACGTATGGAGAAAACGTGTCGAAGTCGTCACAAAGGTCGCCATAGTCCAGAAAGATCTCGAATTCCCATTTACCGTCGGCTCGTTCGGCGCCATATACCTGCGCATCCGCCGGATACATAAGCCCTTCGAACGCGTGGGCGTTTGGCAGATAAACATCCATCAACCGTCGAAGCATGTCGGGGTTGGCCGCAAACAGGCTGGACGACACGTTCTCGTGCAACGTAATGTTGACGGGCGTGGCGCCGGTGCTCGCGGCTCGTCGCAGTGTGGGTGTCGATTCCTCGTCGCTGGTGGTCTGCGCATGTGCCGGTAGTGTGACCGACTCGACAATCGGTTTCGACCACTCGGCGGGCAGTTTCCACGCAGTCGCTGCTCCACCGCCCAGGGTAAGAGCTTTCAACAGCTTCCGACGATTGTTTTTCATTGTTGATCCAGATTGAATTTAAAGGTGCGGGGAGTCTATCAATTTTTTATCGAGGTTTTCAAAGGCGGCAGGTTCCTTGTGCCCTCATCACGGGAGGGGTCGGGGGAAACGTTCACGGGCATTTCGACTTGCAAGGAACCGATACGTTGGTCAGCGAAGAATCTCGATTATTTCAATCGCAAGCCGACAAGACGTCATAGCGTTTCTCGCCACCCTGGGGAATCCAGCGGCTTCAATAGAATTTATCTCAAAGGCCGTCATGATTGGCAACAACTTCCCGAGCCTTGCGGGAGAGACCGGATAGCATGAAAACAATTGTCGGAATAGCGATTGCGCTCTTGATGAGTCTGTCTGCGCTGGCGGTCCTCGTGGCAGCGGACCGGCGAGCGGATCTGGCGGAATGGAAACGACTGACGTCCCTGCAGCCGGCTACACCACGGCGTTTTACGCAAGAGATGGTTGCGGGCCTGCCGGAGCCCGCGAAGCGTTATTTTCTCTTTACCATCCGGTCCGGAACTCTGCTGCGGCACGTGGCCGAGATCGACATGGAGGGTCGAATCAGTCTCGGCACCAAGGATGCCCCAGCTTACCAGCCAATGGAAGCACGGCAGGTCCTCGCGGTGCCCGAGGGATTCGTCTGGACGATGCGTACGCTCGGGGGCATGCCTGTCTCAGGCTCGGATTCGGCGACGTGGACGCGGTTTCGAATCTTTTGGCTGATCCCGGTCGCGCGGCTCGGCGGTGATCGGAACCATGCACTCTCGGCCTTCGGACGCTACGTTGCCGAGTCGGTTTTCTGGACGCCCGCGGCGCTTTTACCGGGACCGGGGGTGACGTGGGAGAGGGTGGATGCGAACACCGCGCGGGTCACGGTCCGGCACGAAGACCTGGAACAGGCGGTGGATGTCACAGTCGATCGCGAGGGACGGCCGGTCAAGGTATCATTCCAGCGCTGGAGCGACGCCAATCCGGACAAGGAGCATCGCCTGCAGCCCTTCGGCGGATACCTGTCCGATTTTCGCGTCGTAGGAGGCTATCGCCTGCCGTTCCGGGTGGAAGCGGGCAACATGTTCGACACGGACGATTATTTCCCCTTCTTTCTCGCCGAGGTCACCGAGATCCGTTTTCCCGGTGCTTCGCGGTGAACTTTTTACCTTCATGGGTTAGATGATGCTACCGCTGATGCCTCTTCCACGATGACTCGTGCGTCCGGCGGCGAACAGCATGTAACGGACACGATTGCACTTTCGATAGTCTCGTCGTGGCGGCCGATGCGAAAACTCCCGGCTTTGGTATGCCGGAAGAAAATCGGGTTAACCGGTTCGGCGCGGCGGTGATTCAGAAGCGTCGACCGAGGCTCATCGACCCTTGGACGTATGTAGGGCAAATGCCGGTGGATAGGGGAGTCGATTGAAAATCGTTATTTCGAAGTAATCTTGATTCGTAATATTCGCAGCGGCCTGCCTTGAACATCGTCGGCGTGCATCAGACGCGAGAGCGGGCAGTTTACTCCCACTCCAATTCGGTGTAGACCTGCTGCGCGTTGCGTCCCGCCAGGTCATCAAAGTTCTCAAGATACTGAAAACGCGATTGGTCGATGGAGCCGATGTCGGCGATGTTTCCGCCGTCTTCCATGAATGTGCCGACCGATTCCCGGAGGAAGACCAGGTAGTCGTAGGTGTCGGCTCGGGCGCGATCCAGGTTCGTTACCGGGCCATGGCCGGGGACGACAACATCCGGTTCCAACGCCGCAACGCGCTCGAACGCGGAAATCCAGTGTCGATTGTTCGAATAGGAATTAACACCCAGCATCCGCCGAACGTATACGACATCGCCCGTGAAGAGAATGCGCTCCTGCGGCATCCAAACCAGGACATCCCCGGGTGTATGGGCGGGACCCACCTCGTACAACTCGAATGTCACCTCGCCGACTCGACGTGTTGTCTCGCCCTCGAAGGTGTCATCCGCGAATACGGATTCGGTGCCTTCGAGCGCAGAATCCCCGATCAGGTTTCCGAGCGCGAAATATTGATCTTGCTCGCGTGTCCGTTGGTCCTCGACGGCGCGGGCGCTGGCGATGATGCGGGCGCCCCGCTCCTTGAAATAGCCGTTGCCGAGCCATCGGTGGTCCTGGCCGCCGGTGTTGATGACCGTGGTGATCGGCTTGTCGGTTACTTTCCGAATGACCGCCTCGATGGCCGCGGCGCCCTTGTAGCTACCGCCAGAGTCGATGAGAACCACGCCGTCGTTCGTTACCACGAAGCCGAAGGTGGCATTGTTGGCGAGATTCTCCGGCGAACGGTTGCCCGTCGGGCCAATGATGGCGTAGACGTGATCAGCTATCGGCTCCAACTCGAGGGCCGTGTTCCCGCTCGCCTCCGCGACCATGGGAAGACACAACACGGCAGCAAGACCAATGCTTGCGCGACTGGGTAGATGACCTGACATCACGGGTTTCTCCGGGTGGTTTCGCAAGAACTGGCCGTTCGCTTCAATTGTACGACCTGCCGAGACGAGCCGATAGACGCCAGGCAGGGCAGGGCACTTCCATCATGGCGTCCCCTTGATCATCGTTTCGATTTCCTCTGCTGTTGCCACGCGCCCCACCACTTTGATCTCATCGTCGATACCGAGGGCGGGAGTCCGGATGACGCCCGCATCGACAATCGCATTGGTGTCGGTAATTTTCGTAATGCTTGCGGTAATTCCAAGTTTCTCGGTGGCGGCGCTTGCATTCTGCGCAAGCTTGACGCACTTGGAGCATCCGCTTCCATAGATCTTGATTTCCATTGGTTTCTCCGGTTAGAACCAGTGTCCGTAGATGAGACCGGTGATCGTGGCCATGATCACCACGAGCGTGACGTAAACAAGCGTTTTCTTCGTGCCGATCAACGCGCGAATGGCAAGCAGATTCGGCAGCGAGACTGCGGGACCCGCCAACAGCAGGGCAAGCGCCGGACCCTTGCCCATGCCGGCACCGATCAGGCCCTGAACGATCGGTATTTCGGTCAACGTGGCAAAGTACATCAGTCCACCGATCAATGATGCCGCAAACGTCGCGGCAAGCCCGTTTCCACCGACCGTCGCCGTAACCCATGTCGTCGGGATGATCCCTTCCTCTCCGGGCCGCCCGAGGAAGAAACCCGCGGCCAGTACCCCGAGCAACAATAGCGGAAGGATTTTCTTGGCGAAATCCCAGCTTTGTTCGAACCACGGGTGGCCGTCATCCGGGCGCACCATTGCCTGAACCATCAGTCCCGTGAGGCCGGCTGCGAACGCGGCTTCGGGATGATTCGGCAGGACTAGCGCCAGGGCGACGACCACGGCCGCCGTGGTCGTCATTCCAATCGCCGACCAGTGCCTTTTCAACACCAGGAACAAGGCGAGAATTGCTGCAAGGAAGGCCGTGATCGGCCACTTCCACAGTCCGACGAGGTGGAATGCGCCGTCGCCGGGCACCTGCGCCCAGTTGGCGAACACCAGCACGCCGATGAGCAGCGCGAAAAGCACGACGCTTTCGGCGGTCGACAGTCCCGTGTCGATACCTGCCGTGACGAAGCCCTTGGCGCTGCCGGCCCGCTCGCGCTCCTCGCGCAGAAAGAGAACATGCATCAGCAGTCCGATGAGGAAAGCAAACCCTACGGCGCCGACCGCGCGCGCGATGCCGAGCTCGAGGCCGAGCACTCGCGCGGTGAGGATGACGGCCAGGATATTGATCGCCGGACCCGAGTAGAGAAATGCGATCGCGGGTCCAAGTCCGGCGCCACGCCGATAGATGCCGCCGAAGAGTGGCAGCACGGTGCAAGAACAAACCGCCAGAATCGATCCGGATACGGACGCCACCGACATCGCGGTCGTCTTGGGCGCGCTCGGCCCCAAAAACCGCATCACGGCGTCCTGGTTCACGAATACGGCGATGGCGCCGGCGATGAGAAAGGCGGGTAGCAAGCACAGAACGACATGTTCCTTCGTGTACCATTGCAACAGCGCGAAGCCTTCCGTAACGGCGTTCCCGAATCGTGCAGACTCGACGGGCAGAAGCCACGCCAGCAGAAACGCCACGATCAACGAAGCGAAGATCAGCCCTTCCCGGCGCCATTCCAGTGACGGAAACGATACGTTCATGCGACTTGACTGCGAACGGGACGATTCGGCATCGACCGTAGCCGGGCAAGGTCGTCACGGTAGGGTGGCTCGGTCGCGGTTTCCTCGGAAACTCGCAGTATCATCTGTCGAATCCAGTCCGGTAGTTGGGGAGAAAGTCCGTAGAAGACACGCGTGCCGTCGCGATCGTCGACGACCACGCCCTCCTTGCGAAGCACCGCCAAGTGGCGGCTGATCTTGGGTTGAATATCAGAAAGCGCGTGGACGATTTCGCAGACGCACAGATCGCCTTCCTTCCCCAGCAGGGTAAGAATTCGCAGGCGCGTGGCGTCGGCCATGCAACTGAACAGGTCAGGCAGCGAGATCGGCATATCAGAAGTATATGCCAAATCATATATATGCGCAAACATATATAATGCGGCTCGGCGCGGTGCGACGGCGGTGAATGGCCGGGAAGTGTCGCCCGGAGCGCGCTTCGGGCAGTTCCAGCGCTGGACAAGGCGCATACTGCAGTCCGCCGACTTCATGCCACCGACCCACAGACATTGCGCAGCCGTTGGCGGCAATAACGGACTGCCGAGAGCGGTTGGTTTCAGTAGGGTTGACTGGATTCAATCACGGGCACGAGCGCAACCAGGGCCGTGAATTCGATTATTAATCCTCTTTGGTAAAATCGCGGTGTCCAATAAAGGGATTTTCACGCATGGGCCAGCGACCTGAACTTTCGGATATTCTGCATGTTTTGAATGCGACTCGAACTCGAGCGACCTACGGTGCGGTCGCAGGCGCGATCAATTGCTCTCCTCGGCGATTGGGGCGGCTGCTGGGTAGACGCAGGCCAGAGGTGTCCTGGGTAGTAAACGCCGGAACTGGACTGCCGGCGGGCTACAGGGCCCACGAACTACACCGGGAACTCCAGAGTAATCCGCATGTGATCGCTGACACTCAGGAACTGGTTCGGTTCGTGGACCATTACTTGGTAAGCGCCTCTTCGGATACGGGCATTCAAGAAGCGCCGCCAAAAATGAAGAACTGGCAGCAGTTTGAGAAGCTGATCGCCGAAGTCTACCGAAAGCTCGGTTTCCGGGTCGTCGAACGCGGCGGCGCGAAAGCCGACGGTGGAGTCGATCTCGAGCTTCGGAAAAACGGCCGTAGGATAGTTGTCCAATGCAAGTATTGGTCGAACGAAATGGTCGGGGTTTCGATCGTCCGCGAGCTCTTCGGCGTAATGCATCACGAACGTGCGGATGGTGCAATCGTTGCGTGTTCCGGACGGTTCACGCCGGAGGCCGAACACTTTGCACGCGAGAACCAGATCGAACTAATCGACGGCCCCGGTTTGCGGAAACTCCTGCTTCAGACAAACGTGGATGTCGGAAAACATCTCAGGATCGAGAGTCAGTCGCGCTGGCAGGGGCGGTTGTTGCGAGCCGCCGCCGCTTTGGCCTTGATGATCGCTATTGTCGGTGTCGGCTTTTCTAGCTTCCAATATACTGGTAGGTGGATTGTATCGAGACTTACCGCTAACCATACCCTGGATCGGAACCATCTGCCTGCGCGTTCCATCGCCGCACCTGCTGCGAAGCGCGACCAAGGCAGCTTTCAGGAACACGAAAACGTGGTTCGGGATCCGAAGGTGGCGACGCACAATCCTGTGGCGAAGTCCAGATTCAATCAGCTATATCGTACGCCACCGGAGTGCATTGCTTCGGCACGAAACCCCGAGCCGGATCTTGTCGAGTGCGGCAATCACCGTATACGGGCGTATCGGGAATTCCTGCAACGAACCCAATAGTCCAGTCGAAACGGGATCGGCGTGCAACCGTTCTCTCGGGTCATGTAGATGTATCTCATGCGTAACGGATGTGGAGTGACGGACGCGTAACGAGAAATCGGTACCCGGGGTAAAAAGATCGAATGCCGGGGTTCCAGTTAACGCACCTTCCATACGCCCTAGGGCACGACCGGGGATAGCGCGATGTTGCCAAGCGTTACCGTCCCTGTTGACGACCGGTTAAGGTCGAACTCGGCCTGCCACATTGCACCCGACGAGGATTGGAAAGTCAGGGTTTGTGAAGGATTGCCCGTCGACGACCCGGGACTACCGCAATCCAGAGTGAACTGGCTGTAGTTGCCCCGGCTGGTCCGGACCGAAATGCCCACGTTGTTCACGACGTTCGAGTTTCGCCAGCGTTCCACCTGTACCACGTCGACCGCGGGTGTGGCATCGAAACCAGCTGTCGATCTCAATGCGGGGCACACTCCACTATCATCGACGCGATGCTGTGTTGCCAGGACGCCGGATCCATCGGATGGGCAACTGACCGATGCGCCCGGGATGAGAAGCGGCTGACACGCGGGTCCCGGATCGATGTCGTCGTCGTTCTCGTTGTTTCCCCGTGTCGTCGATTGATCTTGTTCCGGATCGGTCGTCTGTGCGTGAGCCGGCAATGAGACTGACTGTACGACCGGCGCTGTCCAAACGGCCGGTAAAGCCAACCCGAGTCCCTTGAGAATTTCACGGCGTTTAGTCATTCTTCATCCCTGATGACTTGAAACTGCGTTTAAAAAAGCGCGAGAAATCACGCTTGTTCAGTCAAAAAGCGTCGCGAATAGTACCCGACGAAAATGGGGGTTGCAAGAGAGGCCGTCGCTTAGGGGGACGCGTGTGTCGAGGTGACCGCATGGATGGTGAATCCACTCGAATGACGCGACACCGCCGCGCCCCGCCTCAACGTTCCTCAAGGTGAACATCGTCCCGGGTCGATGCTTCAGCGTATGGCCATAGGTCAGGCACGACGCTCCCTAAACGGATCATTGACGACCCGCATACGCTGCGAGCGGTTAGTCCTGCGACTAATTCCGTATGACTTTCTCCTCGTTTCGTTGCGGTAAGCGCTCGAAGTTTTCGCGACTGCCTAGATCCTCGAATGGTGGATACCATGTATCGACGGGCCGACCAGCACTCGCACCGAAACACAAGGCGGGACTAACCTTCCATGGGATCGGCTCTTTGTGCGGCCTTTCGTCGGTACTATTCGCAAAAACATAAGGCACATCGCAAATTCCATCCATGTTCGCATCGGGACAGTTCGGATTCCTTTGCCAGTAGTTGTGACGAAACGAATTGACGTTCGGGGCGTTCAGTTCATTGGCATCGTCCACGTTATAGAAATTGTTCAGGAGTACGGAATTGCGAATGGCCGGGTTGGCGAGGAGCAGAGCCATCGGACCATGCCGGATCATGTCGTTGCATATCATCCTGTTTCCGTCGGCTTCTACGCGAATCGCAGAGGTCTGGTTACCTTGAAACTCGTTGAACATGACCAGATTACGATCAGATTTTTCTATTCTCAGACCCCGGCCTCTCTCATAACTGCTAAGCTTGTTGTAGGTGATGGTGTTGTTGTTGCTGCGGTCGCGTAACTCCATTCCATCAGCGCCGTTGTGGCTGCTACCTTGTAAATCATTTTCCGTAATGTTGTTCTTGCTCGATCGATCAAGAAAAATCGCGTCGATATTGTTTTCAAACTTATTCGCGGCGATGGTGGTGAGATCCGTTTGAGCCAAGTAGATTCCCATTCCATCATTGTTGGTTATCTTGTTGTGTACGACGAAACTTCCGTGATGGTTCATAAGCACTATTCCCAACCCAACAAGGAAACCTGCCGCGTTTATCCCCGTGATTGTGCAGTTTTCGATTTCATGGTCTTTCCCTCCACGAACATCGACGCCAATATGAAAGTTGGTGATACCCAGGTTCAGTATGGATACATTTTTCTTGTCTATTACTTTAACGCCGGATCCGGCGCCGTTTCCGGTCAATGTATGTTGATTACCGACGAGCGTGATCTCGTTGTCCAGGATTTCTATGCCTTCGTTGAGGTTGCCCGTCAACGTGCATATCTTGGTGCCGCGGTCCCAGTTTCCTATGGCTTGGCAGTCACCGCCAGTGCCATCATCTCTAATTTCTTTGACACCGAAGGCAGATTCAAAGACGAACAGACTGAAGGACGAGACCAGAACAAGGACTCTGAGGTTACACATCAGGAAATCCTCCGAACGCGTGGCGGCATGTCATTTAACCTCGTTGATAAGAGGAATTCCAGTTCGATCGTTCTGTCCTCGTTCCCGCTATCGGTATCGGAGCGCACTACCGGCCAATATCGTCGCCGGTCGTCGGGAAGGGTGGGACGCTTGCTTTTTGGAAGAAATCGACAGGCGGGGGTGAACACTGTAGGGGGATGCATTGATGATGGTCGAATGAATACCATACATCTTGTCCGAATGGCCGGTGACCGCGGAAGATGTACTACGTACGCGATAACGATACGAATGAGTGCAATACGGTTGGCACGGTTAGCCGGTTTTATTGTGCCCGTCAAACCTCAATCAGGATTTTTGATAATCTGTTGATCTTTCGTGGGGTTCGTCACCAATACCTGGGGTCGATGCTCTCACGAGATCGGAATAGGTGACTCGGCGGACCGTTGGTAGGATGCGTGCTGTCATACTGTGAAAATCGCATTCCGCGCAGATTGATTCAGTCCGACCACTGAGCGAGGAGGAAACGATGGGAAAGAATGCCGACATGATTCAAAGTGGATGGGAAGCTGTTGGTCGAGGGGACTGGGACGCCTTGCTCGCCGACTACGTCGACGACATGATATTTGTCATGCCGGGACAGAACGACGTGCATGAAGGTAAGGAAAGTTTTCGAAGTGCTCTTGAGAATCTCGGCGCCGCATTGCCGCCCGGCTTCGAGATCACGGCAATGCGCCATGTTGAGGATGACGACGACGTAGTTTCGCTAGTTTCCTGGAAATGCGAGAAAGTGCCCGAGGGTAGTCATTGCGCGGTGCTGTTTCATATTAACGGCGACAGGATCGTCGAGGAGCGATGGTTTATCGACACGGAGCAGTGGCGCGCCGCTTTTTGAGGCACGGATAGAATTGCATCGATCGACCGGTGTCGTCGACCATGGGCGACACGCGCTGCGGAAGATGCAGTGATGGTAGGGTGTAGCGTTGAGCGAGACGAGTACCCGGCGTGTCCGGGTCGTTGGTCATCGATTGTCGTGATGATCCGTAATCGCATTGGCGCGTGGTTGTCCAGTTCAATACGTGCGTGTCCCGGACCACATGCCTGTACATGGACTGTCCGGCAGGGGTTTGTACAGATTGCAGGCCAACGAGACCTCAGACATTCGGCTTGAAATAGATCAAACATGTACCGGCCGGCTGAGTAGTTGGCGCCGACACGGCGCTAATGTGAACCGAATCACAAACAGATCGCGGATCATGTGGGATTCCCCACAGAAACCACCGTAGATTCTCGGCATATTGCGTCTCACGATGTATCAGTTGTCTGGAGTACGGAAATGAACGAATTGGCCAACTACCCCGAGAGCACCACTTGCCGGTCCTGTGACGTGTTGGCGGGTTTCATTGTTGCTGCCGTCGCATTTGCCGTGCTTCTGATGTTCTGAGACATCGGAGGCGTCTTTCCTCCTCAAGAGGACTACGGCAATTGGCCGCCTTCGGGCGGTCATTTTTTGCCTGGATTCCCGACCAAACGTGATCGCCGATCTGCATGTCCAATTCTGTTCGATCGGCCAGCTGATTCCGTATTGCGGTAACCCGAGAACCCACAGCTACGTCAGATTGAGTCAGTGGGATATCCCCTACAGCGATCTCGCAGACGATTCGCCGGCGACCGCTGCCAATCGCTGCACCGCGACCTTGATCGAGGACATGAGCCGGGTACCCTGACCACTTCATACGCGATGCGGGGAACGATGAATGCGACCCGGTTGTGCGCCTGCGTATGTACCCGGGCGGGGGTGGATAGAGGTGGCTTGCGGCTCCCGCCGGATGCACTACACTGTGTGAGTCTAGGATTGAATCGCCATGACACAAAAACAATTCACGGTTGCAGCCGAGGATACAATACTCAGTGAGCGAGACAATGGCGACTACATGTACGTCATCGCCGAGGGGCGTGTGCAGACACGCAAAAAGGTCAGCGGGAAACCTGGTGTCTTGGCGACGCCTAACTCCAGCGCGTTCTTCGGGGAAATGGCTTTCGTCGACCATGCCGAGCGCACCACCGCGGCGCTGATGTTGACGGACGTCGAGGTTGCGGTAGTTCCCGCTACAGAGTTTGAGACCTTCCTGGCGCAAGAACCCCCGCCGGACACTAGGCGCCAAGATGCTCCGTAAGCTCGTGAGCTGTTTGATCTCTACTTCCAACCAGGTCGTCGACGTGAAAGAGAAATCGGTTATTCCCTTCTCGCAAGAACCGGGATCCTGAAACACCCCGTGTTGCCCACGAATGGCGTTCCCGCCAGGGTGTCAAAGAGACTGCGGGGGTGAGCGATCCCACCGCGCGCTGCGCTGCATTGACCTTTCACACCATCGATGTCCGGGAGTCCGTGCTGGCCCTTTCACCGTCCTCTATCCAGGCAATGTTGGTCCGCGTGTGCGAAGCGGGGACGGTCAGCCCGCTCGAAACGTTAGCGTCCCGCGCCTGCGCCGGAAACCGCGTACGACAGTACGGGTATCCCATGCTTAACTGAAACCAACTACGGGAGCTTGCCGATAATGGGTTTCGCATCGGGTGCCACACGTTGTCCCATCCCGAACTGCGGCGGCTCCACGAGCGCGAGATTCGCCGCGAGGTGGGTAGCGCCAAGGCGCTGTTGGAGGACCAATTGCAGGTTCAGGTACGCAGCCTGGCCTATCCGGGCGGGCGGTACGACGCGCGCTCGGTTAAGATGGTCTGCGAAATGTTCGATTTTGCCCGCACCGACGAGCTGGGCTTGATTGAGGCCGGTGCCGATCGCTACCGGCTGCCAAGAGTGGAATCCGGGTACTCTCGACGGTGGCCGACACGCGGGCTGCTCGGTGGGCCCGCCATGCACGCGTACGTTTGCGCCAGGCGGTGGTGGTGCCGTCGCTGACATTCGAAATATCTTCAGGCGTGATCATGGAGGCGTTCGCGCGCCGAACGCTGGTGGTCGCCCGCGACATCGGTTCGATCCCGGAGTTTGCGGAATCCGCGGGGCTCTTATACGACAGCGACGAAATGTTGGCTGGCCATATCCAGACACTGATGCAGCTTCCCGACCGTGC
>JAUIEZ010000229.1 GCA_030429665.1 Gammaproteobacteria bacterium | reverse complement strand
GAATCCCTGTTCGGCGATGGGGCCGAGAATCAGGCCGAGTACCACCGGCGACACCGAGAAGCCGAAGCGCCCCAGCACCCAGCCGATGACGCCGAGCACGATCATTATGACCACGTCGGAAATGCTGTTGCGAATCGCGTAGGTGCCGATCACCGTCATGAAGGCCACGCTCGGCACCAGCACCGCCTTCGGAATCGTGACGATGGTGCGGTAGGCGTAACGGCCGATCATCAGGCCGACCGGCAGCATGAGCAGTGTCGCGATGAGCAGGCCCCAGATGAACGTGTAGACGATCGAGCCCTGGGCGCTGAACAGTTGCGGGCCGGTACGCACGCCCTGCACCAGCAACGCGCCGAGGATCACCGCGTCGGGCGGCGTGCCGGGAATGCCGAGCACCAGAGTCGGGATGAAACCGCCGCCGACCGTGGCGTTGTTAGCCGATTCGGTGGCGATGACGCCGCCCGGGTTGCCCTTGCCGTACTCGGGCTGGGTCTTCTGGGTGCGGCGCGCCTCCGAGTAGGCCACCAGCCCGGCCACGGAACCGCCGGCGCCGGGCAGGATGCCGACCAGCGTGCCGATCACCGACGAGCGGATCGCGTTGAAACCGTTTTGCACCAGGATGGCGAAGGACTCGCCCAGGCGCAGGCCGCGCGGACGCTCCTCCAGCTTCAGGTGGCGGTCCGGCGTCGCCACCAGGTCGATGAGAACGGGAATGCAATACAGGCCGATCAGCCCCGCCACCACCTGCACGCCGGCGATGAGGGTCTGGCTGCCGAAGGTCAGGCGCACGTCGGCCGAGATCTCCGCCACGCCGATGCATGAGATGGCGAGCCCGAGTGCGCCGCCGGCCAACCCCTTGAGCAGGCTGCCCTCGGACAGCGCGGCGATGAGCGACAGCCCGAAGATGGCCAGCCAGAAGTACTCCACCGGGCCGAAGGCGAGCGCGACGCGCGACAGCGGCGGCGCCAGGGTGAGCAGGAACAGGGCGCCGACGAGGCCGCCGACCACGCTGGCGAGGCAGGCCACGGACACCGCGAGGTCGCCGTCGCCCCGGCGCGCCATCGGGTAGCCGTCGAAGGTGGTGGCGATGGCCGACGGGGTACCCGGCGTGTTCAGCAGGATGGCGGCGTAGGCACCGCCGTAGATGGCGCCGGTATAGATGGCGCCGAGCATGATCAGCGCCGAGGACGGATCCATGGTGAAGGTCAGCGGCACCAGGACCGCCACGGCCATGGTGGCGGTAAGGCCCGGGATCGAACCGATCACGGTGCCCGCGACGACGCCGAGCAGCGCCAGCACGAGGTTGGCCGGCGTCAGGGCCGCGACGAGATAACCGAGCGCGTCCATTCAGTGACAGATGGCTGGAAGGTTGCGGGAAACGTCACGCGGCGCGGCGCGCCGCGTGACGGAACGACAATGGGCGCCCTCGATTACTTGAGGATGCCGGCCGACTTGGCGGCCTCGATGTAAGCCTCCTTGCGCGCGGACATGAACGCGTCCATTTCCTCGTAGGGCACGTCGATCATCGCGAAGCCGCCGTCCAGCATTTTCTGCTGAAAATCGGCGTTGGCGTTGATCTGGCCGATCATGTCCGACCACTGCTTGCGCAGGTCCTCCGGGGTCGCGCTCGGCACCGCGACGCCGCGGTAGGCGCCGCCGACGAGGTCATAGCCGAGTTCCTTGAAGGTCGGCACGTCGGGGAACAGCGGATGACGCTCCTCCATGGCCACCGCCAGCACGCGCACCTGGTCGCCCTGCTTGGCGCCCACCGTGGTGTAGCCCCACTGCGCGGTGACCTGGCCGCCGAGGTTGGCGGTGGTGCTGGCGCCGGTACCCTTGAAGGCCACGTAGGTGGTCTTGATGTCCGCCGCCTTGTCGAAGGCGACCTGGGCCAGGTGATTGGCCGAGCCCTTGCCCGAACCGGAGAAGACCACCTTGCCCGGGTTGGCCTTGGCGAACTCGACGAGGTCCGCCAGGGTCTGGAACTCGCTGTCCGCCCGCACCACGATGGCATCCGGGGTGTAGTGGAACCAGTAGATCGGCACCAGGCCGTCGGTGGTGTAGCCGACTTCCTTCTGGGCGGGCTGGATGACGATATGCGGCAGGTTCACGCCCATGATCTTGTGGCCGTCGTCGCCGTAGGTGTTGAGCTCCGCCCAGCCGACCGCGCCGCCGCCGCCCGGCTTGTAGGAAATCACCAGTTCCTCGTTGAAAATCTCCTTGAAGAACGGCTGCTGCAGCCGCGCGGAGATGTCCGACTCACCGCCGGGACCGAAGGGAATGACGTAGTCGACCGGCTTGTCGGGGAACGCCAACGCGCCGCCGGAAACCGTCAACGCCAGCGCGGAGCCGGCAACCAGCGAACAAAAACCTCGCCTCGAAAACATTCGATACTCCTGAAGTGCTAGTGTGTTTCTGGGGAAAATGCGGACCGGACATTCTAGGTGCGCGGACCGCGACGTGGACAAAAATTTGTTTATCGAGAAACAAGATTCTATGAATCGCCAGAACCGCCGTCAACGAGCGCCTTCGCCACGCGGCCAACGGCGGGATTCCCGCGCGCGCTTTGCTATGATTTGAATACCATGAGCCGGCGACGGCGCGCGAGCGCGCGCCCCGGCCCAACGCAGGGAGGTTCACCAATGCGCACCCAGGTCTGCATCGTCGGCGGCGGTCCGGCCGGCATGCTGCTCTCCCACGTGCTGGCGCGCGCGAACATCGATTCGGTCGTGCTGGAGCGCCAGTCGAAGTCGCACGTGCTGGAACGCATACGCGCGGGCGTTCTCGAACACGGTTCGGTCGAGCTGTTGCGGGAACACGGCCTCGCCGAGCGAATGGATCGCGACGGCCTGGTGAAGGACGGCACGCTGATCGTCTGGCACGAGAAGGACGATTTCTTCATCGACACCGCTCGATGGACGGGAAAGCGGATGATGGCCTGGGGTCAAACCGCCATCACCGAGGATCTCTACGCCGCGCGCGAACGGGACGGCGGACAGATCGTCTGCGAAGCCGACGACGTGGCGCTGCACGACGTGACCG
Organism: Gammaproteobacteria bacterium; assembly: GCA_030429665.1. Classification (GTDB taxonomy): domain Bacteria; phylum Pseudomonadota; class Gammaproteobacteria; order Arenicellales; family CAJQKF01; genus BQJD01. Next base: position 921 of record JAUIEZ010000229.1, on the reverse strand, counting down.
GCAATCCCTACGTGACGTACACGAAAGACGGTGCGAATCACCGGGTGGACTGTGATTTCATCGCTGGCTGCGACGGCTTCCACGGACCCAGCCGACAAGCCATTCCCGCCGACGTGCGCAGGGAGTTCGAGCGCACCTACCCGTTCGGCTGGATCGGCATCATGGTCGAGCGTCCACCGCTCCAGAAGCTGGTGTATGCCTACCACCCCGACGGCGTGGCGATCGCCTCGCAGCGCAATCCGCGGCTCAGTCGCTACTACGTGCAGGCGCCGATGTCCGACAAGCCCGAGGATTGGTCGGACGAACGCTTCTGGGAAGCCCTGCTCAATCGACTGCCCGACAAGCTCGCCAACCAGGTCGAAACCGGTCCGTCCATCGAGAAATCGATGGCGCCGCTGCGATCGTTCGTTGCCGAACCGATGCGCTGGGGCAAGTTGTTTCTCGCCGGCGACGCCAGTCACATCGTGCCGCCCACCGGCGCCAAGGGACTGAACCTGGCATTCTCGGACGTCTTCTATCTCAGCCGCGCATTGATACACCATTACGTGGAGGCGAGCGATCACTACCTCGATTGCTATTCCGAGATGGCGCTCCGCCGCGTGTGGGCGGCCGAGAAGATCTCATGGTGGCTGACCCGGCTCCTGCACGTATTCCCCAACGCGGATCCGTTCGACGAAAAACTGCGACAGAACGACTACGACCAACTGCTGCGCTCCGAGCCGGCGCAGCACGCGCTCGCATACGAGTACGTGGGCCTGCCGTTCGAGAAGTAGCGCCGATGCGGATTGCCGGCCAATGCATCCGCTTAACGGGTGTCGATTCAGTCGGCAATGATCGCGTCCGCCTCGAACTCCACGAGCCCTCGGGCATGATCCGCGAACTCCGCGCCCGATCCACCGACCTCCCCACGCTCCTGCTCGC
>JAUIEZ010000228.1 GCA_030429665.1 Gammaproteobacteria bacterium | reverse complement strand
ATTCATACTGGAGTTGTTCGACCGATAGCTTTCGTAGTAACGCCAAGCGAGGAGTGTAGAGTATCGTTGTTGTCGTGACAACGTCCAAGGCGGTCGATACGCATCGTTTCCAATGAACGATTCTCAATGGTCACGCTCACGCGGGCTTCGTCATGTGCCCGGACGATCTGACTGCCCTGTCGATCTGGCAGATGCGCAAGCATCTCCTGCCGATCGACTCGACCAACAAGTATCCAATAGCGACACATCGGGAATGCGATTGTATATCGAGAACGACTCGCCTTGGTAGGCTAGCGACGGATTGCCGTCGGTTGCAGCACGAATTCAATCGCCGTAGCTTTCCATGACGTCAATTTCTGTTTTCTTCCAGTCAGACAAAATAGCATCAGCCACCATTCCGTGGGTTTTCGGCGTCCAATGGCTGTCGTGTTCACCGAAGACGGTACCGTCGTCGTCGACATTTATGTCAACAGCAAGTAATCGAATTTCATTTTCGATGCAGAATTGTTGCAAAACCGTTTCTTTGTCGTCTTCAAGCGTCGAAAGGAGGCTAAAACGGTGGTTGTGTTTTTTAGCGGTATCGTGCGCTCTCAATATCATTCGTTCTACAAGGTTCCAGGACTCGTTTTCCTCAGATGTGTTCCCGAAGCCGGCCGGCGATCGGGATTCGCCAGCCGAACGCCACTTCGACTTGATGATACGCAACCGTCTCTGGACAAAATACGGGAGGAAAAACGGGTTCAGCAGTTCGTATACGATCCGTGTTTCGAACGTATCGATTGGTGGTTTTACAAACAGGCCCTCGTCTTGACCGTGCCGAAAAACGGGCTTGGATTTGTCGTAGATGTAGTCTCTCGTGGTTCGAAGCAGGGTTTGTTCGGATACGAATAGAACGACCTCGTCGGCCTCGATGCTTCCGCCGCCGTATTCGTACGCCAGAATCTCCTGGTCGAGGCCGTATCCGGGAACCGCCATGTTCCATACTTCGAGGTCGTCCGCCTTTTTTTCCAGCAGATTGGAGAATCGGTCGTCGATTGATACGCCCCACCCGAAGACCTGGGAGTCGCCGAACTGCAAGACTCTATGAACATTATCGCTTTTCCTTGTGTCTCGCGGCTCGTCCCGCCACCCGTGAGAATTGGTCTCGTAGATAACGTCGAAATACCTTGTTTCGTGCCGGCTTTTCCAGTTGCTCTTCAAACGCCAGCCGAGGTTTTCGTCGATCTTGAATAATCGCCCCGGAATAACGTGATCTTTCTCATGTGGCGACAGTATCCGAACGCCGATTTCAAGCGCCACTAGTACAACGAGCAGACTCGCCAAAACGAGGCCGATTGAAAGAAGCAATTTTCTCATGGCCGTGTGAAAGATCGAGAACGCGCAGAGAGTTTCGGTGAAGTCGGCGAATTGGCCGGGTACAGCCCATCGCCGGGATGGCGAATGATACGACGGCGAATACGTTGCCGTCGTAAGGTCGTTGGCGGGTCCGACATTGGCGAATCCGGCTGCACGCGCCAGCCTGCTGGGGATCTGCCCCGTTCAATCGGCAAGCGGACTTGTCAACGATCAGCTCACGCCGAGTGCCGTGTGCAGGTTCTCCACGACGCTGCGATCGAGTCGGAGCGAGGAAGCCAGGTCGTGCAGGTAGCGTCGTTCGACGTCCGTGTCGACTTCGATTGCCAGTAATGAGGCGGCATATACCTGCGCGGCAACTTGTTGGTTGGGAACGGCGCGGACGATCTCCTCGGTTTCCATTGGCTTGTGAATCTCGGCGGATATGAACGCTTGCTCCTCCCGGGTCAGTCCGTCTTCGGATGCTTCGCCTATGATTCGACGTATCTCATCGCGATCGCCATGCCCATCCGCTTTCGCGGCATTCAACATTGCGCGTATGGTCAATTGCGCGGTTTGTTGTACCTGCTCTACTTCCTCTTCGTTCCGCGGAGGTCGAAGTCCGGCCATGACTTGCTCCTGGTCCTGCATCGATGACCGGTTGGCTGACAAAGCCTTCACCGCCAAACTGCCGAGCACAGCCAAAGCGGTTCCGCCGAGGGCGCCCTTCATCGAGCTGCTGCCGCCGCCAAGTAACGCACCGGCCAGCGCGCCCAGTCCGCCCGTCACCATCGGATTGGTTTTTCCGTCGTCACCGCTGCGCATCGCGGCGCGACCCATTTCGCCGAGGTTCCCGAGAATCTCGCCGAATTGTCCACTCCCGCTGCCTCCCAACGAGTTAAGCAAGTCGGACACCTCGAGCCCGCCTGGCTGACTGGTAGAGTTCTCGATACGACGATTGGCCGAAGGGGTCATGCCTTGATTCACAACCGAACCCAGTACTTTCAGAAAATCCATATGCTTGCTCGCTCGTTGGCAATGTAAAGACGTAGAGGCCGTCGTGTACAGCCTGGACTGTACGAGCCTCGAATGATCGGTAGTCCCGAAGGACGATTTCGACCGCTCTCTCGTGCTTCAACTATGGATAGAGAAGAAGAAACGCGGGAAATAGGGGTTGGAGTGTACGGTAAAACCAGGTCGGCCTGAGTAAAGAAACCTGCCCGGGGGCGGTACGTGGGAAGGAATAGTTTTCCTCGATTGCGACGAATGGCGAAATCACCCGGGTCCGTCTGTCGCGACAAAATTCATGCAAAGCATTCGCGCGGAACATGCAGAAGGTGGACTAATCCAATGAAAACATGGACAAGGCTGTCGTGACACCATTCGCCCGCCATTGCGACCGTGTTCCAGCTTCAATCAGGCGGGATCGGGACGCTGGTCGGCCTGATTGCGCGGTCATAGAGGGCGGGTTAGGATGCAGGCGGGGATCAGGGGTTTTATATGAAGGCATGCCAGGTGCTCGTGGTCGAGGATGAGCCGGAACTTGGGGAACTCATCGTCGAAGTTTTCTCCTTGGAACTCCATTGCGACGTGCAGTGGATCGCGAACGGCGCGCTCGCATTGGAGTGGTTGAAGACCAACCGGTGCGATGCGTCAGTGCCGATTCTGATCTCCCTCGATGGACATTTGCCGGGTGCGTCGGGTCTCAATATTCTCGATTACCTTAGGTCGCAGGAGCGCTACAAGAACGCTCGTGTCGTGATATCGAGTTCCGATTCGTTGTTGCTCGAGCAGGCCCGGGAAAAAGCCGATCTGCTATTGCTAAAGCCCGTTGCGTACTCCCATTTCCTCGAAGTCACGCGTTGGTTCCGTAAAGTGATATCCCAGAATGGAAAAGCCCGTGACGTCGCTTGCGATGTGAGTTCCTGAGCGTGTACGGTTTGAGTTGGTGACTCCAAACAGGACCATCGTTGCTGCGTCGATTCTGCTCGTCTCGGCCGTCGTCGGTGCGCAGACGATCGAAGACGGATTCGATGCGCTTGGACGTCTGGAGTTCGAGCAAGCACACGATATCTTCGCGCAGCACGCAAGGCAAGGAGACACGACAGCGCAGATAGAACTCGGTCTCATGCTGGCTATCGGGGAAGGTGTTCCGCGGGACAGGATCGAGAGCTACAAGTGGTTGAGGATCGCGTCGTCGGGAGATAACGGGTTTGTAGCAGGTCTGATCGAGACGCTTTCGAGACGCATGACCGAAGATCAGATCGCCGAAGCGGAGCGACTGGCATCCGGGTTCGAGCCGCGGCCGGTTGAATGAGCAAACTTGTCGATTCGTTATTCCGGCGATATTGACCGGACTTGCTATTCCACTTGATAGAACCGAGTCGAATATCGTGAGATCTTCAACGGCCGTTTTACTCCTCGTATTCCTGGCGTCCAGCCTTGCGTCAGCGCAGGACCTGCTCATTGTGCCGACGACTGTAGATTTTTTTGTCGTTCGTGAAGGTCAGTGTCGTAACAGCCAGGTCAGGGTGTTAAACAACGGTTCGTCGTCTGTATCGAAACCAGAACTGACTTTGACGGGTTCGGATGCCTTCACGATGCGCACGAGCGGATATTCGTGCTCGGTCGACATGGAGCCCA
>JAUIEZ010000063.1 GCA_030429665.1 Gammaproteobacteria bacterium | reverse complement strand
CTGGCATCGGCCATGACCTCGCACAGCTCCTCCATCAGGTCGGCGTCCCAGGTCTCGCGCTGCATCAGGTCCACCGCCTTCACCGTGCCCACGCGGCAGGGCGTGCACTGTCCGCAGGATTCGTGGGCAAAGAATTTCATCGCGTTCAGCGCCGCGTCGCGCGCGCGATCGTGGTTGGACAGCACCATGATGGCGGCCGAGCCGATGAAACTGCCGTGTGGTTGAAGCGTATCGAAGTCCAGCGGCACGTCGGCGAGCGAGGCGGGCAGGATGCCGCCCGATGCGCCGCCGGGAAAGTAGGCATACAGCTCGTGGCCTTCCAGCATGCCGCCGCAGTACTCGTCGATGAGCTCGTTTAGTGTGATGCCCGCCGGCGCCAGGTGCACGCCCGGCTTCTTGACCCGGCCGCTCACGGAGAAGGCCCGCAGGCCATTGCGATCGTGACGACCGTGCGCAGCGAATGCCTCGTCGCCCTTCTCCACGATATCACGCACCCACCACAGGGTTTCCATGTTGTGCTCGAGGGTCGGCCGGTTGAATAGTCCTACCTGGGCGACGTAGGGCGGCCGCAGGCGCGGCATCCCGCGCTTTCCCTCGATGGACTCGATCATGGCCGATTCCTCGCCGCAGATATAGGCGCCCGCACCGCGCCGAAGCTCGATGAGCGGCAGCTCGAAGCGTCCACTGGCGGCGACCGCGTCGATTTCGTCGGCGAGGAGTTTCAACACGCCCGGGTATTCATCGCGGACGTATACGTAACAGGCCTCGGTCCCGACGACATGGGCAGCGATCAGCATGCCCTCGATGAAACGGTGCGGATCCCGCTCGAGAAACCAGCGGTCCTTGAACGTTCCCGGTTCGCCCTCGTCGGTGTTTACGGCCATCAGGCGCGGCGCGCTCTGCTCGCGCACGATGCGCCACTTGCGGCCGGCCGGGAAGCCGGCGCCGCCGAGGCCTCGCAGTCCCGAGCTTTCCAACGCGCTCATCACCGTCTCCGCGTCGACGCGGCCGTTGACGACATCGTCGAGCAACCGGTAACCACCCTGCGCGACGTAGTCGTCGAATCGGGTCGGGGCGACCTCGAGGAGGGCCATGCCGTCCGGGTTGGCGGCCGCCGTGCGCACCGCGTCGAGGTTCGCCCGGGGAACCGGCCGGTGGTTGATGGTGGCGACCGGCGCGTTGTCGCAGCGGCCCACGCAGGGGACGCGCTGCACCCGGACCCCTTCGCCGAGGGACGCTTCCAGCACGTCCACCAACTCGTTGGCACCGGCCATCATGCAGCTGACCGAATCGCACACGCGCACGGTGAGTGGCGGCGGCGGGACCTCGTCGTCGCGTACCACGTCGAAATGATGGTAGAACGTCGCAACCTCGTAGACTTCCACCGGAGAGAGCTTCATGAGTCGGGCCAACGCGACGAGATCGGTGCTGTGCAGGTAGCCCGTGGCATCCTGGATGCGATGCAAATATTCGATCAACCGGTCCCGACGCGGCGACTCCGCCACCAGTCGCGTGACACGATCCAGGGCCGTCGCATCGACGGCTCGGCCCTTTGCGCGACCGCGGCCCCGGCCCGTGCCGCGGCGCGCGGATTGTTGCTGCTGCATAACCGTCATGGTATGGGAATTGCCTCCGGTGATTGATTTCGTGTTATACGCTCTTCACGCGGCGCGGCGCGCGAAGACGCTTTGATGCGATTGCATGAATGTATAATCTTGGACCCGATCAGATCATACAAATTCTCCAGCCAGCCTGTATCCTCGACGCGTCAGTCACTTTCTGTGCGGCGTCAGGGGTTTACGATGCCGCGGCCAATGCCTGGTAATTTCATCGCGAGCGAGCCGATTCCGTCCCATCATGCGCTTTTCACCTGACAGCCGGCTCGAGTGCGTGGACCTCGCCTGCGAGCGCGGCGACAACCTGCTGTTCGAAGAGCTCGGGTTCGTCGTCTCCGGCGGCGACATCTGCCAGGTGCACGGCGCCAACGGTTCCGGCAAGACCAGCCTGCTGCGCATCCTGTGCACGCTCGCCGTGCCGGAACGCGGCGAGGTGCGCTGGTGCGGCGAGCCGGTAAGCCGGCAACCCGACCGCTTTCGCGCCAACCTGAGCTACATCGGCCATCACAACGGCGTGAAAGGTGAACTGTCGCCGCTCGAGAACCTGCGGGCGGCGATCTCGCTCAGCCCGTCGCGCAGTGATGCAGACCCGGCGGCGGCGCTCGAACGCGCGGGACTGTACGGCTACGAGGACGTGCCTTGCCGCTTTCTCTCGGCGGGCCAGAAACGACGCGTCGCCATCGCCCGGCTGCTGTTGTCCAGCGCCCAGCTCTGGATACTGGACGAGCCCGTCACCGCCCTCGACGTGCAGGGCGTCGCCGACTTCCAGGCGCTGCTCGAGCGCCATGCCGAAAATGGCGGCATGGTCGTGATCACCAGTCACCAACCGCTCGTCTTCGGCCGTATAGAGACGAAGATGGTTCACCTGTGAATACCGTCCACCCCGGCCTGGCGCGCGCCTTTGCCGCCATGGTACGGCGCGACCTTCGCCTGGCCTACTACAAGCGCAGCGATCTTGCCAATCCGCTGCTGTTCTTCGTTATCGTGGCGACGCTGTTTCCCTTCGGCGTGGGTTCCGACCCCGAACAGCTCCGGCACATCGCGCCCGGCGTGATCTGGGTGGCCGCCCTGTTGGCCACGTTGCTCGGGCTCGACGGGCTGTTCAAGCCGGACTTCGAGGACGGGACGCTGGAACAGATGGCGCTGTCCCCGCATCCGCTCGCGGTACTGGTACTTGCCAAAATCCTCGTTCACTGGATGGTCTCCGGAATTCCGCTGATCGTCATCACGCCGATCATCGCCTTGCTTCTCAACCTGGATCCGGCGTTGCTGCCGGTAATGCTGGGCAGCCTCGCCGTCGGCACGCCGTCGTTGAGCCTGATCGGCGCCATCGGCGTGGCACTGACCGCCGGCATGCGGCGCGGCGGCGTACTGCTTACCCTGCTGGTATTGCCGCTCTACGTGCCGGTGCTGATTTTCGGCGCCAACCTGCTGCAGGCGGCCGCCTCCGGCCTCCCGGTAGCCGGCCAGTTTTACGTGCTCGCGGCGATCGGCATGCTGGCTCTTGCCCTGGCGCCGCTGGCCGCGGCGGCGGCCTTGCGCATCAGCCTGGAATGAGCCGGTTCTCCTCGTGATCCCAACGCGGGGGGCGTCGCGAACGACTCGCCGCGACACCACCGATCCAGCGCGTGCCTTCGTACAGGTCCAGGTAATCGATCGTTCCCTCTAGTATGCATCGGCTGGTTTCGGTAATGGATAGTTTCTTCCTCGGCCACGATTGATCGCGGCTATCGGGTTCGATGGTCAATACGGGCTCGCTTGTGGCCATGAGATCGCTAACGACATGCCAGAACATCAGGTCGCCGAGGTACGGCAGCGGTTCGCGTTTCATCATCAGCTCGCGGAACACTTCGCCGGCCGTGAGGGGGCCGCTGGAGGCGAGAATTTCCAGCACCAGTCGTTGCGTCAGGCCGAGTCCGTCGCCGACGCCGGGCAGTTCCCGCAGGTGACGTCGCAGCGCGCGCGTCATGATCGGCATCGGCCCATGCGTCTCGGCCGCCAGCGCGGCCAGCGGCGCCGGATCGTCGCTGCGAACGGCGTCCCACGTCGCAACGGCCTGATCGACGTCCGCCTCGGTCACGGCGCGACGGTTTTCCCGCCACAAGGTAAGCAGTTGCGACGGCGACAACTGGCCGAGTCCGATGAAACGCTCGACGCCCGGCACGTCATCCACGCAAATCAACTCCACCGGCGTCGTACGCGTCACCGCCGACAACGTCGACAATACGGCAGCCAGGATCAACTGGTCGTAGGTATCGTGCTCGAACCACAGTACCAGCCGATCGAAGACGCCGGCGCGCTCGAGACCGTCGTACTGAACGTGGAGATCGTCGACGGATGAATCGCCGTCGATCTCGTAGGCGTCGGCGATGAAGGCGGCCCTTTCGTCGATGAACGCGTTGCGCGGCAAGCGGCGCACGGGCCCCTGGCAATAGGGATCGGAAAACTCGAGAAATCGTCCGGTGAAACCCGCCGTCGTAAGCGAGGCGTGAATATCCGACCCGCAACGCACGTGCAACGTGCGGGCGTGATCGGGTCCGTCCCCGTACTCGTTCATCGGCAAACCGGTACGCTGCCAGGTGGCGGATTCATTCATGAGAATTCCGATCCTCGAAGTACCCGTTACGAAGAAAGCGATCGACCAGTCGGGCGACGTGCGCCGAGAAGAGCATGCCTGTATGTGCTGCGTCGACGACACGCGTATCTCGCATGGCCGGATCCAGCGCCTCGTCAACGCGAACCACGCCGTCGCAGGGCGGCTCCACGCCGAACGCGCGGCCGACGCCGAGGTTGAGACGACCGGCGATGCCCCCGACTTCGCGATCCGTCGGCAACACGAACGCCGTGCCGCGTACCTCGTTCATGCAGCGCCCCAGTATACGGGATCCGAGCGGTAGCGCCGCCACGCGCCTTGCCGTCGCCGAGCCGCGGACCGGTGTGCCGAGCAGCACCACGCGGCCGGGCTTGTCGACGCCGGGGGCAGCCAGGCAGTGAAGCACGATGTCACCGCCCATGGAATGCCCGACGAGATGTACGACGTCGTCGGCACACGATCGGCACAATGCCGCCAATGCCGACGATTTGTCCGATAAGGAGCCGCACCAGGGAACGTGCCAAAACACGCGAACCGGCCAGCCGCCGCGCCGCATGCGACTGGCCAGCAAGGCAACCTCCAATCCGCCAAGTCCCAACCCGGGGACGAGCACCAAGGTGCCGCCGGCCCGGCGGCCGTCACCGCCGGACGACGGCACGACTCATTCGGCGGCGCGCGCGATCCACTGCTTGAGCGGCTCCAACGGCATGGCGCCGGCCTGGCGTGACACTTCGCGCCCGTGCTTGAACAGGATCAGGGTCGGAATGCTGCGGATGCCGAAACGCGCGGCCACGCCGCGGGCACGCTCCGTGTCGACCTTGGCCAGGCGGACCTTTCCATCGAACTCGCCCGCGGCCTGCTCGAATACCGGCGCCATCATGCGGCACGGTCCACACCATTCGGCCCAGAAATCGACTACCACCGGCAGGTCGTTTTTCTCCACGAAGCGGGCGAAGTCCTCGTCGCCAAGCGCTGTCGGCTTGCCGTTGAACAACGGCTCGTGGCACTTGCCGCAGCGTGCCTGGCGCGGGTCGCGGTCGGCAGGTATTCGATTGATGCCCGCGCAAGCGGCGCACACCACGTGGATCGTATTGGACATCGGGGATCCCAGGCTTGAAAAGACTAATCGTTATGTGGTGGACGAAGCGGTCAATTCAAGCGGCGGGGCTCGTTCAGGCCGCCTTGTCCTGCTTGCGGCTCGCCCGTACCAGGTCGTAGGCCTGGCGGATTTCCTGGGATTTCTTGTTGGCGAGCGCCACCATTTCCTCGGGCATACCGCGCGCCACCAGCTTGTCGGGATGGTGCTGATTCATCAGGCGCCGATAGGCCCGCTTGATCTCGTCGTCGCCGGCGTCGCGCGACACGCCGAGCAGCTTGTAGGCCTCGTCGAGCTTCGGCCCCTTGGGCTGCGATCCGGCGCCGGCCGCTCCCGAGGGATCGAAACCGGCGGCGATATTGAGCAGGTTCTCGAAGTAACGCCGGGAGATGCCGAGTCTCGAAGCGATGTCCAACAGCGCCGCGCGCTCCCCGGCATGCAATTCGCCGTCGGCCAGCGCGGTCATGATCTGGATCTCGAGGAAAAAGCGCACCAGGTTGATGCGGCGATGGCACTCCACGCGAAACTGTTCGATGGCCCCCGCGAGATCGAACTCCGGCGCCTTGCCGGCATTGAACAACTTGATCGCCGCCTCGCGCTGGGCGCCGTCGAGTTGCATCTGGTCCATGACGTGGCGGGCGCGGGCGATTTCCGCCTCGCTGACGCGGCCGTCGGCCTTGGCCACGTAACCCATGACCGCGAAGCTCGCAGTGAAAAACGCCGCCTGGGTGCGTTCGGTGAGGTCGCCGTCCGCCTCCAGGCGCTTGATGCCTTTCAGGCCCTTGTCGAACTGGTGTCCGAGCGCGGCGCCGAGCATGGCGCCCAACGGGCCGCCGAGCAGGAACCCGAAGGCCCCGCCGGCCAGCTTGCCCCACCAGCTCACTGCACCCTACTCGTCGGTGACACAGCCGCGGCTGGCGTCGCTGACGTTCTTGATGTACTTGAACAACGTACCGCGCGTCGCCTTGTAGGGTGGCATGCTCCACTCCCGCCGCCGTTTTTCCATCTCGGCTTCGTCGACGTCCACGTCCAGCGTGTTGGCCTCCGCGTCGATGGAGATGACGTCGCCGTCCCGGATCAACCCGATGGGTCCGCCCTCCTGGGCTTCCGGCACGACGTGGCCGATGATGAAACCGTGCGAGCCACCGGAGAAACGTCCGTCGGTGATCAGCGCGACGTCGCTGCCGAGCCCCGCGCCCATGATCGCAGACGTCGGCGTGAGCATCTCGGGCATGCCGGGCCCCCCCTTGGGGCCCTCGTAACGGATGACGATGACGTCACCCTTGGCAATGCGTCCCTCTTCGAGCGCCCTGAGCATGGTCTCTTCGCCGTCGAACACGCGCGCCGGACCGCTGAAGGTCAATCCCTCCTTTCCGGTGATCTTGGCCACCGCGCCACCGGGGGCGAGCGTGCCCTTCAGGATGCGGATGTGGCCGCTCGACTTGATGGGATTGTCCAGGAAATGGATCACCTCCTGGTCCTTGCCGAAAGGTTTCACGTCGGCGAGATTCTCGGCGATGGTCTTGCCGGTGACGGTCAGGTTGTCTCCGTCGATCAGGCCTTCGTCGAGCAGGTATCGCATCACCGCGGGTATGCCGCCGATACTGTGCACGTCCTCCATCACGTACTTGCCGCTGGGTTTCAAATCGGCGAGGAATGGTACGCGGTCGCTGACGGCCTGGAAATCGTCGATGGTCAGTTCGACGTCGATGGCGCGGGCCATCGCGATCAGGTGAAGCACTGCGTTGGTGGAGCCGCCCAGCGCCGATACCATGACCATGGCGTTCTCGAACGCCCGGCGCGTCATGATATCCGAGGGCCGGATGCCGCGCTCCATGAGGAGCCGCACGGCCTGGCCGGCGCGCACGCATTCGTCCTGCTTGAGCGGATCCGTGGCAGGCGTGGACGAGCTGTAGGGCAGCGACATGCCCATCGCCTCGATGGCGCTGGCCATGGTGTTGGCGGTATACATGCCGCCGCACGCGCCGGCGCCGGGACACGCGTTCTGCACGATTTCCTGGCGATAGTCGTCGTCGATGCTCTTGGCGATGTACTGACCGTAGCTCTGGAAGGCGGATACGATGTCCACCACCTGGCCGCGTGCGCGACCGGCGCGTATGGTGCCGCCATAGACCATCAGCGACGGCCGATTCAATCGCGCCATGGCCATCAGGCAGCCCGGCATGTTCTTGTCGCAGCCGGGAATGGTGATCAGCCCGTCATACCACTGCGCAGCGGTGACGGTCTCGATGCTGTCGGCGATCAGGTCCCGCGACTGCAGGGAGTAACTCATGCCCTCGGTGCCCATGGAGATCCCGTCGCTGACGCCGACGGCATTGAAGCGCATGCCGATCATGCCCGCGTCGGTAACACCCTCCTTCACCTTCGCGGCAATGTCGTTCAGGTGCATGTTGCAGGTATTGCCCTCCCACCAGATCGAGGCAATGCCGACCTGGGCCTTGTCCATGTCCTCGCGGGTCAGTCCCGCGCCGTAAAGCATGGCCTGGGATGCCCCCTGGGAGCGTGGTTGCGTGATCCTGGAGCTGATCTTGTTGAGTTTTTCCGACATGAGTGACACCGGTTAACGGGAGGGGTGGTCCCGTCCCGACAATCAAGGAAGTACGCGTGGCGAGGTCCGCGCGTGGCGCAGCGCGATGATACCAAGGCGGGCGCCGGGCAGTCATGCCCGGCGAATCGAATCAATCGCGTTCGGCGGGTTCGGTGCTCGTCTCTCCTACGCCGTCGGAGGCGTGGGCCCCGTTGGCCGCCGGTTCGACGGTGGAATCGCCGGATCCGTTTTCCGGCGCCGCATCGCCGGAGGACGCCTGGGTCCCGTTATCGGCGCCCGGTGCGTCCTCGCCGGACGCACCAGGTTCGACGTCTTCCAGCAAATCGGCCTTGCTCTTGCCCAGCCGATCGAGATCGCGGTCGGCGAGACGGTAGGCCCAGCCCTTCCAGAGCGCATTCATGTCACCGGCGCGGGCTTTTGATTCCTCCGGCGCGTCCGGCTGCGTCGACGCCGTGAATCGAAACCACGTGTCGTCACCGGCCTGCGCGGTTTCGAAAGCGACCTCGAGCCCTTCCTTCATGATCGCCTTGCCGGACAATTCGCCGTCGAATTCCAGACCCTCGGCCGGCCGCACATCTTCCAGCTCGAGGCCCGCGATGGTGGAGGCGAAATCGTTCAACGCGAACTGGTACTTGACCTGCTTTCCCGCGGGAATTTCCCTCAGCGCCATTTCACCGCCTTCCCCGGCGTCAAGCGCTATGCGTTCGCCATCGTTGTCGATCTCGATCGCGGCGATGTCGTCGCGCTCGACGTCGATGATCGTGGACCTCAGCCACGCCGTCGGATCGGCGGCCACCTTGTCGACGCCTGTCACGCGCAGGGACCGCGCCTCGTCGGCGCGGCGTACGTACCGGTCCTCGGCACCGGCCGCCTTTCCGACGAGCACCGATGCCAGCGTCTCGCCGGCGGCGTCCGCGAGGCTAACCTGCACCGCGATGGAGCCTTCCCCGGAAACGTCGGACACGCCCAGGCGTTGATACAACTCGGGCTTGGCGGTCTTCGGCTCGACGATGCGCGTGTCGGCAAGTCCCAGCAGCAACGCACGCACGGCGCCCGCGTCGGCCGGATACCCGTGGTTCGCCGGCAAGACCCATCCGCCCTCGCCGTTCTCGATCACCACCTCGTTATCGGCATCGCGAATCGTCACCGTCTTGACGTCGTTGATCCGGTCCTCGAGCGCCGGATAGAGCAAGGCGAGCCCGGCGTCGGCATTCTCTCCGCGCGGCGCGACCACCAGGGCGACACCGACGACCACCGCCGCGAGCAGTGCCAGGATGGAAATGGATCTCACGCTATGCATGGCGGCGCTTCCCCCTGGCATGGCGCGACGCCGCGAACAGCGCGCCGCCGACGCCGACGAACAGCGGCACGAGACCGATGTTCACGAACTTGATCCACGAGTGGATGCTGTCGATGTCCTCGCGCAGGTTGCGCCTGACGTCTCGCAGTTCCTTGCGAATGCGAACCTTCTGTTCACGAAAGCGCTCGAGTTCCGCCTCCTGGTCCGGGGTGAGAATCATTCCCTGGTCCTGGGTGCGCTGCGCGTGCAGCTCGGTCAGGCGCTGTTCCGTGCGATCGAGTTCGTCCAGCAATTCCTGTTCCTTCTGCAGGTATTGCCTTTCGGCTTGCCGGCGCACGTCCTCGAGCAGCGTGAACGGCCGACTGTGTCCGCCGCGACTTCGAATCGATATCAGGTTCTTGTCGCCGGCCAGGTTTTCCAGGGAATTCACCACCAGGGAGTTGTTTGCCGCGGTCGGCACCTGAAGTTGCGTGCCCAGCAGGTTTTGCGTGGTGACCCAGAACCGGTCGCGCAACATGTCCGTGTCGGCGAATACCAGGATATCGGCAGCCTCGACGGACTCCTCGAGATGTGTACCGGCTTGCGAGCCCTGATCGTCCTCGTCCTTCGACGGTTCGTCCGTCGCCGCCGCCTCGCCGCCGCCGTCTTCGCCGGTCACCGGTGGTCCGTCCGGGTACGCGGTCTCGAACCGGCCGCTGACGCGCGCCGCCAGCACGAGCCGCTCGTTGCCAGGCTCGTAGTTGCGCACCAGCTCGGTGATGTCGGACCCCGGCCCGATTCGCGCCGGATCCACCACCGATGCCGCTTCGGTGGTGTGGATCAGCGGCGTCACGGTCACGCCCTCGCGCTCGAGAATGTCCAGCACGCCGGCGCTTGCCATCATGGTATCGCCGAGGTTGGCGGTAACCACGTCGGTGGCGTCGTAGAATTCCGGCCGAAGGTTGAGCCACACGGGGTAGTCGACCACCACGTTGCGGTCATTGGCGCGGGCGCGAACGCGGTGAGCGAGGTTCATGTCCACGGCCACCGCGCCGGGGCGCAGTTTCAGCCCCCACTGTTCGAAGAGCGGGTCGAACGCATAGCCGCCGGACGCCCCGAGGCCGACCATCATCGACGACTGATCGGACTCGGCATAGGCGTCGGCAAAGACCACCGCACGCCCGCCGCCGAGTACGTACTGATCGATCGCGTAAAGCGAGACGGGCGGCAGCTTGTCGGGCCCGACCACCATCAGTACGCTGACGTCGTCGGGTATGGCGCTCACCTCGCCCTGGAGGTGGCGCACCTCGAAGAATTGTTCCACTTGGCCTAGCATCGCCCACGGCCGCGCGAACTGCCCCATCATGGAGGCGCCCGGGTCACCGTTGATAGGCTGGCTCGACAGAATGCCGACGACCGGAGGCTCCGGGTTCGCCACCTGGTACACCAGCCGCGCGAGGTCGTACTCGAGAAAGTGCTCGCGGGCGATGGAGAAGAACGGGATCACCTCCTCGGTATCCGTCGGACCGCTGGCCACGAGGCCGAAGTAGAAAAGCGCATCGCCGTCGCCGATCGGCACGCCTTCCAGGCCGGAGGCCACCGCGCGGTCCTCCTGCTCCGAGAACGGCTCCGGGTCGACGACTTCAAGGCGCAGGTTTTCGCCGCCGACGCGATCGAACTGCTCGAGGAGTTCCCCCACGCGTTGGGCGTACGCCGAAATGCCCGGCACGCGGGGAAGCATCTCGCGAGAGAGGAAAAACCGCATCGTCACCGGCTCGTCGAGTGACCCGAGCAGGTCGCGACTGCCGTCCGACAGCGTGTACAGACGATTCTCGGTAAGGTCCACGCGCGCCGAGGTTACGGCCGTGGTGGATATCAGGTTGATGCCGACGAGCAGGACGATGCCGAGGGCCAATCCGCTCGTCGTGACCAGTCGGGGTTTGTTCATGTGAATGTGTTTCCTTGGCTGCGAACCTGTCCGGCAAATCTGCTCGTCATGATTTCCCGGCAGGCCCTTATTGGCTTTTCTTGAGTTCGACAAGCAACACGTTGGCGTACAGGAAGAACGCCAGCACCGATACGAAGAAGATGATGTCGCGCAGGTCGATCACGCCCTGCCCGAGCGCCTCGAAATGGGTCAGGAAGCTCATCGAGGCGATGGTGGTCAGTATGATCTGGGGAACCCAGCCGGCGAAGAAATCGAGCACCAGCGGGAAGCCGCTCAGGTTGAGCATCAGGCAGACCACCAGCGAAAGGATGAAGGCGATGACCTGGTTGCGAGTCAATGCAGAGAAGCAGGCGCCCACGGCGAGGAACGATCCCGCCATCAAGGCGCTGCCGATGTAGGCAGCCGTGATGACGCCATTGTCCGGGTCGCCGAGAACGTTGACCGTGATCCACATGGGAAAGGTCAGGGCAAGCGCCACCACCAGGAACACCCAGGCGGCGAGAAACTTGGCGACGACCACCTGGGCCGTGGTCACGGGCAGCGTGAGCAACAACTCGATGGTTCCCGATTTTCTCTCCTCGGCCCATAACCGCATCGACAATGCCGGCACCAGGAACAGGTACAACCACGGATGAAAATCGAAGAACGGCGCCAGGTCGGCCTGCCCACGCTCGAAGAAGCCGCCCAGGTAGAACGTGAAAATGCCGGCCAACACCAGGAAGATGATGATGAAAACGTAGGCAATTGGCGTCAGGAAATAGGCGGACAGTTCGCGACGAAATATCGAACCGAGTTGTTTCATGACGTCTCCTAGCTCAACACGTTGGCGCCGTTCGTGATCTCGCGAAATACGTCGTCGAGACGCACGCGCTCGCGGTAGAACTGCGCGACCGCGACGTCGGCGCTCGCGAGGTGGCTGCGAAGTTTCCCGGCCGCGTCGCCGCCGCCGACGGTAATGCGCAAGCGGCCCGCGCCGTCGGATTCGATCACTTCCATCTCGCGCAACCAGTCCGCGCCGTCGATCGAATCTCGCAGCCTGCCGAGGTCGCCCGATTCGACCGGCTCGACCAGCCACACGTCGCTGCCGTTGACGCGCGCGGCAAGCTCGGCGGGCGTGCTGTCGGCGACGATGGATCCCGAGGCGATGATCATCGCGCGACTGCAGACCGCCTCCACCTCCTCGAGAATATGCGTGGAGAGGATGATGGCCTTGCGCGGCGCCATGGCTCGGATCAGTTCGCGCACCTCGTGCTTCTGGTTTGGATCGAGACCGTCCGTCGGTTCGTCGAGAATCAGAACGGGCGGATCGTGCACGATGGCCTGGGCAATGCCGACGCGCCGCTTGAAACCCTTCGACAGCGTTTCCAGGTTCTGCGACATCACGGACTCGAGGTTGACCAGCTTTACGACCTCTTCCACCCGCCCGTCGAGCGAGTCGCCGGACAAACCGCGCATCGCGCCGACGAATCTCAAGAACGCGACCGTGGTCATGTCGCCGTACAGCGGCGCGCCCTCGGGCAGGTAACCGATCGACTGCTTGACCCGAACCGGATGCGCCGACAGCGAATGCCCTGCGACTTCGATTTCACCGGCATCGGGATCGAGGAAGCCGGTGATCATTTTCATGGTTGTGGACTTGCCTGCACCGTTGGGACCGAGGAAGCCGAGAACCTCTCCCTCGGAAACCGAGAAACTCAAGTCGCGCACGGCCTGGATATCACCAAACCGCTTGGCAAGGTGAGACACCGATACCAGGTGTTTCATGTTGACTCCTTGGAATTTCTTGTCCCGGAACGGCCACGCGCCGGACGGGCAAGGGATCTCCGCCCCGGTCGTTCCGCGGCGCGAATTTGGGGTTCGCGCAACGATTTTCAACCGCACATTACCGCCGTGTAAAAAAGCGGTCGACGCACGAGAATCCGGCGCATCTCGCGGCGAGCGCTCAGTCCAGGGATTCGCGCAGTTTCCGCTTCAGGTAGTCCTGTACCGCGCTCTTTGCGTCGGGCGCATCGATGCCGCGCTTCGCCGCCTCGCGCCGCAATTGCCGTTCGGCCTCCGCCTTCATGAGCGCCTCGACGTCCACGGCAAAGTCAGGCTGATCGAGATCGCCACTGATGCGCAAGGGTATGGGCACGGGTTCGTAGTCCGGCGCACTGCCGTCGGCCGACGGCGTCTTGGCGACGAAGATGGCAAGCCGGTAGTCGACGCGATTTGCCGGCAGGTCGACGACGCCCTCGCCCTCGGCCCGAAACCCCTCGCCGACCAGTTCGAGATCGCGGCTACGGCCGATACCGCTGTCGAACTCGACCGATGCGCCGAAACGCGAGAACCGGGTGACCGGTTCGCCGTCCGGTGGAACCGAGGCCGCAGCGAAGTCCCTGGCGCGGGCCGCGTCGAGAATGCGGCCGATATCCAGACCGCGCACGAGGCCCTCGCGAAGATTCACCGCGACCACGCCGTCGAGACTTTGCCGCAGCTTGTCCTGCGTGATCCCGACCGCGGCGAAATCGAGATCCAGGTCGCCCCGGCCGACCAGGCGATCGGTCAATCCCAGGCGACTCAGAAGATCTCCGGCATCGGCGTCCGCGAAGGAAAGACGCGCAGTCAACGGCGGTGGATCAGCCTTCCCCATCGACGCCGCGCCGTCGAGCCGCCCGCCGGCCAGCGACGCGCGGATCGGTTCGATCACCACGGACTTGCCGTCCGCGCGCGCGTCCACGGCGAGATCCTCGTAGATCAAGCCGCTCGAGATCAAGGTGCCCACGCGCGCTTGCACGCTACCTTCCACGGAATGCAGAACGGCCAGCGGCGCCAGCAACGGTGCCGCTGCCCCCGCCGCCGCGCCTTCCACGGGCGATTCGTCGTTCAGCAAGCCGTCGAGGTCGAGCCGGTCGCTCGTGAGCCGCGCCTCGATTCGCATCGGATCCCCGAGCGACAGGCGCAATGACGCCGCCAGGTCGCTTTGCCCCACTTTGACCGTCAGCTTGTCGGCGACGACCGCGGACCCGTCGGCGACGATATCGGCGGTCACGGCCGCACCTTCGGCGGCGTCGGCATCGAGCCAGGAGGCGTCGGCGCCGGCAGCTGCCAGCAGCGTCGCCAGTTCCAGCCTGTCCGTGCCGACTCGGGCTCGAAGCGACGGATTCACCGATAGGTTCCCGATGGTCAGTTCTCCGTGCGCCTGAAGTCCTGCGCCGTCGACCATCAACTCGGGCACCCGCAATTCGTCGTCGGCGACATCGAGTTGCGCCGCGGGCGACTCGAACCCGAAACTGGTATCGCCGCGCGTCGCCGATAACCTGACGCCTTCGAGCGTCACCACCGGGTCGCCGCGAACGTCGCGAACGGCGGTGCTGGAAACCGACAAATCGGCATCGACCGTGTCACTGCCGAGTTGCGCGACAAGGTTCCCGACGCCGATATCGAGCGATTCGAAGTCGGCCGTGATATCGCCTTCCAGCCGCAGGTGAATCGGTTCCGGAAACGACGCGGCGTCGATGCGGCCACCGAGTTCGAAGCGGCCTGTCTCACCACTACGAAGATGATCGACACTCGCCGCCAGGCCGGTCACGGCGTCGGTGGTCCCGCGCGCGCCGTCGGTCCAGTACATCGCGCCCTCGCGCACCTCGACCCCCTGGACGGCCAGCGCCGCCATGCCTGCCCCGAGCGCCTCGCCGTCGCTGACGTCGGCCGCCTGTCCGGTTTCCCGTCGAACGCGCGAAACGATGTCACCCCAGGCGGACTCTCCGTCGGCGTCGACGCCCAGGCGCAGGACCGGCGCGTCGAGCACCACGCGATCGACCCGTACCTCGCCGTTGAGCAGCGGCCATAGCTGCACGACCACGCTGACGGCGTCGGCGGCGACCATCGGCTCCTCGCCGAAACCGGGCCGCGGCGACAGCGCCACGGCTCCTGTCTCCAGCGCGATTCGCGGCAGTAATTCAAGCGAAAGGTCTCCCTCGAGCGAGAGCGTGCGCCCGGTGTACTCGCCCACCCGCTCGACGATCTGCCGCCGGTAGGTATCGGCGTCGACGAACCAGGCGACCCAGGCGAGCAGTCCGCCCGCCGCCAACACGATCAGCGCGAGCAGGACTCCGACAACCTTCAACAATCTCGACATGGGATAAGCGAACCGTCAGGCGGCCAGGGCGAGCCCGAAGGCACGCTCGGCGGCTTCGTGCAAGACCTCGATTCCGGCGCATTCGCGGTGCCCGTGCTCGGCGATGTGCCGCTTGAAGACCCGCGTGCCGGGCAGTCCCTGGAACAGACCCAGCAGGGGCGGCGTGAGGTGGCGCAGGTGTACGCCACGCGCGAGCTCCCCGGCGGCGTATTCAAGGTAGCGCGACAGCACCGCCGCGCGATCCATCGTCGGCGGCGCCCCGCCGAAAATACGCTCGTCCACGTCGAACAACAGCGCCGGATTCTGGAACGCCGCGCGGCCCATCATCACGCCGTCGACGTGCTCGAGGTGCGCCTTGGCCGCGTCGATATCGACGATGCCGCCATTGACGACCACGGCAAGCACCGGGCGCTGCGTTTTCAAACGGTAGACCGTGTCGTAGTGGAGCGGCGGGATTTCTCGATTCTGCTTCGGCGACAGACCCTTGAGCCAGGCCTTGCGGGCATGCACGATGAAGGTATCGCAGCCGCCGTCCGCCACCGTGTCGACAAAGTCGCGGAAAAACGCGTAATCGTCGCACTGATCGATGCCGATGCGGCATTTCACCGTCACGGGCAAGGTGGTGGCCCGCCGCATGGCGGCCACGCAGGCGGCCACGAGCCCCGGCTCGGCCATCAGGCAGGCGCCGAAGCGACCCGACTGCACCCGGTCGCTGGGGCAGCCGACGTTGAGGTTGACCTCGTCGAAACCGGCCCCCTCGGCGATGGCGGCGCACTCGGCCAACTCGCGCGGGTCGCTGCCGCCGAGCTGGATCGCCACCGGGTGCTCGCTGCGGTGATGCGCCAGGAAGCGTCGGCGATCGCCGTTGAGCAGCGCCGCGCACGTGACCATTTCCGTGTAAAGCAGGATGTTGGGGCTGAACAGGCGCAGGAAGTACCTTGCGTGGCGATCCGTCCAGTCCAGCATTGGTGCGATAGAAAAGCGTCGATCAATCATCGGGTAGCGAATGGACGCGCCGGCGCGGCCGAACGGCCCGCCGCCATGGCTTGCGAGGAGAAGGGATTTTACTCCGACATGCCCCTCGCGCGCACCCGCTCGCAAGGCGCCGAGGCGCCTTGCGACGCGCTCGGGTCGAAACGCGAGGACCGGGATCAGCCCTTGAGCAGGCTCTGGAGCTTGACGCCCGGGTCCGCCAATCGGCCGGCATTGACGCGAATCCGTCGCTCCATCAGGCGCCGTGCCACCGCGATGTCGCGCGCGCTGTTGACCGCGACCACGGCATCGAGCATGTCGCCGTCGAGGTAGAAGGCGGTGAATGCTCCCGCCTCCATGTCGCCGCGGATCACGGGCTCGCTCCACCGCTCGGGTACCCCGAGCATCTGGACGTTGAGGTCGTACTGGTCCGACCAGAACCATGGCACGTCCGCGTAGTCGGTATCGATGCCGAGCGCCGCCCGGGCGGCTGCGATCCCCTGGTTCTGCGCGTTGGCCCAGGACTCCAGGCGCACGCGGCGCCCCAGGAAACCGCTGTGATGGTTGGTCACGTCCCCGCAGGCGAAAACGTGCGGATCGACGGTACGGCCCACGGCGTCGGTGACCACGCCGTTATCCACGTCGAGACCGGCGGCTTGCGCCAGCGTCGTTTCCGGAATTACGCCGATACCGACCACCACGAGGTCGACGGTAATCGCGTCGCCCCCCGCCAACACCACGTCGAGCGCGCCGTCCGGTGTCGGGCGAAACGACTCGATGCCCACGCCCAGGCGGACGTCGACGCCATGGGCGCGGTGGCGCGCCGCCAGGAAATCGGACAGGCGCGGCGGCAGCGCGCGGGCGCAGAGCCGGTCGGCCGCTTCGAGCACGGTGACTTCCAGGCCAAGCTTGCGCGCCGACGCGGCAACTTCCAGCCCGATCCACCCGCCGCCGACCACCGCTAGGCGATGAGCCGTCGACAATTTTTCGCGCAGGCTGGTGCAATCGGCCAGGTCACGCAGGTACGTGACCGCCGGCAGGTCGGACCCCGGCAGGTCGAGGCGCCGCACGCGGCTGCCCGTCGCGAGTACGAGGCGGTCGTAGGACAACCGTTCGCCATTGTCGAGCGCCACGGTTCGCGTTTCGCGGTCGACGGATTCGGCGCGCAAGCCGCGGTGCAGGGTCACCTGCAACGCATCGAAGGCGGGTGCGTCGAACAGGTAGGTGCTTTCGTCCCCGGCATCGCCGGTCAGTACCGCCTTGGACAGCGGCGGCCGCTCGTACGGCAGATGGTCTTCTTCGCCGACCAGGTGGACGTGCCCTCGGAAACCTTCCGCCCGCAAGGTCTTTGCCACCCAGCCGCCGGCCTGGCCGGCGCCCACTATTACAATCGATTCAATCGTCTCCATAATTCTCTACTCGGGAAGATACTGGCGTCGCGTCCTGCCATCGAGGCCGCCGGTGATAGCCCACTCCGCGTAGTTCTCCGGCGTCGGCTCCCAGTCCTCGCGCGGCTGCCATTCGCCGGTGAGCCAGTCCTCGTCGGCGTAGTACTCCGCCAGACCGCCGCACGGGTTCATGACGTACCAGAAGTACGCCGAGGAGATCGGGTGCCGGCCGGGACCGACCTGGGTGGTCCAGCCGCGCCGGCTGATGTGCAGGCCGCCGCCGAACACCTCGTGGAGGTCGCGAACCGTGAACGCTACGTGATTGAGACCGCGCTTGGTATCGGAGACCCGGAGCAGGAAAAGGTCGTGATGGCCGCCCTCTTCCCGACAGCGCAGGAAAACGCCGCGGCCCGGGTAGCGGTCGGACACGCGAAAGCCAAGACCGTCGACGTAGAAAGCCTCGGTGTCCTCGAGATGGGGCGTGAAGAACACCACGTGCCCGATCTTGACCGGCGCGGCACGCTCGTAGACGGGGCTTCGCCGATTGATTCTCGCTGCCGGGTTGTCGAACGTGTTCACGCGCGCCCCTTCGACCGCGACCGCGCGGCGTCGACTCACGCGAAAGGCCAGCCCCATGCCGTTGGGGTCGGTCGCGCGCAGAACGCCGCTCTCGTCCACGCCGGCGCCGAATCGAGCCAGGCTCTCGCCCAGCTTGTCGAGCGTCGCGTCGTCGCCGACGCCCCAGGTCACTTCGCGCAGGGTCGAGCCCTCCTCGAACGGTTCAGGCAGATTCGGGTCGTCGAGCAGGCGCAGCGAGACCACCGACCCGTCGAGGGTTTCAAAGTCGGCATGATCCGTACCGTGGGACAGCTCCCTCAATCCCCAGTCGGCGAAAAAGCGGCGACCCTCGTCGAGGTCCGCGACGCCGTAGGTAATCATGTCAATGCCCGTGATGTTCATGCGTGCTCCCCAATGGTCGGCTCGCCCCAGGCGAACGGCTGCTCGTTCATACCCAGGTAGATGCTCTTCTGCTGCTGGTAGGCGCGAATGCCGGTGAGCCCTTTCTCGCGGCCGATGCCGCTGTCCTTGACACCGCCAAACGGCGTCGACACCGAGATCTGCTTGTAGGTGTTCACCCACACGGTACCGGTCTCGAGGCGGCGCGCGACCCGCCAGGCGCGCTTGTAGTCGCGCGTCCAGAGGCCGGCGGCCAGACCGTAATCGCTGTCGTTGGCCTGGGCGACGAGATCGTCCTCGTCGCGAAAGCGCATGGCAACCAGCACCGGGCCGAATATCTCTTCCTGGCAAACCCGCGCTGCGTTGGTCAGTCCCGCGAGGATGGTCGGATTATAGTAACTGCCGCAGGCAAAGTCGTCACCCCGCGGTCGTTCGCCGCCGGCAAGAATCGTCGCACCCTCGTCCAGCGCCAACTGCACGTAATTTTCCACCACGCCGCGATGCGCCTCGCTGATCAGCGGACCGACGTGAATGCCGTCCGCCTCCGGATGCCCGACGCGCAGCCGGGTCGTGGCCTGCACCAGGCGGGCCATGAAATCGTCGTATACGCCTTCGTGGACGAACAGGCGCGAGCCCGCTATGCACGCTTGACCGGCCGAACTGAAGATGCCGAAAAGCACCCCCTTCACCGCATGGTCGATGTCGGCGTCGTCGAACACCACGGTGGGCGACTTGCCGCCCAGTTCCAACGACACCGGCATCAGCTTGTCGGCCGCGATGTGCGCGAGCTTGCGCCCGGTCGTGGTGCCGCCGGTGAACGACACCTTCCTGACCAGCGGATGACGCACGATGGCGTCGCCGACCACCGAACCGCGTCCCGGCAGCACGCTGAGCAATCCCGGCGGCAGGCCGGCGTCCTCGAAAATCCGGCCGAGTTCCAGGGCCACGAGCGGGGTTGCGTCGGCGGGCTTGACCACCACGGCATTGCCGGCGGCAAGCGCCGGCGCGATCTTCTGCATCTCGCTCGCAACGGGCGAGTTCCACGGCGTGATCGCGCCGACCACGCCCATGGGTTCGTGAACGCTCAGGGTGAGATAGGCGCCGCGCGAAGGCGTCAACGCGTCGTCCATCGTCTCCAGCGCCGATGCGAAGTAACGGCAGGTGCCGGCGGCGCTCGCCACCAGCGCGCGGGTTTCGGTCAGCGGCTTGCCGTTGTCCCGGGTCTGCAGGCGCGCGACGGCCTCGGCGCGCGACTTGAGCAGGTCGCTGGCCCGATGCAGGATCGCGGCACGCTCGTGTGGAAGCATTTCACGCCACGCACTCTTGCGCCACGCCGCATCGGCGCGCTCGACCGCTTCGCGCACGTCGTCGACACCGGCGGTGGCGACCACCGCGTTGGTACTGCCGTCCGCCGGGAATACGGAGGGCGTCCGCTCCCCGGCACCGGGGCGCCATTCGCCCGCCACCAATATGGATTCCGTCATGTCGTGTTTCTATGTCAAATGACCAGCCAGCCGCCGCGGTTTCGCAAGGCGCGTAGTGCGCTCAGCGCCGCGAGGGTGGAAGTCTTCGGGTTGTCGGGCAGCGGGCGGCCGGTCAGTTCGGCGCGAAACTCGCCGAACGCGCCGCGCGCGTGGATGGTGTGCATGTTCGCGCTCACCATGGGATCGGCGATCAACCGTACGCTCGTGTCGTCGAAGCCGAGCCCGGCCAACGCGACCGTGGCCGCGACGTTGGCATTGGCGGGATAGTCGCGGGCGGCGTCCCTCGCGGTACCCTCGAAGAACGTCGTCGCCTCTTTCAGGCCATCCAGGTCGATCAGCGACGCGGCCGGCGTACCGCGCCAGCTTGCCGGTGGTTTGCGCGACGTGTACGTGACCTCATCGAGGCCGCCGGCGCGCGCGGCCGTCAGCGCGTCGATGCCGGCCACCGCCCCCGCCAGCACGTGCAGCTGGGCGTTGCCTGCGCGCGCGGCGGCTTCCAGGCTGGCGAGCAGGTCGTCGTCCGCCAGCGCACCGATGGACACCACGCCGAAGTCCACGCCCGACGCCAGCAATGCGGGCCCGTACTGACTCACGGCGCCGTGGCCCGCGCATTCGAGGGCGAAATCCACCTCCCCTGCGCACTCGCCCGGATCGGACACGACACGCGTTCCCGGACCCAGGCGTGCCTGAACATGCTCGACGTGTTCTCGTCGCACCAACAGGCAGGCCAGACGAACCTCCCCCGGCAATTCGCGGACCACCATGCGCGCCATGGCACCGAAACCGATGACCATGATGGCCCGTGTCATGCCGCCTCCGGCGTGCCGCGCACCGGCGGCCCGGCGAACGTGGTGGCGAAGGAGCCGACGCGACGCATGTCGACTTCGACCATCACCGGCGCCACGCCATCGAACGCCTCGCCGATGCGCGAAGTTGCCTCGCTCATGTCGTCGATGCGGACGAAGCGCATACCCATGGTCCGCGCAAGGTCGCCGAAGTCCGGCGTATGCAACTCGGTGAAGTAGTTGCGCCCGCCGTAGTGAACCTCCTGGATATTGCGGATCACGCCGTAGCGCGCGTCGTTCATCACGATCAGCACCAGCGGCGCGTTTTCCTGGACGGCCGTGGCCAACTCGCCGATATTGACGAACAACCCGCCGTCGCCGACCAGCGCGACGGTGGGACGGTCGGGCCTCGCGATGGACGCGCCGATTCCCATTTGAAGACCCTGGCCGATGCCGCCGCCCAGCGCGTGCACACCGTCGTAGGCAGAAAACACCTTGAGCAGTCGGTTGCCCCAGATGCTGTTGGACAACGTGATGTCGCGCACCCAGTTGAAGTCGCGCCCCAGGACATCCTGAAGCGCGTCGACCAGCGTCTCGTAGGGCCCGAGCCCCTGTCGAACCGAGCGTTCGGCGCCAAGCCTGGCCGCGGCCAGGTCGGCGTCGAAGCCCGAATCGATCGCAAGCCGTCCATCGAGCCGATCCGCGAGTCCTTCGAGCACCAGCGTGCAGTCGCCGGTGATGAAGTAGTCGACCGGATATGACCGGTTCTCGGCGAGTGGGTCCGCGTCTACCTGGTACAACGGCTGCGGCAGCTTGAGCTTGTACTTGAGCGTCTCGTTGCTGCGCAGCCTCGAACCCGCCACGAGCATGGCGTCACAGGTCGGGTACAGCGATTCGACGGCATCGGCAGCGGTGAACGCGCCCAGCGATCGCGGATGGTCCTCGGGCAGGACGCCTCGTCCCTGCACGCTGGTCACGACGCCGAATCCCATGTCGGCGAGACGCGCGACGCACTCGGCGGCAGCGCGCGCGCCGCCGCCGAGCCACAACAACGGGCGGCGAGCCGCCGCCAACCGGTCGGCCAGGACGTCGAGCGCTTCCTCGGAAGGCGCCGATACCGGCACCGGCAGCGGCGAGAGATCGGTTGGCCAATCGATGACGGCGGCCTGCACGTCGATGGGAATTTCCACGCTTACCGGCCCGCGCGGCGCCGTCAGGGCGGTGCGCACGGCCTCCTTGAGCGTCGGCAGGGCGGTCTCCGCGCTCCAGACTCGATAGGCTGCCTTCGATACGGCCGCCAGCATGTCGGGCTGCTTGTGCGCTTCGTGAATATAGGCTCGCTGTCGGTCCAGGTACGGCACCTCGATCTGCCCGGTGATATGCAGTACAGGGCTGCCGGCGGTAAGCGCCTCGACCATGGCGCCGGCCGCGTTGCCGGCGGCGGTACCGGTGCTGGTAATGGAAACGCCCAGGCGATTGCCGACGCGGGCATACCCGTCCGCCATGTTGGTGGCGCCCGCCTCGCCGCGCGCCATGACGAAACGCATGTTGCCGCGACGGCCGATCGCATCGAGTATCGGCATGTTGTGTATCGAGATCACGCCAAACGCGGCGTCTGCGCCGCAGCGCTCGAGGAAGGCGGCGACAACCTCGCCAACCGTGGTTTTCTCAGACATGACGTGCCAGTCCTCCGGAAATGTCGATGTGGCTTCCGGTGGTGTAGGAAGCCAGGGGTGAAGCGAGGAACACGATGGCGTGGGCCGGTTCCCGCGGCCGGCCGAGCCGGCCGAGCGGTATGTGCTTGTCCCGCGCCAGGTTCGCGGACCAGTCCTCCCAGGACTGGCCCTCGGCAGCCTGGTCGCGATAGCGCCGCCGCCACTGCCCGGACTCCACCATGCCAAGCAGGATGGAGTTCACGCGAATGCCCTTCGGCGCGAATTCCACGGCCATGGAGCGCACCAGGTTGAGCAGCCCGGCGCGTGCCGCCGACGTCGCCACCATGTGTGGTTCAGGTTGCAGGGCAAGCAGGGAGTTGACGCACACCACGGACGCGGGTGCGGCACGCTCGAGGTGCGGCAGGAACGCCCGCGTCGGGTGGATGACCCCGAAGAACTTGAGCTCGAGCTCCTGTCGCCAAGCGTCGTCGGCGGTGTCGGCAAACGTCGACACGCGGCCCTGGCCGGCGTTGTTCACCAGCATGTCGACACGGCCGAACCGACCGGTCACCTCGGCGGCGAAGTTCGCGACCGCGGCCGGATCGAGCACGTCGCAGGGCAAGGCAAGCAGATCGGCAGCGGGATACGCCGCGCGCAGCTCGCTCTCGGCCGACGCCAGCCGTTCCCGGTCGCGGCCGCAAAACGCCACGCGCGCGCCCTCCCCCAACAGCAGTTCGACGGTCGCCAGCCCAATGCCGGACGAGCCGCCGGTCACCACCGCCACCTTGTCGTCAATATCGTAGTTCATGGTCGCTCCTCAGTGTCAGGATCCGTCGCCCGGCTGGTAGTCGAGGCTCGCGGAAATCTCCTCGGCGGCGTCGAGCACGTGGCGCAACAGTTCGCCGCCCAATTGATCGCTTCCGGCCTCGCCGTCGCGCGCGATCAGGTTGATAACGGCCACCACGCGACCCGATGCGTCGCGCACCGGCGCGGCAATGGCGTTGATACCGCGCTCGTAGAATGATTCGCTGATCACGTAACCGCGCTTGCGATCCTCGCGCAGCAATGCCTTGAGCGCTTCGATCGTCGTAGGCGTTTGCGGCGAACGCGCCGACAGCGTTTGCCCTGCGTACAACGCATCTAGCTCGTCGTCCGTGAGATCGCTGAGCAGCACGCGACCCATGATGGTGGCATGCGCCGGCAGGCGCGTGCCCACCACGATGCTGGTGTTGAGCACGGAGTAACCGGGTATGCGCAACAGGTAGACCACGTCGCGTTCCTCGCGCGCCACCAGGTGCGTTGCAAAGCCGGTACGGTCGCGCAAGCGCTCCAGGATCGGTCGCGCCAGCTCGTTGATCTCCTGGGAGGCCAGGAACTCGAACCCCAGTGTCAGCACCGCCACGCCCAGCCGGTAATCGCGATCGCCGTTGGCTCGGCGTATGTAACCCATGTGCTCGAGGGTTTGCAGCAAACGAAATACGGTGGTACGCGGAATTCCGAGCTCGGCGGCGATCTCCGGGGCGCCCAGCACCTGCCTGTCTCGTCGAAACATGCGCAGGATCTGTAAACCGCGCTGCAATGCCGGCACGAGGTACGGGTTTTTTTCGTCAACCTTGCTCATGAACAGTCTCGATAAACTCCGATACGGCAGCGTCGAAATCGTCCGGTCGCTCGATGTAACAGGCGTGACCGGCTCCCGGCAGTTCGTGGTAGCGGGAACCGGCCGCCCGAGCGACACGTCGCGCCGATTCCGGCGGGGTAATACGGTCTTCCGACCCGCAGGTCACGAATACGGGCACGTCACAGGCGGATACGTCACTCAGCAGGCGCCCCCCCGCGAGCAGCCGGGCCGCCTGTAAATAGCCGTCCTTGTTCAATCGGCCCATGTTCCAGCGCACCAGCGCCACGGCATCGTCGTCGGCTGCGGGAGACAACAGTTTCGCGGCGCGCTCCCTGGCGAGTCCTTCGGGACCAAGATCGCGCATCGCGTCGATGCGCGCGGCCAACCGCGACTCGCGCGTGGCGGGTGGCGCATCGCCGTAGCCGATCGCCGGGCTGGCCAGCGTGAGCGAGCGCACGCGTCGAGGGTGACGGCGCGCAAACGCCGCGCCGATCAACGCGCCGAGCGAGTGCGCCACGAGGTCGCAGCGCGCGATCCCCAGGACGTCGAGAAAATCGGCCAGCGCATGGGCGTAGTCGGCCGCCGAAGGATCCTCCGCGGCAAGTGCCGTGGTGGCGCCGTAGCCCGGCGCGTCCCAGCCGACCACGGCGTATTGCTCGCGAAACGCCTCGAACTGGCAAACCCATGAGCCGGACCCCGAGCCGATGCCGTGCAACAACATCAGCGCCGGACCCTCGCCCGCCGATCGATAGCCGAACACGCGGCCGCCGAGTTCGACCTCGCGCGGTGGAAAGGCGTCCAGCCTGTCGACGAGCGTGACCGACGCCATGTCTCAGCCCCGCTTGACCTTCGCCAGGGGATGATCCTCCGGGTACGTCGGCGTGATCGGCTTGCTCGAGCCGATCATCACGCACATCAACGCGTCCTCTTCGCCGATATTGATCTCTCCGCGGTACACGCCCGGCGGTATGGATATAAGGTCCCGGTCACCGAGCACCGCCTCCCAGCGCTCCCCGTCCTTCTCGCACATGACCTTCACCTTGCCGCGCAGGACGAAGAAGATCTCTTCGGCGTCGGTATGAAGGTGCATGGGCCCCTCGTTACCGGCCGGGATGATCATGGTCGAGAAAGTGAAATGCTCTGCCGGTACGGTGGATGTATCGCTGGCCACGCCGGTACCCCCGGTGCCGACGTAACGCATCTGCGCGCGGCGGTACCTGGGGTCGAAATCCGCCTGGAACTTCAGTGCGCCCCAGTCGTATCGGCGGCTGGAGAAGCGCGCCACGCGTGACTCCATCCAGTCTTCGAAACTGGCGTCACCGGGGCGATCCCATGAATGGCTTTGCGAATCTACGGTTGCGGCATTGTCAGGCATTGTATGATCTCCAGGTAAATTCAGGGTTTCAGTTCAGGACGAACCCGCCGTTGACCGGCAGCAGTTGCCCGGTGACGAATCGCGCCGCGTCGGACAGCAGGAACAGCACCACGCCGGTGATGTCCTCCGGCTGCTGCTCGCGGCGGATGGCACGCCCGTCGACGTAAAGCCGGTGTCGCTCGGCCGGCACGTACTCGGTGGCTTCGACCAGGGTAAGCC
>JAUIEZ010000062.1 GCA_030429665.1 Gammaproteobacteria bacterium | reverse complement strand
GAAAGGGGGTAAAGTGGCACGACGGGGAGGACTTCACGTCTGAAGACGTGCAGTTTTCGCTCATGGAGGTCTGGAAGGAGCTGCATCCGCGCGGTCGGGCAACATTCTCGAACGTCGTTTCCGTAGACACCCCCGACGAACATACGGTCGTTATAAACTTGTCGGATCCGGCACCCGCCATGCTCAGTGCGTTCAGTTCCTACGAGTCGCAGGTCTTGCCGGCGCATCTTTACAAGGGAACGGATATCAGGGAGAACGAGCTTAACAACGCGCCGATCGGGACCGGTCCGTTTCGGTTCGTGGAATGGAAGAAAGGAAGCTACATCAAGCTGGAGAAGAATCCGGATTACTGGGATTCCGGCAAGCCCTATCTGGACGGCGTCGTTTTTCGCTACATACCGGATGCCGGCGCCCGTGCTGCAGCGCTGGAAACCGGTGAAGCGCATCTCGGAACGTTCAGTCCGGTACCGTTTTCCGACGTCGAGCGACTCCGGAGTTTGCCGAATATAGATATCGATACCCGGGGCTACGAATATCTGTCACCGATCTTTCTGCTTGATATAAACAAGCGTGGGGAGTACCTTGGAAACAAGACGATTCGTCAAGCGCTTTCACATGCATTGAACAAGCAATTCATCGTGGATACGGTATGGTACGGTTTCGGCAAGGTGGCGACAGGCCCCATACCTTCGACACATGTCCGTTACTACGAAGAAGATGTGAAGACCTACGACTACGACCCCGCCAAGGCGGAGCAACTGCTTGACGAGGCAGGATACCCGCGCAAGGACGATGGGTTGCGATTCAAGATTTCGATGGACTATAGCGTGTTCGGCGAAACCTACCCACGCTTGGCGGAATATATAAAGCAGGCGTTCAAACAGGTTGGCGTCGACCTGGAGTTGCGGTCGCAGGATATTGGTAGCATGATTCGCAGGGTTTTTACCGATTACGACTACGACATCATGATGAATTACTGGTATGCGATGCCAGACCCCGTCATGGGCGTAACGCGACTCTACTGGTCCGAGAATATTCGTCAAGGCGTGCCGTTCGCAAATGCAAACGGTTACTCAAACCCGAAAATGGATGAGATAGTCGAGAAGGTGCAAGTTACCAACGACGAAGACGAGAGAAGAGCGTTGTTCGTCGAAATGCAGCGGATCGCGCAGGAAGATGTGCCGGTGATCGATTTGTTTGAGATGAAGTTTTTCACCATATTCAATACGATGGTGAAGGACCACACCGTTGGAGGCGATAGCGTCTACGGTTCGTTCGCGGGAACCTACATGGTCCAGTAACGGAATAAAACCGGACCATTCGAGGCGGGGTGTCAGTGATTGACACCCCGCTTCTTTAATTGGGATGCTCGATTTCGGAAGCGCTGGATTTCAGGTCGTCGATAAACGCTTTCATGATGTTGCTCGGCTCTACGCCGGACTTTACGACAATGTCGAAACCAGAATTCCTGATTTGGCTCGTGTTCAGAATCCTGCGTATTTCGCCGCTCTCTTCCCAACGACGCGCGTAGTGCACGGGAAGAAATCCAATGTACGCGCCCGACAGAATCAGGTAGGCCTGAGCTTCGACGTTGTCGACTACACCCGCAGCGTGTGTAACGCCCAACGCTTGCAGGTCGCGGGCATGTAGATAATCGCGCGCAACGATTTTCTGTTTGCGAATCAGATCAAGCGGGAACGTCTTTCGGTTGTATAAAACGTTTGTGCGGCCGACAAACAAACGATGTTCCTCGTCGTAGAGGTGGGTATAGACTAGTCCCTGAACTTTCGTGGGGAACGACCCAATACCGATATTCAACCTTTGCGAACTGACTCTTTGCTGCAGTTCGATAGGATTGCAAATTTCGATCTTGAGCGAAACGTCGCCTTTCCGTTTCGTGTATTTCAACAGGGCGTTATGAAGCGGTGAGTTCGGATCGGTGATCGTGTTGTCGATCAATCCGATTCGTAGCTCTCCACTGAGGGATCGTTTCAGGTTGTTAACGTGAGTGTCGAACTGCTCAAGTTCATTGACAAGACGCTGAGCGTAAAAATAGACCTGTTTTCCGCGGTCAGTTAGCTTGAATCCGCTTCGTCCGCGCGTACAGAGTTTGAAACCGAGCCTTGTCTCAAGTGAACTGATGTGGCTGCTGATCGTACTAAGACCAATGTTGAGAATTGGTTGCGCCGCGGCGAAACTGCCGCAATCGGCCACCACCATGAATATCTTCAACAATCGTATGTCGGACGTTTGGGTGTGCATAACTGAATCAAACGTATAGCGAAATCGTGGCTAATCTGCATTGGCGGGATTCCGGGAATCCATGACATCGATAGAATTCGGAAGCGGCTCCGATTGGGCAAGGTGCAAAAATATCGGTCGGGAGCGTTGCCGAAGGGGCGAATCATACGCCTGAAACGGCTTGATCTGTTGGCGAGTACAATCGGAGTACTGGACCTCGTTTCACGGCCAGTGGATCGAATCCGAAGGTGTTGGCATTGGCGAACGTGTCCCGCCGGTGTACCGGCGTCCGAGATGGCAAGTATCAGCGCCGAGATACCATCGTGGAAAATTCCGATGGTGCGGAGTTGCCGCTGAAATACGACGTAGTGCCAGCATGGTCGTTGCTTTGCGGATGGGTCAAACAATTGCTCTGCACATTAAGAATACCACTAAGGGGGATTGCGCATCAGGTCCGGGTTCACTCGCGAGGGAGAAGGTCAGGTATACTATCAGCGGAATTCAGGCGAAGAAAACGATCGAGAATCTTATGGATCTCATACACCGGGCAAACATGACTCACCAGGAAGCTTACGAGATCGGCATCGATCGCATTCCCGTGATCGACATTCAATCGCTGTTCGGCGCGTCACCGCGCTTCGAGGTGGTTGCGGCGGAGTTGCTCGACGCTGTCACTCACGTCGGCTTCTTCTACGTCAAGGGCCACTGCATCGACGAGTCGCTGATGACGATGGCGTTCGACGAGTCGAGACGGTTCTTCGCGTTGCCGGCGGCGGATCGCGACGCGGTGCGCGTGTCGGGATACCACCGCGGCCTGCTCGTACAGGGCGTCGCCCGGATGGAAGGTCAGCCCCATGCGGATCTCAAGGAGAGCTACATCTGGGGCGTTGATTTCCCGCCGGACAACCACGAGTTTGCGTCGGGAAACGAGCTACTTGCGCCGAACCGATGGCCCGCGGCCATGCCGGAGATGCGCGATGTTCTCGTTCGCTACCTCGACCAGGCGCACCGCTGCGGCACCCAACTGTTGCGAGCCATCGCGACGAGCCTCGATCTCGAGTTGGATTATTTCGTCGGCAAGTTTCGCCAGCCGGTCACCCGCGCCTCGCTCATTCACTACCCGCCGCAGCCGCCAACCGGCGCCGACGGAATGTTCGGCGTATCTCCCCACACGGACTACGGCACGATGACCTTGTTGGCCCAGGACGACGTCGGCGGATTGCGGGTCCGCGACATCGACGGGCGCTGGGTTGCGGCACCGCCGATTCCGGGCACCCTGGTGGTCAATGTCGGCGACTTGCTGGCGCGCTGGAGCAACGATCGCTTTCGATCCACGCCCCATGCCGTGGTCAACGACTCGGGGCGGGAGCGCTATTCGATCGCGGTATTTCTCGATCCGGACTGGGATACGCTGATCCGTCCCGCAGTGAAGCCAGGAGAGGCGGCCCACTACGAGGACGTGTTGTGCGGAGAGTATATTCGCGAGCGATTCGACCGATCATTCTCCTACCGCGGGAAGTCGGGTTCGGCACAGGGTCGCGCTTCATGACCGGCCCGGACCGGGAAAGCGACCTGATCGGGTCGGCGTTACGCGAACAACGGCCGGCGGGCGTGCGCACGCCGTTGCGTGACCCGTCGTGGCGCTACGTCGAAACGGGGTCGATGGAGTCGCTTACCGCCGCCGATTGGGCAATGCTCGACATGCAGCGCGAACCGTACATGCGCGCCGAACGCCCGCGGCAGGCGCTGGAGATGCTGGCCGCGCAGCGGCGTTGCGCCTCGTTCGGCTACCAGGTCAACAACTACGAGCACTGCCTGCAGTCGGCCACGCTGGCGATCGAGGACGGACAGGACGACGAGACGGTCGTCGTTGCCCTGTTTCACGACATCGGCTATGCCGTCTGCGGCGCGACCCACGGCGTGTTCGCTGCTACGCTGCTCAAGCCCTATGTCGACCCGAAACACGTGTGGACGCTTGAGCGCCATATGTACTTCCAGGCGAGGTACTGTCCCGATCTGCCCGGCGCGGACACGTCGATCGCTCAGCGCTGGCGGAGGCATGCATACTACGATTGGGCCGACATGTTCGTGCGCAAGTTCGACGTCGACGCCATGCGCGCGGACTTCACCAACGCGCCCCTCGAAGCTTTCATCCCGATGATCGAATCGGTATTCTCGAAGACGCCGGGCACTTTCGTGCCCGAATGACCCAAACCAACGTAAGGTAGCGAACGCCATGTCCGCCTGGATCCGTATGATCAGCCTCGAGGAAGCCGATGGCCTGGTCGAGGAGATGTACGAACTCGTCAAAACGCCGCACGGCACCGTCGACAACGTGATGAAGGTGCACAGCCTCCGACCCCATACCATGAAGGGGCACGTGACCCTGTATCGCAGCGTGCTGCATAATCCGGACAACGCGTTGCCATTCTGGTTTCTCGAGGTCGTGGCCTCGTACACCAGTTACCTCAACCGTTGCGACTACAGCTTCAGTCATCATTTCACCAATGCCTGCAACTTGCTGAACGACGAGGCGAAATCGGCGCGCATTCGGGAGGCTTTCGAACGTCGCGCGCCGGAGCTTGTCTTCGACGGCAAGGAACTGGCGCTGCTGCGTTACGCCGAGCGTCTTACCGTCGACGTAGCCGGCATGGAACGGGCGGATTTCGACGCGCTGAAGCGGGCCGGTTGCGACGACGGAGAGATTCTTGAGGTCAACCAGGTCGTGGCGTATTTCAATTACTCGAACCGCTTGTTGAACGGACTCGGCGTCACCACCGAGGGCGACGTGATCGGGTACTACGAGAAATCCGCGGCCGACGCCTGACGGCCCGGTAGCCTGGAGTGATCGGTTAATAGGGTCCGCGTCACCACGCGTCGATAGCGAACAAATGGCGGAGAATTGGAAGAAGCACGCTAATGAACGCCGCTCGGCGGCGGAGTCGACACCGAGCGGCGACGGGAGCGCGGACAATGCGCTCGAGCTGGCGATCGGGCAGCAGGTGCGAGCGTACCGGATTCAGCTCGACATGACGGTGGCCGAACTCGCCAAGCAGTCCAGGTTGTCGCGCGGGATGTTGTCGAAGATCGAGAACGGCCTGACCTCGCCGTCGCTGGGCACGCTGCGGGCATTGGCGCGCGCGCTGAACGTGCCGGTGACGTCGCTCTTTCGGCGATTCGAGGAGCACCGCGGCGCGTCGTTCGTGCGTGCCGGCGAGGGCCTTGTCATCGAGCGGCGCGGGACGCGCGTCGGGCATCAATACCAGCTGTTGGGCCACGTGCTGGACAAGTCCGTCAATGTCGAGCCGTACCTGATCACCATCGACGACGAATCGGAGGTCTTTCCGCTGTTTCAGCACGACGGCGTGGAATTCATCCACGTGCTGGAGGGCGAACTGTCGTATCGACACGGCAACGAGGTCTACCCGATGCGGGTCGGTGATTCGTTGTTCTTCGACGCGCGCTCCATTCATGGGCCGGAGGAACTCGTCGCCGTGCCGGTGCGTTTCCTGTCCATCATCATCGCCGCGCCAAAAGACTAGGCAAGCGTTTGACGATGCTCGGGGACGCGAATCCTATTTCCTGTGAGTAATCTTTTTTTCATGTCAGTTGACTT
Organism: Gammaproteobacteria bacterium; assembly: GCA_030429665.1. Classification (GTDB taxonomy): domain Bacteria; phylum Pseudomonadota; class Gammaproteobacteria; order Arenicellales; family CAJQKF01; genus BQJD01. Next base: position 20,830 of record JAUIEZ010000062.1, on the reverse strand, counting down.
TTTGCCCGGACGGGATTAATTTTTCCCCTCCAGCGTACGCAAGTTCGTCGTGCGCCGAACCGGATCGAACTCATGTGCGGAATTATTGGCCTGTTCACAAAGAACGCGGCGCTCGAAAGCGACCTTGGCCGCCTGGCATCGGGCATGCTGCTGCAACTCAGCGATCGCGGACCGGACAGCGCCGGATTCGCCGTCTACCGTGATCGCGCACCGGGCATTCAGAAAATCACCGTCATGTTGCCCGGCGGCGAGTTTCCCGTCGACCAGCTCGAACGCGATATGAAAGCCGCCTTTGGCGGGGAATCCACGGTGACCCGGCTGTCATCCCACGCGGTGTTGCGGGTGCCGGAACACGCCGATGGCGTTCGCGATTGGCTGCGCGAACATTTCCCGGCGCTCTACATTACGAGCGCGGGTAGTGCCATCGAGATCTTCAAGGAGATCGGCCGGCCCGACCAGGTAGCCTCGCGATTCGAAATGGCGTCCATGCGCGGCAGCCATGCATTGGGTCATACGCGCATGGCCACCGAAAGCGCGGTCACGACGCGCGCGTCGCACCCGTTCTCGACCGGGCGCGATGTCTGTCTCGTTCACAACGGCTCGCTGTCCAACCACAATCGATTGCGCGAACGGTTGAAGGACGAGGGTATCGCCTTCGGTACGGACAACGACTCAGAGGTTGCTGCCGGCTACCTGCAATGGCGCACGGCCCAGGGCGACGACCTCGACGCGGCGCTCAACCGCGCACTGGAGGACCTCGACGGCTTCTACACGTTTGCCATCGGCACCGCGGACGGTTTCGCGGTGCTGCGCGATCCGGTCGGCTGCAAGCCGGCGGTGATGGCCGAAACCGACGACTGGGTGGCGATGGCTTCCGAGTTTCGCGCCATCGCGACGCTGCCGGGTGTGGACGATGCGCGCATCGAGGAGCCGGAACCGGGCAGGGTGTATACCTGGCACCGGGAGGACTCCCATGCGTGAGTTCGATCTCGAGGTGGATTCCGTGCGCGACTTGAACGCCGCGCTGCACGCGTTGACCGAGGAGGATCGGGATCGCGATTTCCTCGTGTGTCATCCCAACGGCCGGCATTCGGTCGCCGTTGGCGCGATGCTGGAGGCGGATATCCGAATCGAAGGCCACGTCGGCTACTATTGCGCCGGCATGAATCAGCGGGCCCGCGTCCAGGTGCGTGGCAATGTCGGGCCGGGGGTTGCGGAGAACATGATGTCCGGCATGGTGCAGGTGACCGGCAACGCCTCCCAGTACGCCGGTGCGTCCGGCCGGGGTGGTCTGCTGGTCATCGAGGGCGATGCCAGCTCGCGCTGCGGAATTTCCATGAAAGGGGTGAACATCGTGGTGCGCGGTTCGGTCGGACACATGAGCGCGTTCATGGCGCAGGCCGGCGCGCTGGTGGTTTGCGGCGATGCCGGTCAGCACCTGGGCGACTCGATCTATGAAGCGCGGCTCTATGTTCGCGGTACGGTCAGGAGCCTGGGCGCGGACTGTGTCGAGAAGGACATGACCGACGAACACGTCAAGGAGCTTTCCGGACTGCTTCTGGCGGCCGGTATCGAAGCTGACGCGCGCGAGTTCCGGCGCTACGGCTCGGCGCGCCGACTCTACAACTTCAATATCGACCATGTCGATGAATACTAGGTTGCGGCCCTGGGAATTGCGCGACGAGCAAGTGCGTTATTGCGGCCGGACACCAGGTTCCCGAGAGCCCACCCATGAGCGTTTACAAGCGAGCCCAGCGTCCCTCGGCGACGTTTCCCGACCACGTACTGTCCGAGATCCATCGCGCCGCCGACCAGGGTATCTACGAGATCCGTGGCTTCGGCGCGAAACGGCGCGTGCCGGGATTCGATGATCTGCTGTTTCTCGGCGCGTCGGTATCCCGCTACCCGCTCGAGGGTTATCGCGAGGCGTGCGGCACGGACGTCGTCCTGGGCACGCGCCACGCGAAGAACCCTCTACGCTTGAAGATTCCCATTACCATTGCCGGCATGAGCTTCGGCGCGCTCGGCGCCAACGCCAAGGAATCGCTCGGCCGCGCGGCGACGGCCATGGGCACCAGCACCACGACCGGCGACGGTGGCATGACGGTCGAAGAGCGAAGCGCATCGGAAACGTTGGTATACCAGGTGCTGCCGTCGCGCTACGGCCTGAATCCCGACGATCTGCGCAAGGCGGACGCCCTCGAGGTGGTGGTCGGCCAGGGTGCCAAGCCAGGCGGCGGTGGCATGCTGCTGGGGCAGAAGATCACCGAACGGGTGGCCGGCATGCGCACCCTGCCGGAGGGCATAGACCAGCGCAGCGCCTGCCGCCACCCGGATTGGACCGGTCCGGACGACCTCGAGATCAAGATCAACGAGCTTCGCGAGATCACCGACTGGCGCGTGCCGATCTACGTCAAGGTCGGCGCCACGCGTACGCGCTACGACGTGCAGCTCGCGGTCAAGGCCGGCGCGGACGTGGTGGTGGTCGACGGTATGCAGGGCGGTACCGCGGCGACTCAGGACGTGTTCATCGAACACGTCGGCATACCGACCCTGCCCGCGGTGCGCCTGGCCGTGGAGGCGTTGAAGGAACTCCGGATGCATCGCAAGGTGCAACTCATCGTCTCCGGCGGCATCCGCAGCGGTGCCGACGTCGCCAAGGCACTGGCCCTGGGCGCCGATGCGGTTTCGATCGGCAGCGCGGCGATGGTGGCGCTCGGTTGCAACAAGCCGGTGTACGAGGACGATTACGCTCGCCTCGGCACGGAGCCCGGCTGTTGCCACCACTGTCACACCGGCGCCTGCCCGGTCGGCATCACCACGCAGCGGCCCGAGTTGGAAGAACGGCTGCCGCCCGAAGTCGGTGCAAGACGCATGCGCAATTACCTCGCGACGCTCGTCCTGGAGCTGCAAACCATTGCCCGCGCCTGCGGCAAGAGCCACGTACACAATCTCGAGCCCGAAGACATGGTCGCACTCACCGTGGAGGCCGCCGCCATGGCGCGCGTGCCCCTCGCAGGCACCGACTGGATCCCGGGTTGGAGAGAATGAAACAACCGAATCAATTGAATACCGGGCCCGCCCCGGGGGGAGAGTAGAACATGACGACAGATCTCGCGGCCGTCGCCGATGAACGCGGCATCAAGTACTTCCTCATCAGTTTCGTCGACCTGTTCGGCGCCTTGCGAGCCAAGCTGGTGCCCGCGCGCGCGATCGGCGAGATGCAGGTTAACGGCGCCGGCTTCGCGGGATTCGCCACCTGGCTGGACATGACGCCGGCGCACCCGGACATGTTCGCCGTGCCCGACCCTGCCAGCCTGATCCAGCTGCCGTGGGACCGCGAGATCGGATGGCTGGCATCGGACCTTTGGATGGACGGTGTCGAGGTCGAAGCGTCGCCGCGGGTGGTGCTCAAGCGGCAACTCGCGCGCGCCGAGGCCAAGGGACTGCGAATGAAGACGGGCGTCGAGTGCGAGTATTTCCTGGTGAGTCCCGATGGCAAGACCATCTCCGACCCGGACGACAACCAGGCCAAGCCCTGCTACGACCAGCAGGCGCTGATGCGCCGCTATCCGGTAATCCGGGAAATCTGTGACGCCATGCTGGAACTGGACTGGGGGCCGTACCAGAACGACCACGAGGACGCCAACGGCCAGTTCGAAATGAATTGGAACTATGACGACGCGCTGGTAACTGCCGATCGCCATGCCTTCTTCAAGTACATGGTCAAGGCGCTTGCCGAAAGGCACGGCATTCGCGCCACCTTCATGCCCAAGCCGTTTGCCGACCTGACCGGCAACGGCTGCCATACCCACGTGTCTCTTTGGGACGCCGACGGCAGGGAAAACCGGTTTCTCGCCGACGACGATGCACTCGGCCTGTCGCAATCCGCCTACCACTTTCTCGGCGGCATCATGCACAGCGCCGAGGAACTATGCGCGCTGTTCAATCCCACGGTGAACAGCTACAAGCGCATCAACGCGCCGCGCACGCTGTCAGGCGCTACCTGGTCCCCCAACTCGGTAACCTATTCGGGGAACAACCGCACGCACATGATCCGGGTGCCCGAGGCTGGACGCTTCGAGTTGCGCCTGATGGACGGCTCGGCCAATCCCTATCTCATGCAGGCAGGCATTCTCGCCGCCGGTCTCGACGGCATCGACAATGCGCGCGACCCGGGGGAACCGCTGCATATCAACATGTACGAACTGGGACATACCGTGGAGGCGGCGAAAAAACTGCCGGCGACGTTACTCGACGCATTGCGCCTCCTGGAGAAAAGCCGCGTTCTTCGCGATGCGATGGGCGACGAGGTCATCGACGCCTTCCTCAAGTTGAAAATGCAGGAATGGCAGTCCTACACGTCTCACTTGAGCGAGTGGGAGCGCGCCAATGCCATCGACTGCTGACAGGGAGCCCGGGATGCCCTCGAGATGCCGGAAGTGTCACGACACGCCACGAGACGAGTTCGCATGAGCGACTGGGTCAGGGTCTGCCGACTGGATGAGATGGAAGTCGAGGACGTGCTCTCGATCGAGCACGGGGGCAAGCTGATCGCCGTGTATCGCCTCGAGGACGGCGTTTACGCCACCGACGGTCATTGCACGCACGAGGTCCAGGACTTGAGCGACGGATTCGTTATCGACAACATCATCGAATGCCCGCTGCACGGCGGACAATTCGACATCGTAACCGGCAAGGCGTTGACGCCGCCGGTCTGCGTCGACCTCGCTACCTACGAGGTCAAGGTGGAAGACGGCGAGATTTTCGTCGGAATCTAGGGGTTTATTTCCCGATCGGAGCGAGTTGCAGCCACTCGCGCAGCAGGTAGTGCGCGATGGCGATCGGCTGCGGTGCGCTCAAGCCGGCAAGCCGGCCGTCGAACAGGTCGCGAGCCTCGGCGCGACTGAACCAGCGTGCCCATTCGAGTTCAGTCTCGTCGACGAGCAAAGTCGTATCGACGGCGGTGGCAAAACAGCCGATCATCAGGTTCGAGGGAAACGGCCACGGCTGACTCGCGAAATAGCGGATGTCCGTGCAACCGATGCCGGCCTCCTCGCGCACCTCGCGCCGCACCGCGTCCTCGATGCTTTCTCCCGGTTCGACGAACCCCGCCAACGCTGACACCAGGCCGGGTGGGTAGTGCGGGCTTCTGCCCAGCAGGCAGTCGCCGGCGTCCGGGCTCTGAACCAGCATGATGACCACCGGATCCGTGCGCGGGAAATGCACGGCGCCGCAGGCCGGGTTGGCGCATTTCAACTGCATGCCGCCATGGATCGGCTCGTTGCGACCGGCACATAGCGAACAAAACACCCGTCGCGCGTGCCATGCCAGCACCGATCGCGCGAAGGCCACGACTGCCGCGCGTTCGTCCAGCAACTGCAGCCCGGCCGAGCGGGCATCGACGAAACCATCGATCAACGATCCGCACCATGCCTGGTCTTCCTCTTGCAAGGGCAGGGCGAAGTGGGCGATTTCGTCGTCGTCGATGCCGAGAAACACGACGAAGCGGTCGCCTAGGACGGCGTCGGGTACGTCGCGGCGTGTCACCCACGCGAGGTCGGGAGGCGGGCCGCTTCGCATGGCGACGTCGAGTTCTCTGAAGCACAGCAGGCGCGTGCGCGATTCGGCCAGCAGGGCCTGGACGCGCGCGGCGTCGCCGCGAACGTGCTCGGCCCGGTCCAGCAGGGTCGAAGAATAAGGAATGACGGGCATCGGAAACTCACGTCGTACGAGGGGATGGCGCGAGTGTACAACGACATTGGCGTCACGGACGCCGTCTCACGACACGTTCGTCTCGCGAGTGACGCTTCGTTCAGGGCGCCGGGCCGGCGTGTCGTCCGCTGGCGACCTCCAGCCACAGCGCCGCGTAGTCGGCGTAACTGGACTCGACAAACAACTCGTAGCAGCGGCCGTATTCCACGCAACATAGCAGGGCGCCGCAGCGGGCGAACAGCAACCGGGCATGCTCGCCGGTGTGCATTCGGGAGAGATCGAGACTCACGCCCTGGCGCAGTACGCAAAGCACGTCGTCGCCACGAAGGCGATAGCCGGTGTAGTGGTCGCTGACCACCGTGACCGCGGCATGTACGCCGCTCGTCGCGTCCCGCAGACGGTCAAGGAGTTCCGATTCACGCGCCGCCGCGCTGCGCAGCAGCCACTCGTCCGACGACAGGGCAAGCACGGTGAGCCCGTCGGCGGCGGCCGCGGTCCGAGCCTTGCGCGGGTAGGCCATGCCGGTCGCGGACTGAAGCACCGGTAGTGCGTCGTCGTCGGCGCGAATGCAAAGCAGCGCGGTGCTTTTGATCGGCTCGATTTCAACCTGGTAGCCGCTCACGCGCGCATCCTCGCTCCGGTCGGGTCGTAAAAAACGGGTCGGGTGACTTCCGCGCCGACCGTACGCTGGAGGCCGGACACGACGACCCGCTCGCCGTGACGGTGATGGCCGTTCTTGAGCAAGGCCAGCGCGATGGGTCGGTCGAGCGTCGGACTGAAACACGAGGCGGTGACGTGACCCTGGAAGTTCGGCGTGTCGGCGTGGTCGCCGCTTTGCAGCAGCGCCGAACCTTCGGCTACTACGAACGCCGGATCATCCGGCAGCAATCCCACGACGTGCTGGCGCTCGCCGCCGAGTTTGCGATCGCGCTCGAGGCTTCGTCGGCCGATGAAATCCTTCTTGCTCATATCGACAATCCAGCTCATCCCGGCATCGTCGGCATTGGTGATGTTGTCGCCCTCGATGCCCGGGGCCACGAAGCCTTTCTCGATGCGCAGGACGCCGCTGGTTTCGGAGCCGATCGGCGTGATGTCCCATGCCGCGCCGGCCGCCATCAGCGCCTCCCATACTTCGCGCGCGTGGCGACGCCTGACATTGACTTCAAAGGACAGCTCGCCTGTATAGCTGACGCGCGCAACACGGGCCTCGACGCCTGCCACGCGGCCGCGGCGAAAATCCATGAAGCGAAATGTCGGCGAAAGATCGATATCCGTGCCAACGGCAGCCAGTACCTCGCGGGCGCGCGGGCCGCACACGCACAGGTTGGCCCACTGCGCGGAGACGTTGATGACGAAGACTTTCAGGTGTCGCCATTCCGTTTGCAGCGCGCGTTCGAGGTGGGTCAGTACGGTGAATGCCGCGCCGGTTCCGCACGACATCAGGTAGCGGTCGTCGTCGAGACGGAAAGTGACGCCGTCGTCGAGCAGTCGGCCGTCCTCGCGCAGCATCAGGCCGTAGCGGCCCCGACCGACGGCCAGATCGTGCCAGCGATTGGTGTAGACGAGCTCGAGCAGCACCGGCACGTCGCGGCCGTGCAGCTCGAACTTGCCTAGCGGCGTGCCGTCATATATGCCGACGCCGTTGCGCACGGCGAGTGCTTCGCGGCGCACGGCATCGGCCATGGATTCTCCGGGGCGCGGATAGTAGAAGGGGCGCCGGAAGTTTGCGCCGGCCTCGTTCATGGCGGCGCCGTGGGCCTTGTTCCACGCCGTGATCGGCGTGGTCCGGGCGGGAATGATGAGCTGCCCGCGTTCCATGCCGCCGATCACGCCGAAGCTCACCGGTCGGTAGGGTGGCCGGAAGGTCGTGGTACCTGTTTCACCGGCCGTCGCTCCGGCCAGCTCCGCCACCGCGCCGATGACGTTCGGATTGCCGGTCTTGCCCTGGTCGGTGGCCATGCCCGCCGTGGTATAGCGCTTGATGTGCTCGATGGATCGGAAATTCTCACGGTGGGCGAGGGCGATGTCGTCAAGGGTGACGTCGTTCTGATAGTCCACGAACGCCTTGCCGCGACCGCCCTTGACCGTCCACAGCGGTTCGATGGCAAAAGATGGACCGTCATCGACCGGCGGTGCGTCGATCTCCGGACGCTCGAGGCCCAGGGAGTGGACGGCATCGGCGCCGGCCCGGAAGCCGTCCTTGATCACGCCGGCCGTGTCGAAGATGCCCCTGGCGGCGCCGGCAACGTCCAGCGTCGGCGGCATGTCGCCGGGTACGAATGCCGCGAGCCGGTCGTCGTACACCGGCCTGGCCCCGGTATGGGAGTAGAGGTGGACGAGGGGATTGAATCCGCCGCTGACACCCAACAGATCGGCGTCAACGGGCGCGGGCCGCCCGCCGCGAAGGGGCGCGACCATGGCGCGCCGCACGCGCGAGCGGCCATCGACGCCGACCACGGCGTGCGCCGTCCTGACCTCGATCCCGCGCGAACACGCCAGTTCGATTTCCGCCCCGGGATCCGCGCGGCTGTCTATGACGGCGGCAACCTCGATTCCGGCATCGTGCAAGGCGGCCGCGCCTGCATAGGCGCTGGCGTTGTTGGTGAAGTAAACCGCGCGCCAGCCCGGCGCGACGGCGAATCGTTTCACGTAAGCGGTGGCCGCGCCGGCAAGCATCACGCCGGGTCGGTCGTTGTCGGGAAACACCAACGGACGTTCCACGGCGCCGCTGGCAAGAACGACCCGCGCGGCGCGTATGTGCCACAAGCGCTCGCGCACCCAGGACTGTTCGGGCGCCTCCTCGACTGCGATTACCAGGTTGTGGTCGTAGACGCCGGTGGCCACGGTGCGGGCGAGGCGCGTCGCGTTGTCGAGACCGTCGAGCTCGGCGGTCACGGCGCCGATCCAGTTGGCGGCACCGGCGCCGTCGATTTGCGCGCCGCCCGACAGTAGCTGGCCGCCGGGCGCGACGCCGTCGTCGAGCAGCATGGTCCGTGCCCCCGACCGCGCCGCCGCAAGGGCGGCGGCGAGGCCCGCCGCGCCGGCGCCGATAATTAGGACGTCGACGTGGTGGTGCACACGCTCGTAACGCCCGGGCTCGGCGACGGCGGGTGTCTTGCCGAGTCCCGCCATGCGCCGAATGTATCGCGCGTAGAAGTCCCAGCGCCGCCACAGGAACGTCTTATAGTAGAAGCCGGCCGGTATCAGCGGCGCCAACAAGCCGTTCAGCGCGCCGACGTCGAAGCGCCGCCCGGGCCAGCAGTTGACGCTTCGCGCGTCGAGACCGTCGACGAGCGGCAGCATGGTCGCGCGTACGTTGGGTTCTTCGAAGGGCGCTGTCACCTGCACGATGGCATTGGTCTCTTCGACGCCCGCGGACAAGATGCCTCGCGGGCGGTGATACTTGAAGCTGCGCCCGATCACGTCGACGCCGGCGGCGAGCAATGCCGACGCCAGGGTGTCTCCGGCGTAGCCTTGGTAGCGGCGCCCGTCGAAGCGAAACGTCAGCGGCCGATTACGATCGATGTCGCCGCCGGATGCCAGGCGTCTCATGTTTGATCTCCCGGCGCAGACTCGATGCAATGGGTGACGGTGTCGCGGCGAATGGTGAACCACTTGCCGCAGCCGTGGACATGCCACCACCATTCGCCGGTCATACCCTTGTGGTTGGTGCTGTTGTACAGGTAGTCGGTCCAGGTCTTGTCGTCGACCGCGGCCGGGTCGGTCGGCCGCTTACGGTCCGATTCGCCGCCGCAGATGAACTCGTTCTCGTTGCAGGCGCCGCACCAGGGGCAGGGGATCAGCAGCACGGATGCTTCTTCCTCGTGTCAGCGGTTCGCGGAGACGCCGCCTTCCTGGACCAGGCGACCGCTGGAAAAGCGGTCCAGGCCGAGGCGGGCGGCAAGTGGATGAGGTTCGTCCCGCGCGATCAGGTGGGCGAAGGTGTAGGCCGCCGCGGGCGTCGTCTTGAAGCCCCCGGAGCCGGCCACGTCGACGTAGAAGCCGGGGACGTCGGTTCGCGAGATGATCGGGCTGCCGTCGTAGGGCATGTCCAGCATGCCCGCCCAGTGGCGCAGCAACCTCAACCGTCGAAAGCGCGGAAACACCTCGAGCATTGCCGTGGTGGCATCTTCGATGATGGGGAAGGTGCCGCGCTGGGCATAAGAAGGATAGGGATCGCATCCCTGGCCGATGACGATCTCTCCTTTATCGGACTGCATCAGGTAGGTGCCGTAGTAGCTTCGGATCACGACGATCTCGTCGAGGATCGGCTTGATGGGTTCCGACACCCATGCCTGTAACGGTTGCGTGACGATTGGCAGCCGGATACCCGCCATCGCCGCGACCACGCTGCCATGTCCCGCCACCGCCATGCCGACCCGAGGCGTGGCGATGAATCCGCGGTTGGTCTCCACTCCCGTGATTCGCCCGCCGTCGCGACGAATGCCGGTTACCTCGCAATTCTGGATGATGTCCACGCCGCGCGCGTCGGCGCCGCGAGCGAACCCCCAGGCCACGGCGTCGTGGCGGACCATCGAGGCCCGCGGCTGGTAGACCGCGCCGGTAATCGGTAGCCGCATGTCGGGCGACGGATCGAAGATCGGAATCCGGCGCCGCACCTCGTCCAGGCCGATCATGCGGTACTCGGCACCGTAGATATGCATGGTGTTCGCCATCTGCAGGGCGATGCGGTTGACGGCCGAACTCTGGATGAAGGTGATCATGCCCCTCTCGCTGACCATCAGGTTGAAGTTCAACTCACGACTGAGTCCCTGGTAGAGATCGAGCGATTTCTCGTGAAAAGGAACGCTCTCCTCGCGCAGGAAGTTCGACCGCACCGTCATCGTGTTGCGGCCGGTGTTGCCGCCGCCGAGCCAACCTTTTTCGAATACCGCGACGTTGGACATGCCGTGATTGCGGGCGAGGTAGTAGGCCGTTCCCAGTCCGTGACCGCCACCGCCGATGATGACGGCGTCATACTCCCGGCGCGGTTCGGGACTTCGCCACATCTGCGCCCAGTTGCGATGCCCGGTCAGCGCGTTGCGCGCCAGCGCAAAAAAGGAGAAACGCTTCATCGGGCGATGGGGCTGCGAAACCGAAAGTGAATGTGGTGAAAACAGATTTCACGAGAGTATAATTCTCGTGGCGTCACTGTCAATCACCCTACAACCGAAAGGAGCATGACATGTCGACTTATGGCAGCCTCGCGGAACACATGAAAAACGGTCGGACGCTGATGCTGGACGGCGCTGTCGGGACGCAGTTGCAGGCGATGGGTGTACCGATGGACAACGTATCCTGGGCGGCCAAGGCGTTGCATACGCACCCGGACACGGTGCGCCACATGCATCGCAAGTACATCGAGTGCGGCGTCGACTTTCTGACCACCAATACCTACTCTTCCGCGCGTCATAATCTGGAGCCGCTCGGTCTCGGCGAGGCCACGATGGAGTTGAACCTTCGCGCGGTGAACCTCGCCGTCGAGGCGCGCGAGCGTTTCGCCACCCGGCCGGTGGCCATCGCCGGTTCGATATCGAATTTCGGCTTCACCGCCGGTGGCGAGGCGGTGCGCGCGCTGCATCGCCACGCCAATCCGCGATCGGAGATTACAGAGCACCAGGCGCGCGCGAATCTGGATGAACAGGCGCGTATTCTCGCGGATGCGGGCGTCGACCTCATGATCGCCGAATCCACCGGTTCAATGATGCAGCGTCGCTGGGTTGCCGAGGCCTGCCTGGCCACGGGCCTGCCGACATGGCTCGGTTTCCGCGTTCGTTACAACGCTGCCGCCGATATGCTGGAGTCGGGCTATTCATCCGCCGCGCCGTTCGAGGATGACCTTCGGGAACTGCTCGACGACGTGAAACCCGACGCCGTGGCTTTGTTTCACTCTGACATGGACAGCATAGACCGGGCTTTGCCGGTCCTCGCGAAACACTGGCACGGCATCGTCGTGGTCTATCCCGAGGCCGAGCGTGCGGACTATACGGCCACTTATCGCGACAGCGCCGTGGCGTCGACGGTGACGCCCGACGACTTCGCGAAACGCGCGCTCGCGTGGCGTGACCGCGGCGTGTCGGTCATCGGGGGCTGTTGCGGCATCGACGTCGAGTACATCGCCGCGCTTCGTCACGGCCTGGCGCAGGACGCGTAGACCGGCGGGGGAATCGTCGCTAATTGTGCGATCGCGCGTCGGCACGGATGCACAAGTAGCGCACCGGCACCTTCAACAATTTTTCGGGGCCATTGGGGGAGTAGGCGTCGTACATCAGCGAGTCGCCCGGGCGAAGGCGAAACACTTCGCTGCCGCAGCGAAAATCCATCTCGCCGGCCTGCATGTGAACGAACCAGACGCCCGAGTCCTGGTAGTGGGAATAGACGTCCGACTTCTTCTTCAGTTCCACCTGGTAGGGGCGCATGTCGACCCGCGGATTGTTGCTGTGGCCGAGGAGGCGGAACTCGTGGTTGATGGCCGGTCCCTGGCGCGAAATTCGCACGCCCTCGCCGGCGCGCACGAAACTGACGTCGCTGCGAGGCTCGGCGTCGCGGAACAGCGAGGCGACGGAAACCGAGAACACGTCGGCCAGGGACTTCAGCGTGGAAAGCGACGGCGCGGCCAGCCCGTTCTCCACCTTGGACAGCATGGCAGGCGAGATGCCCGTTTTCTCCGCCAGTTCCTTGATGCGAAGTTGCTGCCTCAGGCGCAACGAGCGAATACGCAGCCCGACGGCGGATTCCAGTCCGATGTCGCTGGAGTCCTCGTCGGTGGTTGTCTGTACGTCCTTGCTGTTCCCGGCCATCGATGTCGTCGCGCCAAACCTGTCATGACAATACGCCCTCCAGTCCCGCCACGCCTTGTTCGAACAGGACCATCGGCTGTGTGAAGATACCGCCGCCGAGGCGGCCGAGTTCTCCATCACGGTCAAGTATACCGAGACTGACCACCGGTGAAAGCCCGGTTTCAACGCACGCCCGCGCCGTGAGCACCGTCGGCAGAGAAAGCTCGCCGAATCCGGGATGCACCTGGGCGAGAAGTCGGTCGGGGAGCGACAGGCCGTCGCGCGGCATGAACTCCGAAAGATTGCGGAGCTGTTCCGGGGCGTGTCGCATGCACATGGCGCCGAAACCCACGGTGTCGACGATGGCGCTGTCGCCGATGGCGCCAAGCGCGCGCTGCGCCGGCAGATCGACATCGAATCGTCCCTTCGGTGGCTCGGCAGCGGCTGCGAACCAGCGTCCGGGCAGGCCGGCGAGCTGCACGCCGGTCTCATGTCCGTTCGCGCCCGCCGAGACGATGACGCTGCAGCCGGGCTCGTTCGACGCGCGCAAGAGCATGCACTTGCACGCCGCCATCCACAGGTTGAGAAAGAAGCTCGGGCCCTTGTCGAGAAACCCGGCGCAGGCGCCGGCCGGATCGTGGTTGCCGAGTCTCGGCCCCAGCTCCTCGATGACGCGGCGCGTGGCGGCCGGCGTGCGTCCGTGGCAGTCATCGCCTTCCCGGATCGCGTCGCGGGCGATGTCGACGAGGTCGAGCGGACTCGCGAGCGACAGTTGCAGCGCCGGCGCGAGAACGTCGTACAGCCAGCGCAGGTGATCCAGTGCAGCGTCGCTACATTGTCCAAGTCGCGGCGCCGGGCCGCTTCCGCCATTGATCGGGGCGAAAGCGCGGATCGTTGGATCCTGCTGATCGACGACCTCGTGCAATTGCATGGAAGCGGATACCACGGCAGCCAGCGGGGTAACGACGGCGTGGTCCTGGGCCGGCTCGAGCAGTATCTCGCTATCGGCTATCTTGCGTTCGGCATCGTCGAAGTTTCTGGCGATGCCTTCGAATACCGCCGTGACGCGCGCCGAGTTGAGTATCGACTTCGTGATATCTTCCGGTCGCGCGAAGGGCGGGCCGGCATGCAACAATACATTGTCGGCAATGCCCGTCGCGTCCTTGCAGTTAACCATTCCCGTCCAGGCCGGCCGCGCGAGCACGACTCGTTCGACGGCCGTGCGGTCCGCTTCGATGGAAATCTCGAAGGTCATTGCGACGTTCCCTTCGGGCTGATCCAGGTTTCCGAGAAGTACAGAAAAGCCGTGGTGGTGCGAATCCCCGCCTGTTCGCGCGTCGCGGGTTGCCCGGGCAGTGTGCGGCCGTTGACCACGATGGAGGGCGAACGCGATTCCACCAGCAGCGTGTACAACTCGTTTTCGCCCGCCGCGGTCAGTTCCTTCGGCAACTCCAGCGCCGTCGGCGTGCCGAGCTCGTCCCAGTTCAATGCGACCTGAAGCCCGTCGGCGGCCACGGTCTCTGTATAACGGCTGCGCGGATCGCCGGACGGGCCGCCGCCGGTCATGTCCAGGAAAGTTGCGTGCCGGCGGCCGGGCAAGTCGGTGAAAGCCGGCAGCTTGACGATGAACGAGTCCATCAGGTACTCGGCCAGCGCCCGGTTGTCAGAAACCAGTACGTTGACCGCGTCGGGCCATCCGGCGGGGCGGTCGGGTTCCTCGAGCAGCAGCAGCACGCTGCCGCGCCCGGCCGGAGACCAGGCAATGCGGAAAAACAGCGCCATGGCGGTGAAAGGACCGTCCGGATCGGTTTTGAACAGGATGCCCGGATTCTCGCCGGTCCAGACAACTTCGCCCGGATGAATCGGTGTGTCTAGGGGCATGGCGTCAACCTCCCTGGTTCGCTGGTGTGACCCAGGTTTCGGATACCGCGAGAAACGCGGTGCTCATCTGTCGGCCGAAGAACAGCCGGTCGGTCACCTTGCCGTCGAGCGGCGCGCCGTTGAGCGCGATGCGCGCATCGGCGGCCTCGAAAAACACGCTGTACATGTCGTGGGCCCCGGTCGCACAGTTTGCCGGCGTGACTTCCACGGCGAACGGATTTCCGAGATTTCGCCATTCCATCGACAACTCGAGGTCGCCGGACGTGGCGATCTCGCGCCAACTCGATTTCATGTCGCCGTCGCGACGCAGGGAATCCAGGGCGTGCCAGCTCATGGCATCGAGGCCGGCCTGGCCGCGGAATGACGGAAACTTCGACAGGAACTCGTTCACCAGGTAGCGTGTCATCGGTTCGTTGTCGGTGATACAGGCATTGCGCGCATCCGGGTAGCCCTTGTCGACCTGCGGATCACCGAGCATCACCATGGCGAAACCGCGGCCGTGGGGCGAATAGACGATGTTGAAAAGCACCGCCAGCGCGGTCCATGGTTCGTCCACCTGGTGGCGCAGGTAGATGCCGGGATTGTCTCCGGACCATTCCACGGTACCGGTGTTGACGGGAATGCGTTGTGGCATGTTGGCTCCTGTTGATTGATCTTGTTGCGGCGGCCGATCGCTGCGGCGCAGGATAGTACTACTCGGTAAGCACCCTGGAGTTGTCCGGCGCCCAGCCGACGCGAAGCGCGGTGCCGATTTCGCTGGGTGCGTTCTCGGGACGTGATTCCACGACCAGCGGCTTGCCGAGACCCGCGTCGATGAACAGGCGCGTGATATTGCCTGCAAACGTGCGTCCCACGAGTTTGCCATCGATCGCATTGTCGTCGCCATGATCGTCGCCGGACGCGATCAGGCGCAGGTGTTCCGGACGCACGCCCACCGACACCTTGGTGCCGACGGCAACGCCCGGGTCGGGGAGACGCAGTCTATGGCCGGCCGACTCGGCCGAGAGGTAGTTCCCCGCCTGGCCGACGATGGCGGCGTCGAAGAGATTGATCTGACCGACGAAGTCGGCGACGAAGCGGGTTCGCGGATGGTTATAAATGTCTTCTGCGTCGCCCATTTGCTCGATTCGCCCCATGTTCATGACCACGATTCGGTCGGACATGTTCATGGCTTCGGTTTGGTCATGGGTCACGTAGACCGTGGTAATGCCGAGTTCTTGCTGAATTCGCCGCAGTTCGAGCTGCATGGACTCGCGAAGTTTCAGGTCGAGCGCGCCCAGCGGCTCGTCCATCAACAGCACGCGGGGCGGGTAGGCGACGGCCCTGGCGACCGCGATGCGCTGCTGCTGGCCGCCGCTGACCTCGGCTGGGTAGCGATCGCCAACGTGGGGGAGGTGGATGAGTTCGAGCAGTTCGGCCACTCTCGCCGCGATGCGTTCGCGCGGAAATCGGCGTTCGCGCAGACCGAAGCCGATGTTGTCGGCAATCGTCATGTGCGGGAACAGCGCGTAGTCCTGAAACACCATGCCGATCTCACGGTGTTGCGGCGCGACTCGTGTTACGTCTTCCTCGCCGAGCCGAATAGTACCGCTCGTTGGCTGAACGAATCCCGCTATAAGCCGCAGCGTGGTCGTTTTTCCGCAACCGGAGGGGCCGAGCAGCGTCAGGAATTCGCCTTCCCGGATGTCAAGGTTCAACTCGTGAAGCGCGGTGAACTCACCGAACTTCTTGACCACGTTACTCAGGGTTACTTTCGACATGATCTGCTTTGCGCACGGAACAGGAAGTGCGGACGCGCGTCCGCCGATTGAAACTGTGAACCGGCGGCCGGTCGGGGATACGACCGGCCGCCTTTGCCTGGCGTGCTATTTCGTCACCGCCCGGTTCCACTGGTCGTTCCAGGACGCGATGTCGGCCTTGCTGTAATCGATGCGAAGCTGGGTATCGAGCTTGGCCGGATCGAGAACCAGCATTTCGGCGAGTACGGGATCCTCTTCGAGGCGGGCGATCGCTTCCTTGTTGACGGGCACCACGCCGGCCTTGGTCGCCAGTCGCAACTGGAATTCGGGATCGAGATACTCGTTGATGTACCAGTTTGCCGCGTCGGTGTTCTCGCTGCTCTTCATGATGACGAGCCAGCCGTACTTGTTGACACCCGTATGCTCGTCATTGATCTTGGGATGGGCCGTGGTGACGTTCGCGCCGGCATTCTTGGCGCGGGTACACCACCCGGCATGGACGATCGCGGCGTAGACGTCGCCCGACTGGAACTGCGTGATGACTTCGCCGCCGCGAGACCAGAATTTCAGCGCGTCGAGCTTGTTGATAAGGTCGAGTGCCGGCTGCACGTTGGTTTCGTCGCCTCCGGCCGCGTATGCGAATGCACCGAAATTGGCGAGTCCGCCGCCGGACGTGATGTCCGGAATCGAAATGCGCCCGGCCAGTTTCTCGTTGATCAGGTCCGTGTAGGTCGTTGGCGGTTCGAGACCGAGCTCGGCGAACTTGCCCTTGTCATAGCAAATCGTTTCCTGGGTGTTCCACGATGCTACGCGGGACTCGTTGCGCTGCCAGTCGTCCAGCCCTTCCGCGTTCGGAATCTTCGACAGGTCCACGTTCTGAATGAAGTCGCCCGTGGTGAAAAAGTCCTTTTCCTGCGCGTCGAGCACTTCCATGACGTCGAACGGTGCGCGACCGCGCGCCGCGATGAGCTTGGCCAGGTTGGCCTGGGGGCTGCCGGTGACGAACTCCACCTTGCCGCCCATTGCCTCGAACTTCGGAACGATCACCTCCTCGATGTTCGACTTCCAGGTTCCACCCCAGGTGGCGATGGTCAGGGTGACGCCATCGAATTCGCCGGCGCTTGCCGACGCCGCGACACCAAGGCCGATAGCGATCAATGCCCCTTGGGTGGCGGCTTTTCGACGTTTGATAGTCATCGTCGTTCTCCTAGTACAGGTATAGTGTTTACTGGGACCCCGCAGGGCTATCGACTGCCGGATCTCAACAGGTTGTCGAGACCGACGAGCTTTTGCATCCCGAGCAGAACCAGGAGGCAAAAGAAGATTACCAGCGACGCCGAGGCGAGAATGCTGGGATTGAAGTCGTTTTCCATGCCATAGAACAACTCGACGGGATAGGTGACGAAACCCGGCGCGGTCAGGAAAATCGAAATCGGCACGTCACCGAACGACACCATGAACGCGTAGAGCGCGCCGGCATACACGCCGGGCATGATCACCGGGAGCGTAACCCGCCGGAAAGTACTCCAGCGACTGGCGCCGAGACTGAGCGCCGCTTCTTCGAGACGCGAGTCGAATCGCTGCAGGATCGCGGTGACGGTGCCGATGACGTAGGGCGTGGCAACGAACAGGTGTCCGAGATAAAGGCCGAGGAAGGTGCCCTGGAAGTACAACCCGGTGGCATCGCCAAACAGGTAGTAGAGTTGCAGGAAGGCGATGCCCGTGACGATCGACGGTATCTGCAACGGCGCGCGGAACACCGAGGATATGAACGTTCGTCCGGGCAAGCGCGCGCGGACGATACCGAGTGCGGCCGGTATGCCGATGACGCAGGCGCCGAGCGCAGCGCCGCCGGCAAGCAGGAAACTCAGACCGAGCGCTTCGAACTGGCTGGACGGAATCTCGCCGTACCAGCGCAAGGACGGCTCGACCGGCGGGAATCGAATCGCGGTGTAGAACTCGCCGCCGTGCAGCGACGCGCCTACGACAACGACCATCGGCGCCAATAAAAAGATATAGGACAGGCTGCAGTAGACGTAGTGAAACAGGCGGCCCCAGGGAAATCCCATGCGCGGCGGGGGCGAGTTCCTTCGTTGCACCAGGTCGGTGGCATTGGTCGGCGAGTAACTCATGTGACCACCAGTCGGGCGGTCCTGAATCGCCGCAGCAGGAACACCGAAAGCAGGTTGATCAACAGGACCGTGATCAACAGGATGGCGGAAAGCGTTCCGGCCATTGAGTACTTGACCTCCATCATGACGGTGCGCTGGATCAGCACGGGCAGGGTGAAGACCCTTCCGCCGCCGAGCAGCGCGGCGGAGGTGAATGCGCCCATGCACATGTTGAATATCATCAGCGAGCCGACGGTAATCCCCGGCAGAGACAGCGGCAACAGCACGCGCAGGTGCATGCGGAACCTCGACGCGCCGTGAATCTGTGCAGCCTCCTCGAGCGAACGCGGTATGGTCTGGATGACGCTGTAGAGCAACAAAACGCCGAAACCGAGCGTGAAATGCATCAGGCCGACGACGACGCCGACCTGGTTCCCAATGATGGTGTAGGGTCTGTCGACGATGTGCAGACCCAAGAGCATCTTGTTGACCCAGCCGTCGGCGGCGAAGATGATGATCAGACCGAACACCTTGATGACGATGGTGACGAACGTCGCGACGACGATGCCGGCTAGAAGCAGCATCGACCACCTGGATCGCATTCGTGCAATGAGATAGGCCACCGGAAACCCGAGCAGCAAGGTGAAAAATGCGGCCAGTGCAGAAGTCTTGATCGTGATCCAGAGGGTCCTGAGATAGAACGGATCGGTGAAGAATCGGATGTAGTTGTCGAGGACCGCGGTGTCGCCGATACGCCCGAGCCCCAGATCCTTGTAGAAACTGCCCTTGAGAAACACGTACTGGCTGGCCACGATCAGGATGCCGATGACGATGAAACTCGGCAGCATGACAAGTTCCCAACGCGTTTTCAAAGTCGACCCTCGTGTCGGTGGTTTCGCAGATCGTACGATGATATGTCGGGCAATGCGAGAACCTCGTTGAAACGTGGAACGGAGTGACAGAGATTAGGGTTCCGAGCCAATGGTCGTAACGTGGGCGACTCCCCGTCGTAATGCGTGGAATGACGCAGTGTCATGCGGGTTTTCCCGTACTGAC
Organism: Gammaproteobacteria bacterium; assembly: GCA_030429665.1. Classification (GTDB taxonomy): domain Bacteria; phylum Pseudomonadota; class Gammaproteobacteria; order Arenicellales; family CAJQKF01; genus BQJD01. The sequence continues at coordinate 1,549 of JAUIEZ010000062.1, read as the reverse complement.
GCGACCTTCACCACGGGTGCATACTAGTCGGTTTGGTCATCGCGCGCACCGTGGGCCGTCGGCCGATTGATCGGTCTTGGTGGATCCTGCGGCCGACCGCGACCGGACCGTGCCGGACGGGGAGTCAATGAAAGAGTACTTTGAGGTCGCCTGTGCCTTGACCACCGGTTTCGATCGCCTCGTCGAGGCGTGCGCTGATCTGCCCGACGTTCGATTGTCCCAGTGCCGCGACGATGACGAGGCGGAACGCGCGCTAGCGAAGGCTGACGGCTTCATCGTTTACGCGAGCCGCTACACGCCGCGCGTGGCGCGCGCGGTGCAGGCGTCGCCCATTCGCTGGATGCACATCACGACCGCCGGCACCGATACGCTGATGCATCTGCCGCCGCCGGCGTCGATCCAGATCAGCAGCGGCGGGGACGTGTGGTCCGAACCGGTGGCCGAACACGCGGTGGCTCTCTTGCTTGCCTTGAAACGAAATATTCACGGTGCCATACGACACGTCGACGATGCATCGTGGACGCGGCCGGTGGCTATAGAGGCGTTGCAGAACGTCGGCGGCTCGCGGGCGCTCGTCGTCGGCTTCGGACACATCGGCCAGGCCGTGGCGCGACGCCTGCGGGCACTCGGCGCCGACGTCACGGGAGTCGGCCGTAACGCGGGTCGCCGGGAAGGCTTCCCGGTCCGCGCGCAGGAGGAACTCGATTCGCTGATCGGAAAATGCGAATCGGTCGTTTTGTGCACGCCGTTGACGCCGGCGACACGCGGAATGGTAGGACCGCGGCAGTTCGCCCTGATGGAAGAGGACGTTAGCCTGGTCAACATCTCCCGCGGCGGCGTCGTCGACGAGCCGGCGCTGCTCGAGGGTTTGCGCGCGGGCCGCCCCGCCCGCGCCGGCCTCGACGTGTTCGCCGAGGAGCCGCTGGCGGTGGATCACCCGCTTCGCGCACTGCCCAACGTTATTCTGACTCCCCACGTTGCGGGATTCGGCGGCGGCGTGCTGCGGGAAGTTTCGCGCGCGGCGAGAGACAACCTGGGCGATGTCCTCGATGGCAGGGTGCCGCGAAACCTCATACGCCTGGCGACCGATTCGATGTCGACTCCCTCCTGAACGGTAATCGATGAACGGGGCCTGGTACCTATGAGGCCGCCGACTGGCGCGAATTGACGACGGCCAGTCCGGCAAATATGAGCGCGACCGCGAGTGCGAACTCGATGCCGTGCCGTTCACCGAAGATCAACATCCCCCAGCCAATGCCGGTGGCGGCGATCAGGTAGCTGCTGTAGCTGTAGAACACGGCGCCTGCGAGTGCCACGATGCGGAAGAACATGATGTAGGCAAGCGAGGCGATGATGCCGTGGACGGCGATAAGCAGGTTCTGTAGCGACAGTTCCGACCAGATGGGGTAGAAGTGTCCGGTCGCCAAGGCCAGCGGCCAGAGAAGGGATGCCGCGGCGAGCTGGGTGCCCGCCGCGAGGTGAATCGGCTGGATCCCGGAAATCGGGCGATGCGCTACGAATATGGCGGCGATCGAATAGCACAGGGGAC
>JAUIEZ010000227.1 GCA_030429665.1 Gammaproteobacteria bacterium | reverse complement strand
GTCCAAATCACTTCCGATGTCGGGACCACTGTCGGGACCACCTGGCGGCAGTGCCGCAACAGGAAACTCAATGTGTAGTCGGAGAAGAGGAGGACCTGCCGCAGGTATCAGCCTGTCCGATGGTCTAGCAGTGCCTGTTGCCGACCAGCGTCATGGTGGAGACGGAGCCAACGGATAGGTCCGGCTCCCCCGCCACCCGGTAGGCCAGGGCCTTGTGCCCGGGCAGGATGATAGGGGTCTGGTAGCGGTCCCCGCGGCCATCGCCGTCGGTGGTGCGCCGGACATGGAGGCTATACTGCCTGCACCGAAACATGGCAGGAACCGTGATGGCGGGGAGGGATACGATGACCACCTTGATTCGTGACGACGACACGATCCGCGCCAAGGCCGATGCGCTGCTGGCCGGCATGACCGTCGAGGAGAAAGCCGGTCAACTGACGCAGTACTTCTACTTCGGGTTCATGCGTGACACCACGGGAGAGTCCGGGGACGACCTTCACATCCCGAACCAGCCCGCCATGGTCGAGACGGCACTGGCGCGGGGCGGCGCGGGTGCGCTGCTCTTCGTCAACGACCCGGCGGAGACCAACCGGCTGCAGAAGCTGGCCATCGAAGGCAACCGGCACGGCATCCCGCTCCTGTTCGGGTTCGATGTCATCCACGGACTGCGCACGATCTTTCCGGTCCCGATCGCCATGGCGGCGACGTGGGATCCCGCCACCATCGAAGCGGGACAAGCCGTCGCGGCGCGCGAGGCCCGGGCGGTGGGCATCCACTGGGCCTTCGCGCCGATGGTCGACCTCACGCGCGACCCGCGCTGGGGGCGCATCATCGAGGGCGCCGGCGAGGACCCGTACCTCGGCGCGGCGGTCGCGGTGGCGCAGGTGCGCGGCTTCCAGGGCGAGGGCATCGGCGCGGACGAGCGCATTATCGCCGGCCCGAAGCACTTCGCCGGCTACGGCGCGGCGATGGGCGGGCGCGACTACGACGAGGCGAATATATCCGACTACGAGATGTGGAACACCTTCTTCCCGCCGTTCGAGGCGGCGGTCGAGGCCGGCGCCGGCAACGTGATGACCGCCTACATGGATCTCAACGGCATTCCCGCGACCGGCAACCGCTGGTTGTTCACCGAAGTGTTGCGGGAGACGTGGGGATTCGAAGGGTTCGTGGTTTCGGACGCGAACGCGGTGAAGAATCTCGAGGCGCACGGATTCGCGAAGGATGCGCCGGACGCGGCCGCGCGTGGTCTGACCGCCGGGTGCGACATGGAGATGGCCGTCTCGGAGCCCGTCTACGACCATCTTGCCGACCTGGTGTCGCGGGGGACGGTCGACGAGGCGACGCTCGATGCCAGCGTGCGGCGCGTGCTGGAAGCGAAGCTCCGTATGGGACTGTTCGACGAGCCGTACGTCGATGAGGACCGCGCTCGCGAGGTGTTGAACGACCCGGCACACCGCGACACCGCGCGCATCGCGGCCGAGAAGGCGGCGGTGCTGCTGGAGAACGACGGCCTGCTGCCGCTGGATGCCGGCGCGCTCGAACGGATCGCCGTGATCGGGCCGCTGGCCGACTCGAAGCGGGACACCATCGGCCCGTGGTGCTTCGACTTCGACCTGGAGGAGACGGTCACGGTGCTGGAGGGCATCCGGGATCGGGTCGGGGATGGAGTCGTCGTGGACTACGCGCCGGGGATCCGCCCCGCGCAGCGGACGTTCCCTTCCATGTTCGACATGTTCGGCAACAATGCGCCGGTCGATCCGGAGGGATTCGACGACGAGTTGGAGCTGGCGCGGGCGGTCGCGCTGGCCGGGACGTCGGATGTCGCCGTGGTCGTGGTCGGCGAGTGGCAGAACATGATCGGCGAGATGTCCTCGCGATCGTCGCTGGAGCTGCCCGGTCGCCAACTGGAGCTGCTGCAGGCGGTGGCGGCGACCGGCACGCCGGTGGTGTTGCTGGTGATGAACGGGCGGCCGCTGGATTTGCGCTGGGCGGCGGAGAACGTGCCGGCGATCCTCGACATCTGGTACCCGGGCACGCGAGGCGGCGAGGCGGTGGCGAATCTGCTGTTCGGCGATGTCGCGCCGGGCGGCAGGCTGCCGTTCACCTGGCCGCGCACGGTGGGACAGATACCGATGATCTACAACCACACCGTCTCGCACGACCCGGAGAACCAGGGGAAACGCTATTGGGACGAGGCGAGCACGCCGCTCTACCCATTCGGCCACGGCTACACCTACGGCGACTCGGAGTTCCGAAACCTCTCGCTCGATCGGAGCGAGATCGCCATTGGCGAGTCGGTGACGGTGACGGTGGAGGTGGTCAACAACGGCAGCGTGCCGGTCGAGGAGGTCGCACAGTTGTACATCCACCAGCGCCACGGCACGTCGTCGCGGCCGGTGCGGGACCTGAAGGGATTCCAGCGGGTATCGCTGGCGTCCGGCGAGACGCGGCGGGTCGAGTTCACGCTGGGCCCGAAGGAATTGCGCTACTGGAACGCGGCGGCGAAGGGCTGGGTGCAGGACGCCGCAACGTTCGATGTCTGGGTCGGGGGCGATTCGACGGCGACACTTGGCGCATCGTTCGAGGTGACCGGTCCGGCGCGTGACGCGGGGTAACTCCCGGTGTGCAGGCCGGCCCGCGCATCCGAGGATCGGGAAGGGAAGGCGTTTCGCGTGCGGGCCGGCTGGTTTGCCAAGAATGAAGGAGGGGACAAGCCCCTCCCGTACGCGAACGCTTTTTCTAATGCGAAGCCATTGTCGTGAAAGGGTACTACTCGACGGTGAGGGTGCCTTCCATACCGGCGTCGCGGTGGCCGGGCACCGAGCAGAAGTAGGTGTACTCGCCCGCCGGCAGGTTGACCACGATCTCGGTGCTGTCGCCGCCGTTGAGCAGGTCGGTCGCGAAATCGGTGTCCTCAACCACGAAGTCGTGCTGCAGCACGCCCGCGTTGGTGACGGTGATCGTGACGTCCGTGTCCGCCGCGATCGTGAATTCGGTCGGCTCGAAGGCGATATCAACCGTGGTCAGCTCCACGCTGGCGGCGCCGGCGCCTTCGGGGGTGGCTGCCGGCGATGCCGCCGGGCTGGCCGCAGGCGTGGCGTCGTCCTGGGCCCGGAGATTGGTAGACGCGCCCCAGTCGCTGTTGCGCGCCACGGCCGTGCCGATGATCGCGGCGCCGGCGAGTCCCGCCCCGGCACCGAGCAGCCTGCGGCGGCTCATGGTCGAAGCGCCGGTGGCCGAGTCGCCGATACCTGCGTCATGATCGTCATGTGGTTGGTCTGTCATGGTCGCTTTCCTCCAGTGCGATCACAGTGCGGCGGTTCCCGCACCCGCCATCGTAAACCATGGCCAATTCAGGGTGCCATCACGATCGTGACATGCACGAACCATGCCGCGATTTTTACCGTCGGGGTCGATGCCGACGCGTGGTATGCTGCAATGACGCGAGGCTGGTGCAATGCCGGCCCCATTGCCCGGAGACGGCAGCGCATGATCAGCCACATCCGACCTCCCAGCTAGGCCTCCACACGCCGGTCCCGTGCATGGCGATCGGTAAACCGTAACCAGGCGTCGGTCATTCCATCTCGGCACCGACCGCGGCGCGATGCGCTCGCGGTTTTCCTGCGTGCCATTGTCGTGCTCTCGGCGCGACTCCGCCGGAACCCCAAGGTCCTCGACGGCTACTGACCCCGCTGCAACCGAAGACCCTCCAGGTACGCGCCGCGCGCCCCGCCGGCCTGCCTTTCCTGCACGTGGCATTTCGCTTCTTCAGGAAAGGCGGCGGTATGGTACTCCATGCCATCGAGCAGCGGGCCGGTACGGCATCGGCGCTGCAGCGCTGGGCGGCTGGTTACGACCGGGTGCACGTCGATGTCGGCACCGGCGACGGAACCTACGCGATCACGCTTGCCCGGCGAACACCGGAGATCGGCGTGATCGGACTGGACACGAATCTCGACCGGCTGCGCGGCGCGCGACGGCGATACCCGCGCAACGTCCGATTCGTTGTCGGGGACGCGCTCGCCGTTCCGGATGAGGTGCCGGCACCGGTGGATGCGGTGTCGATCAACTTTCCCTATGGCAGCCTGCTGCGCGGCCTGGTCGACGGC
>JAUIEZ010000226.1 GCA_030429665.1 Gammaproteobacteria bacterium | reverse complement strand
ACGGAGTTGGCTATCTCGGTGTTCCAGGTCGCCAGGGCATGGCCGGTCTACATTCCACCGCCAGTCACCGACGCCGTCCAATCGAGCACATCACCCCGGCGATCGGAGCGGGTCTTGCGAGTCGAATAGCGAACTGACTTGATCTGACGTCAGCACCGGCGCCCAGTGTGCCTCTATCCGCCGAATGGCCGGCTTCTCGTCCGCGGCATCCGCGCACAGGCAGCAGTTCTCCAGGACGATCGGCATGAAGCCGAAATCGCGCGCGGTCCTCGCCGCCTGCTCGACGCATTCGTCGAGATGGTATCCCGCCAGCAACAGCGTGCGTATGCCGAGCGCGGTGAGCACCTGGGCCAGCGGCGTACCGAGGAAAATGTTCCCGAAGCTCTTGTAGACGATCTCGAAGTCGGCCGGGTCCCTCGCCGACTCGAGTTCGTCGAAGAGTTCCGAGTCCCAGCGCCTCTTCTCCTCCGGCCAGTCGAGGTCGCCGAACAGGTAACGGTACTGGGCACGGTCCATCGGCGTCGCCGGGTAGTGGTCGCGAAAATACTCGTACCGGAACCAGATCACCTTTGCGCCGGACGGACGGGCCGCGCCGACCAACTGCTTGATGGCGGCGACCGAACCCTTCGGGCCCCGGCTTCGTTCCCACAACCGGGTCTCCGTTTGCGCGCCTTCCGGCGATAGCACGCTGTTCGTCGCGTCGATGATCAGAACGGCGGTCGGGAGTTGCAGCAATGCGCCGATATCCAGCGAATCCCACTGCGGGTGCAAAGCTCTGTGCATGATTTGATCCATTGCCAGATTGTGTCCGGTGCGCCATACCCCCCGGTATCGCGCACCGGACCGGGAAAGTCCGAGAGTCGGGCCGGTCCGGCGTTCCGGTCGCGGCTACTTCAGGAAGTTTGTCCAGATACGGTCGTACATCTTCACGACTTCGGGGCCGCAGGGTGGAACGAACTCCGGCTCGGGCGCCCATTCGGGCGGCTGGTACTCGGGAGACTCGAGGATTTCCGCCGAGATGTATTGTTCGCTGCCCTTGACCCCGTTTGCATAGGCGGTGAAGTTGGACTGCATCGCCGCGTTTTCGGGGTCCATCATGAAGTTCAGGAACAATTTGGCATTCTCGAGGTTCTCGGCATCCTTGAGCACCACGAGGTTGTCCATCCAGCCGGTGAAGCCTTCGCGTGGATAAGCGTAGTGCATCTCCGGCCGCTCGCGCCGCGCGCGCAGGGAGAAGCCGTTCCATATCTGGGCGATATCCACCTCGCCCGAATTGATCAGCTCCTTGGACTCGTAGGCGAACGACTTGATATGCGGCTTCACATTGATCAGCAGATCCAGCAACTTGCGCAGGTCGTCGGGGTTGGAATTGCAGCGGGGCAGGTCGAGGTAGCGAAGCGCGGCGTTGATCACGTCGTTCACGTCCCTCAGCAGGTTGATTCGTCCCTGTAACTCGGGCGGCGGGTCGAACAAGAGCGCGAGGGTGTGAATGTCGCCCTTGTACACGTTCGTGTTGATGACGAACGTGGTCGTTCCCCAGTTCCACGGAATGGAGTAGTGATTGCCGGGATCCCAGTAGACGTTCTTCCAGCGTTCGTCGAGGTTCTCGTAGTTCGGCATCTGGTTGGGCTCGACTTTCTCGAGCATGTCTTCCTCGATCATGATCGCGACCATGTAGTCACCCGGCACGGCGATATCGTAGCCGGTCGCGCCGGCCTTGATCTTGGCCAGCATGGTCTCGTTCGAATCGTAGGCGTCGATCGTAACGGAAACGTCGTACTCCTTTTCGAACTTCTCGATCATCTCCATGCTGGTGTATTCCCCCCAGTTGAAGATGTTCAGCTCCCCCTCGGCGAGTCCGGCCGCGGGCGCGATGGACAACGCGCCGGCGATCGTGGCATTCAAGATTACGGACTTGGCTTTCATTTCTCCTCCCTACATGGTTTTTTGGCTTGAACCGGCGTCTTCAGGGCGAGGACTTGCCCTTGCGACCAAGAAAATAGGAACCGGAGACGAAGACGACCGAGACGGCGAGCAGCACCGTGGATATCGCGTTGATCTCCGGCGTAACGCCCAGGCGAAGCATCGTGTAAACGTAGATGGGCAACGTGCTGGTTCCCGCGCCGCCCACCATCGCGGTGATGATGTAGTCGTCGAGGGATATGATGAACGCGAGCATCGCGCCCGACAGGATGCCCGGTAGCAGCAGTGGAAACGTGATCAGTCGAAACGTATTCCACGACGAGGCGTAGAGGTCCCTGGCCACCTCGTCCAGCCTCGGATCCATGACCTGCAGCCGCGCGCGAATCGGCAGATAGGCGAAGGGAATGCAGAACACGCAATGGGCGATGATCACGTTCCCAAGGCCCAGCTTGATTCCGGCGAGCACGAAGAATGACAGCGTGCCGACCGCGATGACGATCTCGGGAATCATCATCGGCATGCTGACCACGGCGAGGATGGCCGTCGTGCCGCGAAACACCGGCCCCCGGCTCGTGGCCAGGGCGATGCCGGTCGCCATCGCCGTCGCGACGAGCGTCGCGATCACGGCGACGATCAGCGAGTTGACGGCCGCCTGTTGCAAACCGTCGTTCTCGGCCGCCCGCAGGTACCAGTCCACGCTGAAGCCCGACCAGATGGTCACGGCGCGGTTGGCGTTGAACGAGAACACCACGAGGATGAGGATGGGCAGGTACAGGCAACCCAGGCAAACCCAGGCGATGGTTCCGAAGCCCGGGAATCTTCCGATCCGCGTGCGTCCCGCCCGTCCGCTCACGGCTTGTCCTCCGGTTGAACGGACGCCTGCCGGTTGTTGTAGAGAACGTAGGCGACGAGGATCGCCATGATCGACGCCAGCAGGATCACGGCGACGGCCGCACCGAACGGCCAGTTGCGACTGCTCATGAATTGCAGCTGGATCAGGTTGCCGATCATCAGTCGCTTGCCGCCGCCCAGCAGGTCCGGCGCGAGGAACGTACCGAGACTCGGCACGAACACGAGAACGCTGCCGGCAATGATTCCGGACTTGGCGTGCGGCAGCACGACCCACCGAAACGCGCGCCAACGGCTGGCATAGAGGTCGTGGGCGGCTTCGAGCAGTCTGAAGTCGAGTTTCTCGAGGTTGGCGTACAAGGGAAGCACCATGAACGGCAGGTAGCTGTATACCAGCCCGACCCCCATGGAGAAGTCCGTGTACATCATGGGGATCGGCTCGTCGATCGCCCCGAGCCAAATCAGCGTGTTGTTGATCAACCCGCGTTCGCGAAGTATCAGCAGGATGCAGAAGGTCCGGATCAGGAGGTTGGTCCAGAACGGCAGGGTGATGGCGAAGATCCACAGGTTGCGCCGCGCCGCCGGCCGCGTGGCGATGAAGAATGCGGTGGGAAAGCCGAGCAGCAGGCAGGCGACGACCGAGAAGACCGCGAGCAGCAGCGAGCGAAGGAAGATTTCCAGGTAGGCGGAGTTGAAAACCAGGGACTCGTCGAAAATATCTCGATCGAACAGAAACTGGCGATAGGCCTCGTAGGAGAACTCCCATTCGACGCCGCCGTACGTTGCTGGCGAGAGGAACGAGAATACGAAGATGATGACGATCGGCACGCCCAGGAAGATGCCGATGGTCAGCAGTCCGGGTCCGACGAGCAACGCCCGGTACCATCTTTCGCGTCGTTGCCTGGCGTCGGCGCCGGCGCGCGTCGATGCGTCCGGTAACGCCGGATGCGCGGACCTCGCGGGTGGGTCGAGATGACGGGCCTGGTCCACGCTCACCACTATCAGTCTTCGAGCAGTCGAATGGCGCCGGGCGGGATGGACAGCTTCACCTGTGTTCCTTCCCCGTGTCTCGCGTCGGCGACGTTTTCGTCGGATTGTCGGACGGCGAGCGCGAACCCGGATTCCACTTCGACCTCGTAGGTGCAACTGACCCCGCCGTAGGTGCATCGCGTGACGACGCCGGGCAACACGTTAATGGCACCGGCGTCATCGATGGCGTCGATCGCGGCGATTCGGATCTTCTCGGGACGAATCGACAGCGTGACGGGCGCGCCGGTCTCTACGTCCCGGATTCTTGATGCACGCAGGCAGGTCCGCTCGTTGATAACGCATGCCGCGTA
>JAUIEZ010000061.1 GCA_030429665.1 Gammaproteobacteria bacterium | reverse complement strand
CGGGCTTGATATCGCGAAAATACTCGGCGCGAACATCGATCACCGCCTTCCAGTTCTCGATGTCGGTGAGAATCACCCGGGTTCTCACGACATCGTGAAGCCCCGAACCGGCTCGCTCGAGGGCGTCCTTGATGATCTCGATGCATCGCCTGGCCTGGGCCGCCGGATCGCCGACACCGACCGTCTTGCCGTCGGCATCGACCGGGGCGGTCCCGCCGACACAGATATATGGTCCGACGCGAACCGCTCGTGAAAATCCGACCACCGCTTCCATCGGGTTGCCGTTGAGTATGAGCTCGCGTTTCATTTCCTGCCTCGATTTTGCTTGTTTTTGTTCGGACGATACCCGCGCACGCCGCGAGAGACGCTATTCAATCTTCACGATGAAATCCTGCTTCCGGTTGGACTCGAGATCGTACTGCGACCGGTTGGTATGGTTGACGTGCTTCCCGTAGGTATGCAGCGACACCGTGACCGAGTCCGTTTCGTTGCGAACCAGGTGGATGCCGCCGTTCTTGATGCATACCACGTCACCCGGGCGGGCAACGAACTCGTGCTTGACTTGAAGCTCGGCAAAATCGGGACGGCTGCCGTCATCGACGCGCTTGTAGCGGATGTTCCGCTCATTGCCCTCGACACCGGCCACCACGGCCCAGGTGCCGTGGTCATGGGGCGGCGTTCCGCGACCGGGCAACCACGCGACGGCCATCACCGCGAGGGTATGGTCCGGTTCCTCGTGAAGGACATGCACACCGAAGCCCTGGACGGGATCAGCGGTGTAGTATTTTTCGACGAGCCAGGTCCGATCTTCGGCGAGTCGCGTGGCGAGCGGGGCGACACGGCGGAAGATCTCGTCCTCGTCGGACGAACCGCGGGAGATCTCACGCAAGTCTTCGATGTATCGGTCAATGGAATAGGCAGCTGTCATCGCCGTCACCTCTTTCGATCGATGTTTCCCGGCGCGTCGGTTCGACCCAGTTTACACCGGGGGTGAGGATCGTTCATTCTTTCCGCCTCCCGGGCGCCACGGGGAACTGAGAATTTCCGCGTGGCGCGCCCGGTGAAACGGATCCCGAACCCGCAACTTCCCGCACGAGGCATGATCAAGCTCGGCATTCTGTATCCACCGACCGGCAGCGAGTACGAGTACTACCAGGCGGCCGAATCGATGCGTCCTTCGACTCGCGCCTACGTCGTCGGCGTGCGAATCGCCGGCGGCGCCCGGGAGCACGAACCACGCTACCTGCGCCAGACCGCCGCCATCGACAACCTGCTGCTCTCGGCCCGTTCGCTGGCGCCGGTATCGCCGCACTCGGTGATGTGGGCGTGCACGAGCGGCAGTTTTATCGACGGTCTAACGTTCGCCCGGCGCCAGGCGCGCGCCTTGAGCCGCAAGCTGCACGTGCCTTGTTCGAGCACCTCGCTGGCGTTCGTCAGCGCACTCGAGCATCTCGGCATCGCGCGCGTGGCCGTGTTGTCGAGTTACCCCCACCGCACCGCGCGCGCCTTCCACGGGCTGCTCGCCGAAGCGGGTATCGAGGTGGTGGACCATGCAAGCCTCGATGCCAATTCCGGCCCCGCGGCGGCGCGCCTGGGCAACCGGCGGCTGGCCGCGGCCGCGCGCCGCCTGTCCGTGCCGCGCGACGCGGCGCTGCTCGTACCGGACACCGCCATGCCGACCTTGGCGTTAATCCCGGACCTCGAACGCGACCTCGGACGCACCGTCCTGAGCGCCAACCAGGTGACCCTGTGGGAAGGACTACGACTCGCCGGCGGTCGCGCCTGGCGGCGCGGACCGGGCCGCCTGTTTCACGGCGGCAAGGCCGTATCGGCATAGGCAACCCGCGCGGTCGATTCGCCTAGACGACTCGCCGAATCGACGACAGGCGCCTGACGGCGGCTGTGGCTGGCATAATAGGTCGCGACCCATCCGACGAGGTGCCAGGTGCGACATCGGCGAATGCGACAACCGGGCGGTCGAACATGAAGAGCGTCGCCGGCACGTTGATCTCCATCCGGGTACGGCGCTGGTTCGGCCGCCTCCGGTTGCGGCGTCGCGGCGAACCCCTGGCCATCAACCGCGCCGAATACCGCGTGTTCTCCCAGCACCGCGAAGACGGCGTCATCGACCACTTGCTGAATACCGTGCCGCCGGGGCCCGGCCTGTTCGTGGAGTTCGGTTTCGCGCCCGACGTCTGCAACTGTCTCAACCTGGTCGTCAACCGGGGTTTTTCCGGATTGTTCATCGACGGCTCGGCAAGCAAGTGCGACCTGGCGAGGCGCGTGTTCCGCGCCATGGGACGTGAAGACGTCAAGGTCGCGCGCGCCTTCCTCGATGTCGACAACATCAACCGAATAATCGCGAGCCACGGCATCGACGGAGAGATCGACGTGTTGTCGGTGGATGTCGACGGAAACGACTACTGGTTCCTCGAAGCCATCGACGTCGCGAATCCCCGCATCGTCGTCATCGAATACAACGCCAGCCTGGGCGTGGCCCGATCCTTGACCGTCCCTTACGATCCCGGCTTCGTGCGCTACGAAAAGCACGACAGCGGGTTTTACCACGGGGCATCGCTGCTTGCCCTGTCCCGGCTGGCCGCGCGCAAGGGATACCGCCTGGTGGGCTGCGACAGTACCGGCGTCAACGCGTTCTTCCTGCGCAATGACCTGCCGGCGCCGTCGGTAGAGACGCTGGCGGTCGAGACCGCGTTCCGGGCGCACCGTGGCCGCGTCAAGTACAAGAAAGTCAGCCAGGACGAACAGTTCGCGCGCATCAGGGACATGCCCTTCGTCGAGATCGCGGCGCCGGGCACCGTGACGACAACCAGCAGTGGAGGCAATACACGATGAAGATCTATCCGTCGGTCGCCGCGGCCATCTTCGCGGCCATCATGTCCGGTCCCGGCATCGGCGCTGCGCAGGCGGTCGACGTGGAAGCGGTTCGCTCCCCCGGCGACATCGGCGCGGCACTGGACTCGGCGCCGGCGGGCACGTCGCTGCTGCGCGTGGATGGCGTTCCGGGCAGCGGAACCGTTCAACTCGACGCGACGGCGCTGGAGGCGTTCGGCACCTGGGCCTACGCGGTGAACGACCCCTGGCTGAACCGGCGCGTTCGCTACACCGGCGTCCTGCTCGCGGGCCTGTCGGCACCGGACGGCGCCGACGTACTGGCCGTCGCCGGCGACGGCTACCGGTTCGTCATCCCGGCCCGCGAGTACGAGCGATGGCCGGTGCTGCTCGCCACCGACAGCGATGCCGGGCCATTGGGCGACAAGGGGCCGGTGCGCGTCATCTTCCCGTACGACGTCCATGACGACGTGCAGGCGGCGCGCAACATGTCCGTGTGGCGCCTCGAGTCGCTGTCTATCCAGTAACGCCGGACGCCCGCGACGATCAAGCGCCGAATGTCCCGGCGTACTGTTCCCGAAGCTGGTTCTTCTGCACCTTGCCCATGGTGTTGCGCGGCAGTTCGCGGGTGAAGAACACCCGTTTAGGCCGCTTGAATGCCGCGAGGGAACCGGACAACGCATCGATGACGCCGGCCTCGTCCAGTTCGGCGGGTTCGTCGACGGCCACCACCGCCACCACGCCCTCGCCGAAATCCGGATGCGGCACGCCGATCACCGCCGATTCGCGCACCCCGGGCATGACGTCGATCAGCAGCTCGATTTCCTTGGGGTAGACGTTGTAGCCGCCGGAGATGACCAGGTCCTTGGCGCGGCCGACGATGCTGATGCGGCCGTCTTCGGCCATGGTCGCGTTGTCGCCGGTAATGAAGTGCCCGTCGGCGCGAAACTCCTCGGCGGTTTTCTCCGGCATGCGCCAGTAACCCTTGAACACGTTGGGCCCCTTGATCTCCAGCACGCCGACCTCGCCGCGGCGCACCTCGTTGCCGTCGCCATCGGCGACGCGCCCGGTGACGCCGGGCAGGAAGTAACCGACGGTACCGGCAAGGCGTTCGCCGTGGAGGGGATTGGAGACAATCATGCCGGCTTCGGTCATGCCGTAGCGTTCGAGAATCCGCTGCCCGGTGCGCGCCTCGAAGGCGGCGAACGTTTCCGGTAAAAGCGGCGCGGAGCCGGCCACGAACAGGCGCATGTTGCGCGTCGCGTCGCGATCGAATCGCGGGTTCTCCAGCAACCGGACGTAGAACGTGGGCACGCCCATGAGCACCGTCGCCCTGGGCATCGCGTCGATCACCGCGTCGGCGTCGAAGCGCGTATGGAAGATCATCGGCGTGCCGTTCAGCAGCGAGCAGTGCAAGGCCACGAACAGGCCGTGCACGTGGAATATCGGCAGCGCGTGAATAAGCACGTCCTCGGGCGTGAAGCCCCAGTGCTCGTGAAGCACGAGAGCGTTGGAGGACAGGTTGCCGTGGCTCAACATCGCACCCTTGGATCGGCCCGTGGTTCCCGACGTGTAGAGGATCGCGGCGAGGTCGTCGTTCGCGCGGGCCACCAGCAGGTCGTCGGCCGGGGCGCGGGCGTAGAGCGACATCAACGATCCGTCACCCGCCGGTCCGAGCGTCTCGATGCGGGTGCCGCCGCCGGCGGCGGACATGGCCTCGAACGCCGCTTGGTCGCCGGGGCGGCAGACGGCCAGCCGCGGCGTCGCGTCGCCGATGAAGTACTCCACCTCGCGCGCCGTGTAAGCGCTGTTCAGCGGCAGGAACACGGCGCCCGCGCGCAGGCAGCCCAGGTACAGGAGCACCGCCTCGGGCGACTTGTCGACCTGCACGAGCACGCGGTCGCCGGGTTCGACGCCGAGGTTTCGGAGCAGGCCGGCCATTCTCCCGCTGCCGGTATCGACGTCGGCAAAGGATATTTTCGAACCGTCGGGCAGTTCCATGCAGCACTCGTCCGGGTCCGCGGGAAAGCGACCGCGCAACAGCGCGTAGAGATTTTCGTTCTGGCTCAAGGTGGTAGATCCCGTGGTTTTCAGCGGTAATTTCTCAGCCGGTGGGCGCACCGGCCCGGCGCATTGTAACAATGCCGCGTGGCCGGGTTCGAAATTCGCCCCGGGCCGTCGGCAATCATCGCCCGATACGCGCGCATCGTGCGCCGGCTGACGACGAACGCGCGACGCAGCCGGTACAATTGAACCCGTCGCAAGCGGAGCGGATACATGCCAGACCTTTTTGACAACCCGATGGGACTTGCCGGTTTCGAGTTCGTGGAGTTCGCCTCCCCGCGGGCCAACGTTCTCGAGCCGCTGTTCGAAACGCTCGGCTTCACGAGAGTGGCCGACCATCGATCCAAGGACGTGTCGCTGTTCAGGCAGGGCGACATCAATTTCGTGGTCAACCGCGAGCCCCGCAGCCTGGCCGCGTACTTCGCCGAGGAGCACGGCCCGTCGGCCTGCGGGCTTGCCTTCCGGGTGCGCGATTCGCATCGGGCCTATCGACGCGCGCTCGAACTCGGCGCGCAACCGGTCGACATCCCCACCGGCCCCATGGAGTTGCGGCTGCCCGCCATCAAGGGAATCGGCGGCGCGCCGATCTACCTGATCGACCGCTTCGAGGACGGCTCGTCCATCTACGACATCGACTTCGATTTCATCGACGGCGTCGACCGGCATCCCGCCGGCTGCGGCTTTCACACCATCGACCACCTGACCCACAACGTCTACCGGGGACGCATGGCGTTCTGGGGCCGTTACTACGAGAAACTGTTCAACTTTCGCGAGATGCGCTACTTCGATATCAAGGGCGAGTACACGGGACTGACCTCGCGCGCCATGACCGCGCCCGACGGCAAGATCCGCATTCCGCTCAACGAGGAGGCGTCCGGCGGCACCGGGCAGATCGAGGAGTTCCTGATGGCCTTCAACGGCGAAGGCATTCAGCACATCGCCCTGGCCTGCGACGACCTGCCGGCGTGCCTGGACCGCCTGCGGGCCCGCGGCGTGCCGTTCATGGCATCGCCGCCCGACACGTACTACGAGATGCTCGACGAGCGCCTGCCCGGCCACGGCGAGCCGGTCGACGAACTGAAAAAACGCGGCATCCTGCTCGACGGTTCCACCACCGACGGCGACCCGCGCCTGTTGCTGCAGATTTTCTCGGCCACGCTGCTCGGTCCCGTGTTCTTCGAGTTCATCCAGCGCAAGCGCGACGACGGCTTCGGCGAGGGCAACTTCAAGGCGCTGTTCGAGTCCATCGAACGCGACCAGGTGCGGCGCGGCATCGTCGGCGGAGGATAACGACACCGGGCCGGGATTCGCGGGTCGGCTCGCGAGGTCGTGTTCGTCGCGCGAACCCCGGCGAGTTCTCGCGAATAATCCGACCATCGTGATCGACCGGCAGATCGTGGCCTACTGGCCCGCAATCAGCCTGTTTCTGCTCGACTAGTCATTGTCGCGAAGCGGTTCGATATCCCCCTAGACCGCGGTGCGGAGCCCATGAAATTTCTAATAGTATTTGACAATTACAAAGATAAAAATAAACGATTTTCTCAATTAGTTGGCGCCGCCTAGAATACCTTCATCGCACCGGGGCCCGGTGCCCGAAATACCAATTCAACCCGTAAATTCGAGGAGATATTCCATGAGCAAGATCGACATCGGCATCGCCGAAGAGGACCGCATCGACGTCGCAGAGAGCCTCAAGCATCTGCTGGCAGACGCCTACACGCTATACCTGCAAACGCACAACTTTCACTGGAACGTCACCGGCCCGCAGTTCCGCGAGCTGCACCTGATGTTCGAGGAGCACTACACCGAACTGGCCACCGCGGTGGACGAGATCGCCGAGCGCATTCGCACGCTGGGCGTGGCGGCGCCGGGCACCTACAAGTCGTTCGCCGAGCTCGCCTCCATCAAGGAAGTCGAGGGCGTTCCCTCGGCGGAGGAGATGGTTCAGATCCTGACCCATGGCCACGAGCAAGTGGTGAAGACGTGCCGCGACGTGCTGGCCAGGGCCCAGGCGGCCAACGACGAGTCGACCGTCGCCCTGGCGTCCGATCGCATGCGCGTGCACGAGAAGACCGCGTGGATGCTGCGGGCGATGCGGAAGGCCGCCTGACGGCGTCGAACGCGACGGGCGCACATCGATCGCGCCCGTCGCGCCTCGTGCCGGCGGGATACGCCAAATTTGGATCAGGCCGCCTCGCTGAGCTGGCGTCGCGCGCGCGCCAGCCAGTCGGGATTAACCGCCACGCCCCAGCCCGGCGCATCGGACACGCGCACGCGTCCGTCCGTCACCGCGTAGGGCGACTCGACGAACAAGCCTTCCTGCCAGGGATAGTAGTCCGGCCCCTCGATAGAGAACTCCAAGTACTTGCCCGCGTTGGGTATCGCCCGCAGCAGGTGCATGGTAAACAGCGTGACCATGGACAGGTTGGCGCTGTGCGGCGTGCACGGCAGGCCGGCAGCACGCGCCATGGCGGCGACCTTCAGCGTGCGCGTCATGCCGCCGAGATAACAAACGTCCGGCTGGATGACGTCCACGACGCGCATGTCGATCATGCGCCGCCAGTTCCAGAGGTGGCAGTCCTGTTCGCCGCCGGTGACGTCGATGGACAGCGCCTCGGTCACCTCGCGGGTCTGCTCGAACTCCCAGTAGGGGCACGGTTCCTCGTAGTGACACACGCCATGGTCTTCGAGCAGGCGGCCGACCTCGATGGCGCGCCGCGGCGAGAACCCCGAGTTGGCGTCCACCAGCAGGTCGACGTCGTCTCCCAGCGCGGCGCGCACTGCCGGCACGACGGCCTCGGTGCGGCCCGGCCATTCGTCCACGTCACGCCCGCACTCGGCGCCGACGCGGAACTTGAAGGCATCGTAGCCATGTCGCTCACGCAGCCGCGCGAGGCGGGCACCCTCCTCGTCCGGGGTAATGTCGCGCCTCATGGACGAGGCATAGACGCGCAGCGCGCCCGGCGTGCCGCCGAGCAGTTCACAGACCGGTTTGCCCTCGAGCTTGCCCTTGAGATCCCACAGCGCGGTATCGAGACCGCCGATCGCGCGCGCCAGGTAGGAACCGGGGAACTTGTGCTCGCGCTCGGGGATGATCTCGACCAGCGATTCGACGTCCAGCGCATCGCGCCCCAACGCGTGCGGCGCCACCTGCCGGTGCACAACCTGCGCGGTGATGTCGGCGCAGTACGGCGCGACCTGCCCCCAACCCTCGGCGCCGTCGTCGGTGCCAACGCGCACAAAGCACACGAAGGGGTCGGTGAAGGTTTCTATGGTGGCGATCTTCATGGCGTCCTCGGATGGTGATAATTTAGTCTTCCCGATCCGGATACCCGGCACGGCCAATGCCCGGGCAACCACGGTGGCGGAGAATGACGCCGCCATGGTGCTTGAAGACCACCGCATCCGCCAGTCCATGAAACACGCAAACGACCTATTCACCGACGACTTCAAGGGCACGCCCTACTGGTGGGACCGCACGCCGCCGATGCCCGTTGGCGGCGAACCGCCCGCGTCGGCCGACGTGGCCGTGATCGGCGCCGGCTACACCGGCCTGCACGCCGCGATACAGACCGCGCGCCACGGCCTGTCCACGGTGGTGATCGACACCGAAGCCGCCGGGTACGGTTGCAGCACGCGCAACGGCGGGCACCTGTCGACCTCGGTGAAGCCGTCGTTCGACGCGCTGAAGTCCCGCTACGGCGAATCGCTGGCGCGCGACATCCTGCGCGAGGGCCAGGCGTCGCGGGACTACGTCGAGCAGTTCGTCCGCGACGAAGGCATCGACTGCGACTTCCACGTGCCGGGCCGCTTTCACGGCGCCCACACGCGGCGCGCCTTCGAGTCGCTGCGACGCGAGTGCGAGACGCCGCACCCGGTGCTGGATACCGGCGCCTTCGTGGTGCCGCCCGCGGACACACGCCGCGAACTGGGCACCGACCTCTACCACGGCGGCGTGGTGTTTCCGCGCTATGCCTGCCTCGACCCCGGGCGCTATCACCGCGGCATCGCCGACACCGCGACGAAGGCCGGTGCGACGCTGGTCACCGGCTGCCCGGTACGGGAGATGCAACGACATGCCGGCGGCTTCCGGCTGGCGACACCGCGCGGCACCGTGAACGCGAAACGGGTGATCGTCGCCACCAACGGCTATACCGGCGCGCTGACGCCGTGGCTGCACCGCCGCGTGATCCCCATCGGCTCCTACATCATCGCCACCGACGTCATCGAGCCCGCGCTCATGGACCGGCTGTTCCCCACCGAGCGAGTCGTCTGCGACACGCGCAAGATGGTGTACTACTACCGCCCCTCGCCGGATCGCCGCCGCATCCTGTTCGGCGGTCGCGTATCGTTGCGGGAAACGGACCCGAGGCGCAGCGCCCCGCGCCTGCATGCCGAGCTGGTGCGCCTGTTCCCCGAACTCGACGGCGTCAAGATCAGCCACTCCTGGGGCGGCTTCGTCGCCTACAGCTTCGACACCCTGATGCATACCGGGGAGGACGACGGCCTGTTCCACGCCATGGGCTATTGCGGTTCGGGCGTGGGCATGGCCAGCTACCTCGGCATGCGCATCGGCCGCAAGGCCGCCGGCGCCCCCGGGGGCGACACCGCCTTCGACCGCATCGGCTTCCCCACGCGACCGTACTACACCGGCAACCCCTGGTTCCTCGCCCCCGCCATCCTCGCCTGCCGACTGCACGACCGCTACGCGCGCTGACCGACCCGCGTCCTGCCATCGTTCGTCGCACTGTCATCGTTTCAAGGTAACGCCGAACCGGCGCGGCGCAGCCGGACGTGCGGTTCTTTACCTTGTGCTTGGCATGACCGCGCGAACTCGCCGCGCGTTATCATACGCCGCTGTTCAACCAACCCAGGGTAGATAGCCGTGAAACGATCGGCCCGGTTCATGACTGCCATTCTCGTCGTCGCCGCCTCGATCCATGCCGGGTCCGTTCTGGCCGCTTCCCAGTGCGATAAGACGCCCTGGGAGCAAAGCAACGGTCGCACCTGTCAATCGATCGGTCTGGATTCGAACCGCGCGGTGTGCCGCGACGGCGACGAGTTCGCCATGCATTGCGACGACTCCCAAACCCAGATTCGCACCTGCCGCAGCGACAGGCGCTGCGGCGGCGACGACGCGGCGTGCCCGGGGTCGATCAAGCGCGAATACGGCGAGCGCGGCTGCGACGCCTACGACGACGGTTATCGCTTCGGCCGGCGCGACGCCGAGGACAAGAAGCGCGGCGATTTCGAGCGCCACGACGATCGTTACAGCAAGGGCACCGAGGACGCCTTCAAGACCGGGTACAACGCGGCGTACCGCAAGTACAAGTAGCGTCTTGCCTCATGCCGGGTGGTCGTCGAGCATGATCGCGGCGCCGATCAGTCCCGAGTACGGCGTGGTGACGACGGCGCTGGCGATGGTGGCGGCGTACCCTGCCATGCGCCCCTTGTCGGCGAAGCGCCGGCGGAACCTCGCGGCATCGACGAGCGACGCGACGCGTGGAACGATGCCGCCGGCAATGTACACGCCGCCGGCGGCGCCGAAGTAAAGCGCCATGTCCCCGGCCACCGAGGCCAGCATGTCGAGAAACAAGCCGACGGTCCTCGCACAGGCGGGCGACTCGCCGGCAAGGGCCGACGCGGTGATCGCCTCGGGCGACGAGGCGTCCTCCGCACGGTCATCGATTCGCGCCAGCGCGCGGTGGATCTCGACCAGCCCGGATCCCGACAACAGGCGTTCGTTGGACACCCGCCCGTAACGCTCGGACACCAGGGCAACGACTCGCCGCTCCAGCGCGTTGGCGGGCGCAAAGTTGGCGTGGCCGCCTTCTCCCGCGACCACGACCCAGCGTTCCCCGCAGGGGGTGGCCGCGGCGATGCCAAGGCCGGTACCCGGGCCGAGGATCACCCGGGTGGCGCGCGCGGCGCGACGGCCGTCGCCGATCAATGCAAGGTCGTCGTCGGTCAGCGCCGCCAGCGACGCGGCCTGGGCGGCGAAATCGTTGACCACCAGCAACTGCTCCAGGTCCAGCTCGCGCCGCACTTCGTCGCGCGAGAACGCCCACGGTCCGTTCGTCAACGCGATGGCGTCGCCGTCGACGGGCGCCGCGACCGCGAAGCAGGCGCGCCGCGGCCGCGGCCCGCCGCGACCGTGAAGGTACCGGTTCACGGCATCGACGATGTCCGGCACGTCCGCGCAACGAACCGAGGCGACGTCACGCGGCCGCGCGCCGTCGCTGATCGCGAAGCGGGCGTTGGTGCCGCCGATGTCCGCCACCAGGCCGGGGTTTGCGTGCATGTCGCGCGGCGCCGTCAACCTTCCCGCGCCACTGGGGGCACGTAGTCCTCGAGATCGTCCACCGGGAAGTGCACCGTCTGGCCGGTTTCCGCCGAGCGGTACAACGCCATGAGGATGCGCACCACCTCGAAGCCGTCGTGCCAGGTCTCGATGGGCACTTCGCCGCGCCGGAAGCAGTCCACCATGTGGCGGTTCTCGCTGGTGTAGCCGTAGATGCCCGCCTCGTCCTCGATCACCGGCATCAATCCCTGCTCGGCGTTCTGCTTCTCCACCAGGTCCTCGCCCCGGCTGCCGGTGACGTTGCGCGACAGGAACAGCTTAAGCCCGGCGTTCAGCGAGCTGAACTCCATGGCGTACTCCGGTCCCAGCAGTTCGAGCTGGATGCGCAGGCCGGCGCCGACATAGGCCCACGACGTGGTCGTCTCGATGATCACCTCGCGACCCTCGGGGTCGCGCAGCACCAGCGTGCCGCGCGCGAAGTCCTCGGCCGGGTGGCGCGTGTAGTCGACGCCCTTCATGCGCGCGCCGAGCTGCTTCGCGTATTCCGGCCGCGTCCACTTGAGATGGCCGATGGTGGCGTTGGCGCTCACGAGTTGAAGCGCGGAGCGGTCCTCGCCGGGCGCCGCCAGCAGGAAGCGGGCGACCTCCACGCTGTGGCACATCATGTCCGACAAGACGCCGCCGCCCTGCCGCCTGCCCTGCCAGAACCACGGCTCGTGGGGTCCGGAATGTTCCTCGGCTGCACGCGCCAGGTAGGGGCGGCCGCTGGCGGGAACGGCGCGCTGCCAGATGATCTCCTTGCCGCGCTGCACGGCGGTGGAAAAGACCTGGTTCTCGAGATAACCATGGTTCAGCCCGGCGTTCTCGGCCAGTGCGAGGAACTCGCGCGCCTCGGCGATGGTGCGCGCCAGCGGCTTCTCGCAGGCAACGCCGGCGAGCGTCGCGGCCTTTTCCTTGACCAGCCTGTGGATGGTACGCATCACGTCGAGCCGGGTATCGTTCGGGCTCAGGATCCAGATGGCATCGACATTGTCGGCGCGCACCAGGTCCTCGAGACTGTCGTAGGCGGTGCACTGGCCCAGGTCCATCTTTCCCACCGCCTCGGCCAGCGCCTTTCGATTGGCGCCGGTCGGGCTGTAGACGCCAGTCACCTCGACGTTGCGAACGCCGAGCATGGCCTTCAGGTGAAAGTGTGCGATGAAGCCGCTGCCGACCATGCCGACGCGCAGCGTTCCCGCGGGTAGGTGCTTGTTGTTCATGTGTCCCTCGCTTGGTTGCAAAGATGAAAAATCATGACGCCGATCGCTGGATCGGCGCGGTGGAATCGCGCACCACGAGCCGGGTGTCGAGGACGACTTCGCCGTTCGCCGACGCCTCTCCGGCGAGCAGGTCGGCGAGCCAGTTCATGGCGCGCGCGCCCATGTCCGCGCACGGCTGGGCCACGGTGGTCAGCGCCGGGTCCCACGCCGACGCCATCTTGATGTCGTCGAAACCCACCACCGACAATTCGCGCGGTACCGCGAGGCCCGCCTCGCGCGCGGCCTTGATGGCGCCCATGGCCATCTCGTCGTTGGCGGCGAAGATGGCGGTCGGCCGCCGGCGGCGGTTCAGCAGCGCGGCGCCGGCGCGGTACCCGGCGTGCGTGGAATAATCGCCGCGAACCACCAGGGATTCGTCGGTCTCGATCCCGGCCCGTTC
This sequence comes from Gammaproteobacteria bacterium, assembly GCA_030429665.1. GTDB lineage: Bacteria > Pseudomonadota > Gammaproteobacteria > Arenicellales > CAJQKF01 > BQJD01. The sequence continues at coordinate 13,815 of JAUIEZ010000061.1, read as the reverse complement.
GAGCGCCGCGCGGTAACCCGCGAGCCGGTCCCGGCTCAGCACCTCGGGCAGGGGCCCGGCGATATGCGCGATGCGTGCGTGGCCGAGGCCGACCAGGTATTCGACCGCGCCGGCGGCGGCGGCGACGTTGTCGATGCGAACCGTCGGCAGGTCGTCGCGCGGCAGGTATTCCGACACAACCACCAGCGGCGGCAGGTCGGACGAGCCGCCGGCGCCCGCATCCGGTAGCGTTCCGGTGGCGAGGACAATGCCGTCGGCGCGGCGCTGGCGCACCAGGTCGAAGTACTCGAGCTCGCGCTCGGGGCTTCTCTCGACGTTGCTCATCAGCACGTTGTAGCCCCGCTGGCGCGCCGCCGACTCCACGCCCCGGAAGATCTCCAGGTAAAACGGGTTGACGATCTCGCGCACCAGGAGGATGACGGTCGAGGTGCGCATCTGCCGCAGGTTGCGCGCGAGCGCGTTGGGCGTGTAGCCGATTCGGTCGATGGCGGCCATGACCCGCGCGCGCGTCTCGGCCCGGACCTTGTCGGGTGATACCAGGGCGCGCGAGATGGTCGCGGTGGACACCCCCGCGAGCCGCGCGACGTCCTTCATGGTCTTGCGGGACACGGCCGCGTGGCGCCTACACGCGAAGCCGCTGCTGGCGGCCGTAGAAGAACATGAGCAGCAGCAGCGTGCCGCCGAAGATCATCGCGCGCCCGGATGGATCGATGTTGAGGGTGGTCAGGATGCTCTGCAGCAGCACCAGCACGATGGCGCCGGCGACGGTGCCGTGATGACCGCCGATGCCGCCGGCCAGCGAGGTGCCGCCGATCACCACGGCGATAATGGACGGCAGCATGTACTGGTCGCCCACGCCGATGAACACGTTGCCGGAAAATCCCAGCACCAGGAAGCCGGTGAGCCCCGCGCACATGCCGGACAGGGCGAACAGCAGGACGCGCGTGCGGCGAATCGCAACGCCCGACAGCGCCGCCGCGTTCTCGTTGGCGCCGATGGCATAGATGCGAAGTCCGAACGCGGTGGAGCGCAGCATCCAGATGACGAAGGCGGCGAACGCGGCCCAGGCGAACAGGATGCCGGGTATGCCGAGCACCAGGGGCTCGTTGACGAACGCCGAGAGCATCGGCGCGGCGCGGCCCGACGGAACGCCGCGGGTGATCACGATCAGCAGGCCCTGGATGACGCCGTACATGCCCAGCGTCATGACAAGCGGCGGGATGCGCAGGAACGTCACGCCCAGACCGTTGACGGCGCCCAGCGCGAAGGTGCCGGCCAGCGTGGCCAGCAGCGCCGGCAGGATGGCCGCGTTGCTGGCGTCCATGACGTTGCCCGCGATGAGCGCGCCGAGCGAGATCATGCCGCCTACCGACAGGTCGATGCCCTCGCGTCCGCCGAGAATTACGAGGTTCTGACCCGCGGCCACGAATCCCAGCAGCGAGGCGGTCACAAGCAGGTAGATCACCTGACCCGGCGCGGCGAAGCCGGGCGAGAGCGTCTCGCCCGCGGCGAACAGCACCACGATGATGGCGAGCGTCAGCACCAGCGAGTGGCGGTACCAGCGCGGGCCGCTTCGCGTACGTTCGCGTGCCGCGCTCATCGCGCGCCGCCCCGCGACACGAACACCCCGCCGGCCAGCGCCACCAGCACGATGACGCCCTGGATGAGGTTCTGGTACTCGAACGGCGTGCCGGCGAAGAAGATGACGTTGCTGATGAGTCCGAGCAGTATCGCGCCCAGCACGCTGCCGAGCACGCCGCCGACGCCGCCCGACAACGCGGTGCCGCCAAGCACCACGGCGCTGATGGACGACAACGTAAAGGCGATGCCGATCAACGGATCCCCGGTGGCCGTCTCGCCGGTCAGGGCCAGCGCACCCAGGCTGCAGAACAGACCGCAGATCACGTAGCCGGCGATGCGCGTGCGCATGACCGGCAAGCCGCTGCCGAATGCGGCGCGAATGTTGCCGCCCACCGCCATCAGCGTGAGGTAGGGACGCGAGCGTGAATACAGCCAGCAGCCGAGCGCGACCACGCCAAGCGACCAGATCACGAAGGGAACGCCGACGAAGGACGCGCTGTAGGTGCGCCACACCGGTTCGGGCGCCTGCACCGTGCCGGCGTCCGGCAGGATCCACAGCGCGAGACCCGCGAACACGGTGCCGGTGGCGAACGTGGTGATGATGGGCTGAAAGCGTAGCGCCGCCACGCACAGGCCGTTGGCCGCGCCGGCCGCCAGGCCGGTGGCGACGCCGGCGCCGATGCCGGCCGCCACCGCCAGCGCATCGCCGCCGAGGTGATGCATGATGCTCACCGTCACCACGTTGACCAGCGACACGATGGCGCCCACCGACAGGTCGATGTCCGAGGCCAGGATCACGTAGGTCTGGCCGATGGCAATGAGGATCAGCGGCGTGAAGGTGGTGAGGTTGGACACCATCACGCCGGGCTCGAAAAAGTTGTCCTGAAGGAAATAGTTGACGGCGCACAGCAGTGCCAGGAAGCCCGCCGCGAGGATCCACGTGTTGCGCCTGAACTCGAAGCGCGGCCGCGCCTGCGACTGCCCGTCACCGGTCATGTTCAATGGCCCTCGGCGGCGAAAGCCGCGCGGTAGAGGTTCAGCTCGCTGACCCGCTCGCCCTCCAGCAGGTCGACGACGCGGCCGCCGTTGAACACCGCGATGCGGTCGGCGTTGGCCAGCAACTCGCGCTCCTCGGAGGAATAGAAAACCACTGACACGCCCTCCATGCACAACTCGTCGAGGATGCGATAAAGGTCGCTCTTGGTGTTGAGGTCGATGCCCTTGGTGGGATCGTCGAGAAGCAGGATGCGCGGTTCGTTGACCAGCCAGCGGCCAATGACGACTTTCTGCTGGTTGCCGCCGGACAACTCGCTGATCAATGCGTCCAGCGACGCGGCGCGCAGCTTGAGCCGGTCCCCCACGGCACCGACCTCGGCGGACAGGGCGCGGCGGTCCAGGCGCGCGCGACGGCGGCGCGTGAGCAGCGCGGCGACGAAGTTCTCGAACACGGGCCGCACCGGGAACACGCCGTCGCGGCCGCGATCGCCCGACACGTAGGCGACGCCGGCGCGAATCGCGTCTCGTGGACCGCGTGGACGATAGACCTCGCCGCCGACCGCCACGCTGCCGGAGAATGCGTTGTCGGCGCCGAACAGGGCGCGCAGCAACGACGACTGGCCCTGCCCGTGCAGGCCGCCGAGACCGAGAATCTCGCCGCGGCGAAGATCGAAGGAGACGTCGTCGAAATGCGTTCCGCCGATCGCCTCGGCGCGCATCGCCACGTCGGCCGCCTTGGGCGCGTCGCGCCGACGTTCGACGGCCTCGATTCGCGTGCCGAGCATTTTCTCCACCACCTCGTCCTTGTCGGTATCGGCGATGTGCATGGTCGCCACCGACTCGCCGTTGCGAAATACCGTGACCCGATCGCCAATACGAAACACCTCGTCCATGCGGTGCGAGATGAAGATGATCGAGCGGCCTTCCCGGCGCAGCGCGTCCACGAGATCGAAAAACACCTCGACCTGGCGATTGTCGAGCGCGGCCGTGGGCTCGTCGAACAGGATGACGCGGGGCTCGTCCACCAGCACCTTGAGGATCTCGACCACCTGGCGCTGGTCGGCGGAGAGGTCGGCGACCAGGTGATCGGGGCCGATGTCGCCGATGGCGCCGGCGAAGCGCTCCAGCGCGCGCGATGCCTCGCGCCGGAGCCGACGGCGGTCGACCAGTCCCGCGCGGCTTCGCGGCGGCCGGCGCAGGAACAGGTTCTCCGCCACCGTGAGTTGCGGGATCAGGCTCAGTTCCTGGTAGAACACGCCCACCCCCGCGCGCGCCGCTTCGCTCGGGGTGCGAAAGCGCATCGCGCGACCGTCCAGCCGGATGGTGCCCCGATCAGCGAACACGCTGCCGGTGATGATCTTGCACAGCGTGCTTTTTCCGCACCCGTTGGCGCCGATCAGCACGTGGACCTCGCCGGCGGCGAGCTCGAGGTTCGCGCCCGCCAGCGCGACGACGCCGCCGAAGCGCTTGTGGACGTCGGCCGCTTCGAGAACGGTCACTTTGGCGCTACTCCGACGGGACCGGGCCGTCCGCGCGGCGGGCGGACGGCCTGTCAGCCCATTCTCGACGGCCTACTGGAAGAACTGCGCCGCCTCCTCGATGGACAGCGACGAGGTCACCGAGTAGTGACCCGGCTTGCCCTCGGTGGTGCCATGCACCTCTTCGAGGTTGTCGTTGTCGATGAAGGGAATCGGCAGGTAAATGGCATTGCCGTAAACGCCTTCGAAAATGCCGTCCTTGAACTCCTTGCCCATCAGGCGATGCACGGCGACGTTGAGCGCGCTGGCCATGACGCCGGGCGGGTTCACGGATGCACCGGACTTGTAGCCCTGCGCCACCCACTTGTCGAGAAAGTCCTTGCGGATCTCGCCGGTGGCGGCCAGCTCGGTGCGGCCGGCGTCGGTGATGGCCTTCCACGCCCCGTCGGCCATGCCGTCCTGCACCCACACGCCGTCGAGCTCGGGATAGGTGGCGAGCAGCGTGCGCATGGTGGACTGGCCCTGCGCCTGGTCCCAGTTGGCATTGGACTCGTTGACGATCTCGATACCCGGATAACCGGCGAAAACCTCCTGGTAGCCCGACACGCGCATCTGGTTGGCGGGATGGCCGGCTACGCCGTTGATGGCGACCACCTTGCCCTCGCCGTTCAGTGTCTCGGCGAGCCACTTGGCCGACTGCATGGCCCAGCCCTTCTGGTCGATGCCGACGTAGATGGCGTCCTTGGACGACACCTCGGCGTCGGTGGAGATCACCAGGATACCCTTGGCCTTCGCCTGGGCAAAGATGGGATCGAAGGCGGTCGGGCTGTTGGGATTGATGATGATGGCGTCGACGCCCTGGTTGATGAAGTTGCGCACGTGGGCGATCTGGCCCTGCACGTCCACCGTGGCGCTCTGGATCTGGGTGTTCACGGTCACGCCGTGCGCTTCCCAGGCCTCGGCGGCGGCCACTGCCTCGTCGATCATCTGGGTGCGCCACTCGCTGCCCACCCAGCCGTTGGACAGGCCGATGGTGTATTCCTGGGCCGCGGCCATGGTGGAAAACGCGGCCAGGGAAGCCGCGGCCACCGCGGCGTTGAAAAGGCGGTGCTTCACTTCGATTCCTCCTGTCGTGACACCCGGCCCGGCGGCGGGCATGTCATTGCGGATTCCGGGCGCTGAATAAAGTTTTCTCTTTGGCCGGGAACGTCCTGAACGACGATCGCGTCCGGCAATAAATGTAATCGATTACATCGTACCCCGCAATCGCCGGCGCGGCGACGCGCGACGCCCCCCCGCGACTCGGGCGGCCGGGCCGGTCCGGGCGAAAACCGATGGCTTTGATCACTCGCTTGGTGTATGCTGCGCGGCCGAACGCGATTCCTATACAGCGCCTCGCCAGTAGTTCTGCCCGCCTTTACTTCCTGTCTTCGCCCTGTCCGAGTCTTCGTTCTTCAGTTTTCTACCAATTCGACTCTCGCAGAGGTACTACCCATGGCGACAGGCACTGTCAAATGGTTTAACGATTCCAAGGGCTTCGGCTTTATTTCCCCCACCAGCGGCGGCAAGGACCTGTTCGTTCACGTGTCCAGCATCAATGGCGGCGCCCATACGCTGGCCGAGGGGCAGGCGGTTACTTTCGACGTCGAGGACACCCCGAAGGGCCCGCAGGCGGTCCGGGTCTCCGTCGAAGACTGAATTCACTGCGCCGGGGGCGCCGCCCCCGGCTTCGTCCACCCGTTCTGGAAACAACGGCTTGAAAAAAATCTACGTCGGCGGACTGCCGCAAGAAGCCACCGAGGCCAGCGTGTCGGCACTGTTCGCCGACTATGGCACGGTGCGTTCGATACACCTCGTCACGGACGTGTTTTCCGGCCGCTGCCGCGGCTTCGGATTCGTCGAGATGGAGGGCCACGAGGCCCGCGCTGCCATCGCCGGCCTCGACGGCCGGGATTTCAACGGCAACCCGCTCAAGATACGCTTCGAGGACCCCCGCGCACGCGGCAAGGGCCGCGGCCGTCGCCGCTGACGCGGCCGACCCCGCCTAGACGACCTCCCACTAACGGCGCGCCGTCGCCGTCCACTCACGGCACACTTACTCTCGCCTGCGTCATTTTCTGTCCGTCGCATGCGAGGCCACTTGCATGTATTTCACGGAGCTATCCGAAATGACCTTCGATTCCATGGGTCTGAACGCCGCGCTGTTGCGTGCGGTCAATGACCTGGGCTACGACACGCCCACACCCATCCAGCAACAGGCGATCCCGGTCGTCCTGTCCGGACGCGACGTCTTCGCTCGCGCCCAGACCGGCACCGGCAAGACCGCCGGCTTTACCCTGCCCATGCTGCAACGCCTGTCGTCGACGCCGATCAAGGGCCGACGGCCGGTGCGGGCGCTGGTGCTCGCACCCACCCGCGAACTGGCCATCCAGGTCTGCGACAGCGTACGCGACTACGGCCGCCGACTGCCGCTGCGCAGCTCGGCGGTGTTCGGCGGCGTCAAGATCGGCCCGCAGATCGAGCACCTGCGCCGCGGCGCCGACATCGTCGTGGCGACCCCGGGACGACTGCTCGACCACGTCACCCAACGCACCATCGACCTGTCGGCGGTGGAAATCCTCGTCCTGGACGAGGCCGACCGCATGCTCGACATGGGTTTCATTCACGACATCCGACGGATCATCGGCCTGCTGCCCAAGCAGCGGCAGACGCTGTTGTTCTCCGCCACGCTTTCCGCCGAGGTACGCAAGCTGGCGTCGGGCATGCAGCGCGACCCCGTGCAGATCGACGTGGCGCCGGAAACCACCACCGCGCAAAGCGTCTCGCAGCTCGCCTACTCGGTGTATTCCGAGTCCAAACGCACGTTGCTGTCGAACCTGATCCGCGACGGGGGCTGGCGCCAGGTGCTGGTGTTCACCCGCACCAAGCACCGCGCCAACCGCGTGGCCAAACAGCTCGACGACGACGGCATCGCCAGCGCCGCGATCCACGGCAACAAGAGCCAGGGCGCTCGTACCCGCGCGCTCGCGGATTTCAAGGCGGGCCGGGTGCGCGTGCTGGTGGCCACCGACATCGCCGCGCGAGGACTGGACATCGAGCAGTTGCCTCACGTGGTCAACTTCGAGTTGCCCAACGTGCCGGAAGACTACGTGCACCGTATCGGCCGCACCGGCCGCGCCGGCATGACCGGCGAGGCAGTCTCACTGGTATCGCCGGACGAGCAGGTCTACCTGCGCGGCATCGAGCGGCTCCTCGGTTCGAAGATCCCGCGCGCCCAGGCGCCCGTCGTCGAACACGCCGGCGGCCGCCCGGCGCGGGACGACCGAGCCGAACCGGCGCGCGACGAACGACGAGGCGACGACTCCCGCCGCACGACCCGGGCGCGCGCCGCCGAATCGCGCGGCAATCGCCCGGCGCAGGGCCGTCCGGAGCACAAGCCCGCCCAGGGCCGGCGGGGCCGTCCCGCCGATCCGGCATCGCGTCACAATACGCGGTCGAATCACCGCGCAGGCGGAAAGCCTGCCGGCAAGCCGGGTCGGGCCAGGCGCCGCACGGCGATCTGACCGAGGCAGTCGGCTATGGCGATCGCTCGATGTGAGGGCGATCGTCGCGTAAACTCGCCGGGTATTCCCAGCCCAGCGAATTCGGCCCATTCATGGCTGACCAGTTCAACGTCCTCACATCCACGCGCTTCGGCCAGGTTCTGGTCAACCGCAACGACTTCTACGTCGGTAAATCGCTGATCGTCTATGGCGAGTATTCCTGGGGCGAGGTCGAGCTGTTTCGTCAGCTGCTCGGCCCGGGCCACGTGGTCGTCGAGGCCGGCGCCAACATCGGCGCACACACCGTGCCGCTCTCCATGCTGGTCGGTGCGGCAGGCCGCGTCCACGCCTTCGAACCCGTCAGGCTCACTTTCCAGCTGCTGAACGCGAACGTGGCGTTGAGCAGCTGCACCAACGTGGTGGCGTACCCGGCAATGCTGGGCGAGACCGACGACGAGGCATTGGCGCCGATCATCGATCCGATGTCGCCGTGGAATTTCGGCGGCGTTTCCATGCTCAACGTCGAGCAGGGAGAACGGGTCGCGGTACGCACCATCGACGGCCTCGGCCTCGCCCGATGCAGCCTGATCAAGGCCGACGTCGAGGACATGGAACTGGCCGTGCTGCGCGGCGCCGCCGACACGATCGACCGGTTTCGTCCCGCCCTGTACGTGGAAAACCACGACCGCGAAAACTCGCCGAATCTGATCCGCCACATCGCCGAACTCGGCTACGACCTGTGGTGGCACACTCCGCCGCTGTTCAACCCGGAGAACTTCCGCGGCGTCGCCCACGACATTTTCGGCAACATCGTCTCGGTAAACATGATCGGCATCCCCGCCGAGCGCGACATCTCGGTGACGAAGATGCGCAAGGTGTCCGGCGAGGATGACTGGCCGCTGGATTGAAGCCCGGTCGTGACGCGGTCGCAGTGGGCGATCATGGGGCTGCCGTCGAGGAAAAAGCCGAGCAGGACGTAGAACACCATCAGCGCATCGGCTCGGTGGCGTCGAAACTCATCTCCCCGATCCAAACCGTCAAGGTTCGCGGCAGGACTCTCGCGACGTCCGCGGCGCCTGGTCGAGCAAACTAGGCGCCGGCAACGACGAGCCGCGCACCCGCGTCGGACAGGGCCGAACGGAACGCTTCCCCCGGGTCCCGGTCGGTGACCAGCACGTCGATACCGGAAAGGTGGCACACGTGCACCAGGGTTTCCCGCGCGAACTTCGTCGAATCGAGCGCGGCGATGCGTACGGCCGCCTGCGCCAACAGGGCGCGGCAGAATTCGCTGTCGAGCGGGTCGTAGTTGGTCAGGCCCGCCGAAACGCTGATCGCGCCGGCGGAGATGATGCCGTAGTCCACGTTGAAGCGCTGGACGTACTCGACCGCGGCACTGCCCAGCGCGGCGCCGTCGTCGAGCCGGACCTCGCCGCCGGACAGGAAGAGCCTGTGCCGGTTCGAGGAGGCGACGATTCGCGCGATCTCCACCGAGTTGGTCACCACGGTGAGATCGTCACGGGCGACGAGTTGCCGGGCGATGAAATTGGCCGTGCTGCCGGTCTCTATCATGACCGTCGAGCCGTCCCCGATCAGCGCGGCCACGGCCCCCGCGATGCGGGTCTTGGCATCGACGTTTTCCTCCATGCGCTTGCCGAATCGCGCTTCGCGTCCATAGTTCGGCAGCATGACGCTGCCGTGAAGCTTGATCAGCTCGCCCCTCTCGGCCAGCGGCTTGAGGTCGCGCCTGATCGTCTCCAGCGACACGCCGAGCGTGTGCGCAAGCTCGGAGATATCGCACGAGCCGCGCTGCCGCAGCATCTCGAGAATCCGCGGCTGCCGCTTGGTGTATTTCACTCTGGTTTCTCCAGCCGATAAAGGCATCGCGAACGGAAGATTCGCGTCCTACGAGGGTAACTCGTCACCCGCGCCGCCCGTCTGTCGGAGGCGCATCTTCTCACGTGGCAGCCATTGGCGACATTGCTCGCTATGCGCGGTCGAAAAGTCATTCTTTCGACGACGATTTCCAGGAAAAACCAACTAAAACCACATAAGAATATTGACAAAACGTATTTTTACCACATACTACCACATAATCAGTCACACAATTTACCTCGACGCCTGGCGCGTCACCGCTCATCCGGAGCAGATTTTAACGTGACGACACCTGCTGCCCGATACGTCACCACGGCGCCACGAATGCCGGGATTTCTTCGTGCCGAACCGGACGTGGAACGATACACCGTGCGCGGCGGCGGCTACGTGGCAATCGAGGTGTCGACGGGCGACAAGTTGACCGTCCGCGATTCCGAGGGTGGGCAGCCGTGCGTCGTCTTCGCATTCCCCGTGAACAACGTCCCCGGCGCCGAAGTGCTGGCGGCAGAGCTGCGTCCCGCCATCGACCCGGCGACTGCAATGCCCGACGCCGAACGCCGCGGCTGGCTGGCGCAAGGCCTCGACGTCGGCCGGGCGCAACAGGCCACCTTGCTGGGTCATGACGAACCGCCCGGCGCCAGCGCAACGGCAATCGTGCAGCACGACGCCCGCCTTGTCGTACGCGCACCCGGCGCGGCGATGCGGCCCGACCAGTCGGCACCGCCGACGGACCTCGTCCTGCAGGTGCGGCGAGCCTCACCGAAGCCGCCCGGCGCGCCGAGTCTTCCCGAGCCGTTCGCCGAGCCGCGCCTGGAGTTCACGGTGCCCGCGGGCAGCGTCCTGGCCTACGAGGTCGAGGCGGGCGAGTACGTGCAGATCATCGACGTCGACGGCCAGCAATGCTCGGATTTCCTGGCATTCGATGCGCGGCGCCTGCAGGACGGCGTCGAGCGTCATCTCGATGCGACGACGACGCGAACGCTGATGGGTGCGAGCTATCCCGCGCCCGGGCTTCACTCCAGGTTCTACGACCAGGACATGAAGGCGCTTGTCGAGGTGATGCAGGACACCGTGGGCCGCCACGACACCTTCGGTCTCGCCTGCACGGCGCGCTACTACGAGGACGCGGGCTACCCCGGCCATGTCAACTGTACCGACAATTTCAACGAGGAGCTGGCGCGCTTCGGCGTCGGCCGCCGCGCCGGCTGGCCGGCCCTCAACCTGTTCTTCAACACGGGCATCGATGCCGCCAACCAGATTTACTTCGACTCGCCCTGGTCACGCGCCGGGGACTACGTGCTGTTTCGCGCCGAGCGTGAACTCGTGTGTGCGACGTCGGCCTGCCCCGACGATATCTCGCCGGCGAACGCATGGCGCACGACCGACATCCATGTGCGCGTCTACCCGGCGCGACACGCGTTTCCTAGAGCGATGGGGTTTCGCATGAGCCCGGAATCAACGACAGAACTGACGAAACAGACGGCATTTCATTCGTCGACCTCGCGGCACACGAGAAACTACGCCGAGTACCGCGGCTTCTGGATACCCAAGCAATTCCACGCGGGCGGGCCGGTTGCCGAGTACCATGCCTGCAGGGAACGGGCCGCGGTGTTCGACCTGTCCGCGCTGAGGAAGTTCGAGATTCTCGGGCCCGACGCCGAGGCGCTGCTGCAGTTCGTCCTGACCCGGGACGTTCGCCGCATGGACACCGGCCAGGTCGTCTACAGCAGCCTGTGCTACGACAGCGGTTGCCTGATCGACGACGTCACGGTTTTTCGGCTCGGAGACGACCGCTTCCGCCTAGTCTGCGGGGAACCGTTTGCCGGCGAGTGGATTCGCAGGCAGGCGCTCGATCGCGGCTTCACCGTGCAGGTGAAGTCGAGCACCTCGCAATTGCATAACCTGTCCGTGCAGGGACCGCGCAGCCGCGAGATCCTGGCGGGAATGCTGTGGACGCCGCCGACCCACCCGCGCATCGACGAACTGGGCTGGTTTCGCTTCACCGTCGCGCGCGTCGGCGATGCGAACGGCACGGCGGTGGTGGTCTCGAGGACGGGCTACACCGGCGAACTGGGCTACGAGCTCTGGTGCCACCCGGACCATGGCGACGCCGTGTGGCGCGCCCTCTTCGAGGCCGGGGAACCTCACGGCATCGCGCCCGCCGGCCTCGACGCCCTGGACATGCTCCGGATCGAAGCAGGGCTGGTGTTCGCCGGCGTCGACTTCGACGACACGCACACGCCGTTCGAATCGGCCATCGGCTTCACGGTACCGAAAACCAAGCAGGACGACTATATCGGCAAGGCCGCGCTGGCCGAGGCGCGCGAGCACTCGCGCCACCGCCTGATCGGGCTCGAACTGGACGGCAACGAGACCGCGACCGCGGGCGACGGTGTCTACGCCGGACGCGAACGGGTCGGCGTCGTCACCAGCGCGACGCGCTCGCCGATCCTGCGAACGAACATCGCGTTCTGCCGTATCAAGGCGTCGCACGCGGCAGCGGGCGAAGCCGTGGAGGTCGGCAAGCTCGACCACCACCGCAAGCGCATTGCCGCCGGGACGAGGGCGCTGCCGTTTTACGATCCCGGCAAGAAACGGGTCCGTGCCTGAGATGGCGCCTGCGACATCCAGTACCAGTTACAGGCGACGCCGCCGGTCGATGCGGATATGCGCGCTCGCCCGCCGAAACATTGAGCCACCCACCACCCCATGAATCGATCATCGAGGAAGCAAAACCATGAAACCTGCACCAAACAAACGCCGTCCCGTCGTGATGTCGATCCTCGGCGCCGCCTGCGCGGGGCTGATCTTCGGCTCGACCGCACAGGCCGCCGCGCCGGAGTCGGACGACCCGATCAAGATCGTTCTGAACAACTGGACGAGCCAGGTCGTGCTGGCCAACGTCACCGCCGAGTTGTTCAAGAAGCTCGGCTACAACGTCGAACTCGTACCGTCGGACAACCAGCTCCAGTTCGCCGGCATGGCGAACGGCGACCTGCACCTGCAGGTGGAAGTCTGGGAAGGTACGCACAAGACCAATTTCGAGAAGTTCGTCGACACCGGCAACCTGCTGGACGTCGGCGCGCACGACGCGATCACCCGCGAGGAATGGTGGTACCCAACCTACATGGAGGAGCGGTGCCCCGGCCTACCCGACTGGGAGGCCCTGAACGCGTGCGCCGAGGAATTCGCCACGGTCGAGACCGCCCCCAAGGGACGTTACCTCGGCGGCCCGATCGATTGGGGCAAGCACCACAACGAACGGGTCCAGGCCCTGGGCATGGACTTCGTCGTCGTCAACGCGGGACAGGCGTCGACGCTCTGGGCCGAGCTTGACGCCGCCTACCGTCGCGAAGAACCGATCGTGCTGTTCAACTGGACGCCCAACTGGGTCGAGGCGAAGTACGAAGGCCGCTTCATCGACTTCCCGGATTTCGATCCCGAGTGCCTGAGCAACCCGTCCTGGGGCATGAATCCGGACCTGGCCTACGACTGCGGCGCACCGAAGAACGGCTGGCTGAAAAAGGCCGCGTGGGCGGGAATGAAGGACAAGTTTCCCACTGCGCTCGCGTTGTTCGAGCGGGTAAACTTCACCAACGCCCAGATTGCTGCGGCGGCAGCGCTCGTCGACGTGGACGAGCTCTCGCCCGAGGAGGCCGCGGCCAAGTGGCTCGAGTCCAACGAGGCCGTGTGGAAGGGTTGGATGGAAGGACTGGAAGGCTGAACACGTCGGCGTCGCCGGACCGCGCGGGGTCCGGCGACGCAACGAATGACATCGAACATTACGATCGCAGCCGCCGCCCCTGATCGTCATCATTACCCGGAGACCGCGACGTTGAGCACCGACAATCCGCCCGGCGCATCGCGCGGCGGCACCGCCAGGTACGGGTTCGTCACCGTGCTCGCCGTCATCGCGATCGGCATGATCGCGCTGCGCGACGCATTTCCCTGGATCGCCGACTACCCCGCCGGCTGGCGGCTGCCCATCATCGACGTCGTCGATCGCGGCGCGAACTGGCTTATTTTCTCGCTCGACTTCGGACTGTTCACCTTCAAGGAACTGACCCGCGCGCTCGCCTGGCTGATGAGCGTGCCGCTCGGCTGGACGGAGTCCGCGCTGGTTTCGGGGTTCGGCGAGGAGGGCGCGATACGAATTCCCTGGGTCGGCGTGCTGTGCCTGGTCGCCATCGTCGGCCACTACATTCGCGGCTGGCGCCTGGCGCTCGCCGCCTCGACGGGGGTCATCTACCTCGCCGTCTTCGGACAGTGGCAGCCGGCCATGCAGACCCTTTCGGTGGTCATCGTCTGCGTCCCGGTCGCGGCCCTGATCGGCCTGGTTCTCGGTG
>JAUIEZ010000060.1 GCA_030429665.1 Gammaproteobacteria bacterium | reverse complement strand
TGCGCCATCGCCGCGAAGTCGTCACGCGACGCACCATCTTCGAGTTGCGCAAGGCGCGCGCACGCGCCCATGTTCTCGAAGGTCTCGCGGTGGCGCTGGCCAACATCGACGAAATCATCGAGCTGATCAGGCGTTCGGCGAGCCCCGCCGAAGCGAAGAACGAGCTGGTGGGCCGCGACTGGGCGCCGGGTGCCGTGCGCGAGATGCTACAGCGGGCCAACGCCGAGGTCTCGCGCCCCGATGACCTGGAATCTGCCTACGGCCTGCACCAGGACCGTTACCACCTTTCGCCCACCCAGGCGCAGGCGATCCTGGACCTGAGGCTGCACCGGCTCACGGGCCTGGAGCAGGAGAAGATTCTCAAGGAGTACGGCGAAATCCTCGATGCCATCGTCGATCTCATCGAGATCCTCGAAGATCCGGATCGGCTCAAGCGCGAAGTGCGAAAGGAGCTGGAGGAGATCAGCGAGAATTACGGCGACGACCGTCGTACGGAAATCCAGGAAACCTACGAGGATCTCACCGACGAGGACCTGATTGCCCGCGAGACCATGGTGGTGACGATATCTCACCTTGGCTACGCGAAATCCCAGCCGGTGTCGGAATACCGCGCCCAGCGCCGGGGTGGCAAGGGGCGCATCGCCGCGCAGACGCGCGACGAGGACTTCGTCGAACGCATGATCGTGGCGAACAGCCACGACACCGTGCTTTGCTTCTCCAATTTCGGCAAGGTGTACTGGCTCAAGGTCTACCAGATTCCCCAGGCCGGCAGGGCGGCCCGCGGACGGCCGTTGGTTAACCTGCTACCGCTTTCCGAGGGCGAGAAGATCACCACGACCCTCACGCTGGACCAGTACCCGGAGGGCTACCACATCGTCATGGCGACCGCCGGCGGCACCATCAAGAAAAGCTCGCTGGCAAATTACAGCCGGCAGCGATCCAGCGGGCTTATCGCCATCGATCTCAAGGAAGGCGACGAGTTGGTGGGCGTTGCGATCACCGACGGCAGTTGCGATGTGATGCTGTTTTCCAGCGGCGGCAAGGCGGTGCGCTTCAGCGAGTCGGACGTGCGGAAAATGGGGCGCGTGTCCCAGGGCGTTCGCGGCATCCGCCTGGCCGAGGGGCAGCGCGTGATTTCCATGCTCGTTCTCGGCGAAGCCGACAAGTCGTTGAACGTGCTGGTGGGTACCGAGCGAGGCTACGGCAAGCGTACCCCGGTGAGCGAGTTCCCGCTGCACAACCGCGGCGGCCAGGGCGTCATCTCCATCCAGACTTCGGGGCGCAACGGCGCCGTGGTTGGCGCGCAACTCGTGAGCGAGGAAGACGAGGCGATGCTCATCACCGACGGCGGCGTGCTGATTCGCACGCGCGTGGCGGAAGTCTCCATTCTCGGACGCAACACCCAGGGCGTCCGTTTGATCAACCTCAATGACGACGAAAAGCTCATCAGCCTGAACCGGGTCGAGGAAGATCAAAACGGCACCGGCGACAACGGCGAGGATCCCGGTGCCGATCTCGCAAGCTGACACCCGCCGCGCCGCGGCGGGTGGTCACCCACCCGGCAGTACCCGATTTCCTTGATCCCACGACGGTTTGATCCGCGCGGTTTCGCACAGGATTTTCAATCCCCGAGCTTCGTTCTTTTCCGATGAAACAAACCCGATTCAACGTTCTCGTTCTAAACAATATCTCTCCCAAGGGACTCAAGCGCCTGCCCGAGGCGAATTACGACGTGGTCGACTCGATCGACGATCCCGACGTCATTCTCCTGCGTTCCCACAATTTGCACGAACTCGCGCCCGGCAAGGCGCTCAAGGCGGTGGGTCGCGCCGGCGCCGGCGTGAACAACATCCCCGTCGAGCGCCTCTCCGCGCTCGGTATTCCGGTGTTCAACACGCCCGGTGCGAATGCCAATGCCGTCAAGGAGTTGGTGGTTGCCGGCTTGATGATGGCCTGCCGAAACCTCGCCGAGGCCTGGAGCTATACGCGCGCGCTCGAGGGCAGCGTCGATGAGGTCGCTCGCCAGGTGGAAGCGGGTAAAAAGAAGTTCGCCGGCACCGAACTGCCGGACAAGACGATCGGCATCGTCGGTCTTGGCGCCATCGGCCGTTCCGTGGCGGAGATCTGCCTGATGCTGGGCATGGAGGTGGTCGGGTACGATCCCATGCTTACCGTCGAGGGCGCCTGGTCGTTGTCCTCCCGCGTGCGGCGTGCCCGTTCACTGGCGGACCTGCTGTCGCGCTCGGACTACGTCAGTTTCCACGTGCCGCTCAACGACAGCACGCGCGGTATGCTCAACGAGGATTCGATCGGGGCGCTGAAGCACGGCAGCACCGTGCTGAACTTTGCCCGCAGCGAGATCGTCGATACCGCGGCGGTGTTGCAGGCGCTGGACGCCGGGCGCGCGGCACGGTTCGTGTCGGACTTCCCGACACCCGAACTGATACGCCACGACAAGGTCATCACGCTGCCTCACCTGGGCGCGTCGACGCGGGAGGCGGAGGAGAACTGCGCGATGATGGTGGTCGACCAGGTGCGTGACTACCTGGAGAATGGCAATATTCGCAATACGGTCAATTTCCCGGAGGTGGTCATGCCGCGCGGGTCGCCCTACCGGTTGGTGGTCGCCAACAGCAATGTGCCCAACATGCTCGGGCAGATTTCGACTACCATGGCGGAGGCGGGACTCAATATTCACGATATGATCAACCAGTCGCGCGGGCCGCTGGCATACACGGTGGTGGACACGGACAGCGCCATCCCCGACCATGTCGTCGATCGCCTGATGTCGATAGAGGGAGTACTCAGAGCCCGCCTGATCTGACGGGTGCCGCGCGGGCGTCGCCCGGTGGCGTCGCCCAAGACTTTCGGTTGCTTCCGATGACTGACGACAAAGAACTCGATGTGCTTCGCGGCCAGATCGACGAGATCGACGCGAAGCTCGTCGAACTTTTCAACCGGCGCGTCGCGCTTGCCACGCGCGTCGGACAAATAAAACATGCCGCCGGCGAGTCGGTTGTCTACCGGCCGGAGCGCGAAGCCCAGATCCTTGCCCACGTGCGCGAATTGAGCACCGGCGAGATCGATGACGCGTCCTTGCTGCTCCTGTTCAGGGAGATTATTTCCGCCTGCCGCGGGGCCGAGAGCCGTACGCGCGTGGCAGTGCTGGGGCCGGAAGGCACGTACTCCCAGGCGGCGGCGCTGAAGCACTTCGGCCACCAGGTGGAAATCGTGACGGCGTTGTCGATCGAGGAGGTCTTCCGCATCGTGGACGGCGGAGACGCGCAATACGGCACGGTGCCGGTGGAGAACACGATCGAAGGCGGCGTGAGCAATACGCTGGACGCGATGTTCGAGAGCGACCTGACCATTTGCGGGGAAGTGCACCTGCCGATTCGACATTGCCTGCTGTCGCTCGCCGAAAACGCCGGCGCCGTGCGCGAGGTGCTCGCCCATGCCCAGGCCCTCGGCCAGTGCCGCCGGTGGTTGGCGGGGCATATACCGGGCGCGGCGATGCGCGCCGTGGCCAGCAATGCCGAAGCCGCGCGGCTCGCCGCCGCGGATGCCGGGTTGGCCGCCATTGCCGGCGAGAACGTGGCCGAGCTCTACGGGCTGAACGTGCTCGAAAAGGGCATCCAGGACATGAGCGACAACACCACCCGGTTCCTGGTCATCGGCCGCAACCCGGTGCCCGCCAGCGGGCGCGACAAGACCAGCATCGTCCTGTCGGCGAAAAATCGACCCGGCGCGCTTTTCGCGCTGCTTCAACCGATGGCCCGGCACGGCATCGACCTGACCCGCATCGAATCTCGCCCGGCGCGGCGGGGACGCTTCGAGTACCTGTTCTTCGTCGACATGGCGGGCCACCGCAGCGACGACGACGTTCGAACCACGTTGGCTGAATTGGAAGAGAACGCGGCGTTGTTTCGATTGCTGGGCTCCTATCCCATGGCGGTCGACTAGGGATACGACGCACATGGCGACGGACTCATCCATCGGTAACCTGCTGGTCATCGGAACCGGGCTGATCGGCGGATCGCTGGCCCTGGCGCTCAAACGCGCGGGCGCGGTCGACCGTGTGACCGGCTTCGGGCGTCGCCCGGAACATCTGGCCGAGGCCGTGACGCTGGGTGTCATCGACGATTACACGGATGACCCGACGGCGGCCGCGGCGCGCGCCGACGTCGTTTTTCTCGGCGTGCCGGTGGGCGCCATGGGCGGCGTGTTGTCCGCCGTCGCCCCCGCCGTTCGACCGGAAGCGGTCGTTACCGATGGCGGCAGCACCAAGGTCGGCCCGATCGAGTCCGCGCGCGAGGCGTTGGGTATGCGCTTCTCGCGATTCGTGCCGGGCCATCCCATCGCCGGTTCGGAGCGCTCCGGAGTCGCCGCGGCACGGGCCGACCTGTTCGACGACCACCGCGTGCTGCTCACTCCCTGCAAGGGTACCGATCGGGACGCGGTCGAACGTGTCACGCGAATGTGGCGACATTGCGGCGCGGTCGTCGAACAAATGGACGCGACGGATCACGATCGCATACTGGGGATGACCAGCCACTTGCCGCACGTTCTCGCCTTCGCGCTCGTTGACCATATCGCGCGCGGTGCCGATGCCGATCGCTGCTTCGAACTGGCGGCCGGTGGATTCCTCGACTTTACCCGCATAGCCGGCAGCGATCCCGTCATGTGGCGAGATATCGCAGTGGACAATTCCGCAGCCCTCGGCAGTGCGCTCGGAGACTACATCGGCGTTTTGCAGGCGGTAAAGGACTTGGTCGAACGCGGGCAGGGCTATGAACTGGAGCGATTGTTCGCCAATGCGCGTCGCGCCCGGGAACTGCTGATCGACAGGCGACGGACCTCGACGACATGAGCGCGAATTTCGATATCGATTTCACGGTTGAACCTTCGCCGCCGCTGTCCGGAACCTTCGACGTGCCCGGCGACAAGTCGATCAGTCACCGCGCGGTGATGCTCGGCGCCCTTGCCGAGGGCGTGACGGAAATCTCCGGCTTGCTGGAAGGCGAAGACGTGCTCGCCACGATGGCGGCCATGCGGGCAATGGGCGTGGAGGTCGAAGGGCCGAGCGAGGGAAAAGTGCGCATCCACGGCGTCGGGCTCAAGGGGTTGTCGGCGCCCGAGGGCCCGCTCGACATGGGCAATTCCGGAACCGCCATGCGCTTGCTTTGCGGTCTGCTGGCCGGCCAGGACTTTGCCACCGAACTGGTCGGTGACGAGTCGCTCATGCGCCGCCCCATGGAGCGCGTGGCAACGCCGCTGAGGGACATGGGCGCTAACGTCGAAACCCGTGACGGAAAGCCGCCGGTGAAAATCGGCCCGGCGCGCGACGGGCTCTCGCCCGCCGTCCACCACTTGCCGGTGGCCAGCGCGCAGCTCAAGTCCGCGCTACTCCTGGCGGGACTTTATGCGAAGGGGGAGACCCGCGTATTCGAGCCGGCGGTAACCCGCGACCATACCGAGCGCATGCTGCAGGGTTTTGGCTGCCACCTGCACCGCGGCGATGACTGGGTTTCGCTCAGCGGCGGGCAAGTGCTCAAGGCGACCCGGGTCGAAGTACCCGGCGACATCTCCTCGGCGGCGTTCTTCCTGGTCGGCGCCGCCATGAGACCCGGTTCTCACGTTGTCGTCGAGGGCGTCGGGGTCAATCCGACCCGTACCGGCATACTCAACGTGCTGGAAGCCATGGGTGCGCCCGTCAGGCGGTTCAACGAACGCGTGGTCGCGGGCGAGCCGGTGGCCGATCTCGAGGTAACGGGTTCGCGGCTTCGCGGCATCGATATCCCGGTCGACTGGGTGCCGCTGGCCATCGACGAGTTTCCTGCCATCTGCATCGCGGCCGCCTGTGCCGAGGGGGACACCACCGTACGTGGCGCAGCGGAACTGCGGGTCAAGGAAAGCGACCGGATCGCGGCGATGGCGAACGGCCTCAAGCGCCTGGGTATCGACGTCGCCGAGTTCGACGACGGCATGACGGTACGCGGCGGTCGGCTCCAGGGCGGCGAAGTGGACAGCCGTTCGGACCACCGGGTTGCGATGGCGTTCGCCGTTGCCGGCGGCGCGGCCACGGCCGCCGTGCGGGTCCGAGACTGCCGGAACGTGGCTACCTCTTTCCCGGATTTCGTGACCAAGGCCCGGTCGGCGGGCCTGCGAATCGAGGAGGTTCTCCATGCAGGCTCGCAATGACGCGCCGGTACTGGCCATCGACGGGCCGAGCGGGACCGGCAAGGGAACGGTCGGGCGACTTGTGGCGGCGCGCCTTGACTGGCACTATCTCGATAGCGGGGCAGTCTACCGCGTGTTCGCGTACATGGCCGACGATAACGGAATTTCGCACCATGATATCGACAAATTAACGGATTTTTCGCGGAATTTACGGATGAGTTTCGCTCCCGACCCCAGCGCGCCGGCCATTTTTTGCAACGACCTCGACCTTACCGAGGCCATTCGCACCGAGCGTTGCGGCGAGCTCGCGTCGTTGTACGCGGCGGTACCCGAGGTGCGGTCGGTACTTCTCGATCTGCAACGCGCGCAACAGCGTCCGCCCGGACTGGTGGCCGACGGACGGGACATGGGCAGTACGGTATTCCCTGATGCCGAGGTCAAAATCTATCTCGACGCGAGCGCCGAGGAGCGGGCGCGAAGGCGCTATAAACAGTTGAAGGAAAAGGGTTTCGATGTTAGTCTTGCGCGCCTTCGCCAGGAAATGGGCGAGCGCGACCGACGGGATGCCTCGCGCGCTGCGTCGCCGCTGGTGGTCGCAGCGGACGCATCGCGTATCGACACGAGCGACATGACCATTGTCGAGGTGGTCGACGCGGTGACGAGATTGGTCGAAACCCGCCTGGATGCGTTGCGTTAATTCGACAAGGGCGCCGTTCGCGCGAGAAGCGACGGACCTTGTCACGGTTGCCCGGGTATGCCCGGCGCGATAAAGCGGTTCCGGCTCTCCTTCGGGAAAACCGGTTTATATCAACACTCAACCCCAAGCCGGAACCTTCCGGTGTTCTCCTGCCAAAATGTCTGAATCTTTTGCTGAACTTTTCGAAGAGAGCCTGAAATCCGCCATCATGCAGCCCGGTGAAGTCATCATCGGAGAAGTGGTGGATGCCAACAACGAGTACGTGATTGTCAATGCGGGCCTCAAGTCCGAGGCCGAGATTCCCGCGTCCCAGTTCAAGGACGTGCACGGTGAGCTTACCGTCAAGGTGGGTGACAGCGTGGAGGTCGCCATCGAGGCCCTCGAGGACGGCCACGGCAACACGCGGCTCTCCCGAGAAAAAGCGCGTCGCGCCAAAGCCTGGAAGGCACTCGAGAAAGCCTACGAGGACCAGAGCATCGTCACCGGCGTGCTTACCGGCAAGGTCAAGGGTGGTTTCACCGTGTCCATCGACGAGGTGCGGGCATTCCTGCCCGGATCGCTGGTCGACGTACGCCCGGTAACGGACTCGGCCTACCTGGAAAAGAAGGAGCTCGAATTCAAGGTCATCAAGCTGGACCGCCAACGCAACAACGTCGTGGTGTCGCGCCGTGCCGTGGTGGAAAAGGAATTGATGGCCGAGCGCGAAGCGCTGCTCGAGACCCTGGAAGAGGGGCAGATCGTCAAGGGCGTGGTCAAGAACCTCACCGACTACGGCGCCTTCGTCAATCTCGGCGGCCTCGACGGCCTGTTGCATATCACCGACATCGCGTGGCGCCGCGTCAAGCATCCCTCCGAGGTGCTGCAGGTGGGCGACGAGATCGAGGTGAAGGTGCTCAAGTTCGACCGCGAGAAGAACCGCGTTTCCCTTGGTCTCAAGCAACTCGGCGACGATCCGTGGCAGGATCTTCCGCGCCGCTACCCGGAGAAGACCCGCCTGTTCGGCAAGGTCACGAACCTCACCGACTACGGTGCGTTCGTCGAACTCGAGGAAGGTGTGGAAGGCCTCGTGCACGTATCCGAAATGGACTGGACCAACAAGAACGTGCATCCGAGCAAGGTATGCAAGGTCGGAGACGAAGTCGAGGTCATGGTGCTCGACATCGATTCCGAGCGCCGTCGCATCTCGCTGGGCATGAAGCAGTGCACGCCGAACCCGTGGGAGGAGTTCGCCGCCACGCACAACAAGGGCGACAAGATCAGTGGCAAGATCAAGTCGATTACCGACTTCGGCGTGTTCATCGGCCTGGACGGCGGCATCGACGGGCTGATTCACCTGTCCGACCTGTCCTGGGACCGTCCCGGCGAGGAGGTCGTGCGCGAATACCAGAAGGGCGACGAAGTCGATGCGGTCGTGTTGTCGGTGGACCCGGAGCGCGAGCGCATCTCGCTGGGCATCAAGCAGGCTCTCAACGATCCGTTCGCCGCGTTCGTCAGCGAGAACGGCAAGGGCAGCGTGGTCAAGGGAACGGTCACGGAACTCGACGCCAAGGGCGCGGTGGTCAAGCTGGCCGACGGCATCGAGGGTTACCTGCGGGCTACCGAGTTGTCCCGCGATCATGTCGAGGACGCCCGCCAGGTATTGTCCGAGGGACAGGTAGTCGAGGCCAAGATCACCAGCATCGAGCGCAAGAACCGCAAGATTTCCCTGTCGATAAAGGCCCTCGAGATCGATTTGCAGGAGCAGGCCATGCAGGAGTTTTCCAAGCGCGGTACGTCGAGCAGTTCGACGCTGGGCGACAAGCTGAAAGAGGAATTGTCCAAGCAGTCATCGTGAGCGCCTTTTGAGGTGCTGACGTGGGACCACCGGTGCGACCAAGATGAATACTGTTACGAAATCGGAGCTGATCGAAGCTCTTGCCCAGGAACAGATGCACCTTGCGCACAGGGACGTGGAATACTCGGTCAATACCCTGCTCGACAAGATGAGTGAGGCGCTGATTACCGGGCGGCGAATCGAGATACGAGGCTTCGGCAGTATTTCCTTGCGCTACCGTGGCCCGCGAGTCGGCCGAAACCCGAAGACGGGGGCGGCGGTAACCGTCCCCGAAAAGTACGTGCCCCACTTCAAGCCCGGTCGGTCGTTGCGCGAGCGCGTGAACCAGACGGCCTTTTCCGAGACGGCGTCCGGGACGGATGCCGGATCGGAAACGGACACGGTGCCGCGCGACGAGCGGATCGATTCGGACGCGAACTAGGAGGACCGACCGGGTTCGCGATGTCTTGATCATTCGCCGGACGGGATCCGGTACGGCCCCCTGGGGGTCAAGCCAGTCGGTGAATCATGAAGAAACTGTTTTTCGCTCTCGTATTCCTCGCTGTCTTCGTGTTCGGGCTGACCTTCGCGGCTCGCAACCCGCAAGTCGTCGGCATTGAATACTACTTCGGCATTGACGTCGAACTGCCCTTGACGCTTCTCCTGCTGGGCAGTCTCGTTTGCGGCGTGGTCATCGGGTTCGTCGCGTCCCTGGCGAGCGGCTACCGGCGACGTCGCCGGCGCCAGCGAGCCGAGCGGGCGGCCACCGGTGCGGCGCCCGGCACATCGGTCGTGCCGAGGAGTTCCTGATTGGATCCAATCTGGCTGCTGCTGCTTCTGCCGCTGGCCGCCGGTTCCGGATGGATGGCCGCGCATCTCGCCAGACGCAAGAGCAGTACGACCGGCAAGCGGCAACTCCCGACGGCTTACTACCAGGGCCTGAACCTGCTGCTCAACGAGCAGCACGACAAGGCAATCGAGGTGCTGGTAAAGGCCCTCGAAGAAGATACCGAAACCGTCGAGGTGCAGCTCGCGCTCGGTAACCTGTTTCGTCGGCGCGGCGAGGTCGCGCGCGCCACGAGAATTCACCAGAACCTCATCGCCCGCGACAACCTCGACGAGTCGCAGCGAACCCAGGCGCTTTTCGAACTCGGCCAGGACTACTTCAAGGCCGGCCTGCTGGATCGTGCCGAGGACCTGTTCCGCGAGCTTGCGGAAATGTCGGAGCACAGCGAGCAGGCCAATCGCCACCTGCTGCAGATTTACGACCAGGAAAAGGAGTGGGAAAGCGCCATTCTCGTCGCCAGCCGGCTTGGTGAGCTCGGCGTCGATTCCGTGGCGCCGGTCATTGCCCAGTACCATTGCGAGATCGCCGAGACGGCTATCCGCGAGGGTCGCTACGAGCATGCCGTCGAGCACGCGGGACGTGCCCGGGTCATCGACCCGGGCTGCGTGCGCGCCATCATCCAGTCCGGCAGGCTTTCGGCACTGCACGGCAACCACGACGAGGCCATAGAAAAATGGAAGCAGGTCGAGACGACCAACGCCGATTACCTCGGCGAGGTGCTCGATCTCATCGCCACGAGTTACCGGGCGACAGGCAATCTCGGCGCGTACAGAAACTTTCTCGAAGGCGCCGTGGACCGCCACAACGATGTCCGGCTGATGTTCGCTCTGGTGGACGTGTTGGACGAAGTCGAAGGCAGCACCCGCGCCGAGGAGTTCCTGGTGCGCTGGCTGCGACGGCATCCGACGATATTCGGCCTGTATCGCCTGATCGAGCTCAAACTCAAGCAAAAGCCTCGGGACAAGGCGGATCTCGAGCTTCTCGAGGGCATGATCGGGTCATTGCTCAAGAAAGACTCCGGCTATGTCTGCCGCCAGTGCGGTTTCACGGGCAAGTCCCATCACTGGCAATGCCCGGGGTGCAAGAGCTGGAACAGTATCTCCTCGATCCAGAGCAGAAACCAGAACTTTCAGTACGCCGCGACCATGCTCAAGTCCGTGAAGGGGCTGTAGGCAGCCAGCGTTTCGGCGACGGAGTCTCCTCCCGCCATGTCTTCGCGTGGCGCTTTGCCGTTGCGGGTGTTCATCCAATGTAACTAGTTACAATCGTCGTGAGAACTGGTTCACATCGCGAATTCCATTGAATCGCTAAGGTCGCTTCGCCGCGCAATCCAGCGGCGCATTCGATCAACCTTTCGACTCACAAGGAGTTCACGATGAAAAGGAGCATTTCCGTCGTCCTGGCGTCCGCCGTCGCCGCCCTGGCATTCTGCGGCGCCGCGCTGGCCGCCAAGGTCAATCTGAATACGGCGGATGCCGAAACCCTGGCCGCCGGAATCGACGGCGTCGGTCCGAAGATCGCCGAGCGGATCATCGAGTGGCGCGATGAATTCGGCCCGTTCGAAAACGTCGATCAGCTTGCCGAGGTCCGGGGGATCGGGGAAAAGACAGTGGAAGCCAACCGGGAAAACCTGACCGTCGAGGCTTCATCGGAATAGCGGAAAAAGGTAAACTACGCTATTGGCTGAAGGAAGGGTGCCGCAGGGCGCCCTTCCTTCTTTTTGCCTTTTGAATCGTCCCGAAATTCCCATTTCGATCTGTCGCGACAGGCAGTATTCAGGGTAGCTAGCGAATGAATGTAACGGTCGTAGGAACCGGGTATGTCGGCCTGGTCACGGGGACATGCCTCGCCGACGTGGGCAACGAGGTATTGTGCGTCGATACCGACGCGGAAAAGATCGGCAACCTGAAGGCGGGCAAGGTGCCCATCTACGAGCCCGGCCTTGAGCCCATGGTCGAGGAAAACGCGCATGCGGGCCGGCTGAAGTTCTCCACCGATATCGCCGAGGGCGTGGCTTTCGCGGATATCATTTTCATCGCGGTGGGTACGCCGCCCGACGAGGACGGCGCTGCCGACCTCAAGTACATCCTCCAGGTCGCGAACTCGATCGGCGAGACGCTCGACGGCTACAAGGTGGTCGTCAACAAGTCCACCGTCCCGGTCGGAACCGCCGGGAAGGTCCGCGACGTGATCGCCGCCCGGCTGCGCGAGCGGGGCGTCGATGGAGACTTCAGCGTCGTGTCGAACCCGGAGTTTCTCAAGGAAGGAGCGGCAATCGACGATTTCATGAAGCCGGACCGGATCGTCGTCGGTGTCGACGACGCCCGTGCCGAGTCGATGATGCGAGAGCTCTACAATCCGTTTTCGCGCAACCACGAGAAGGTCATGGTCATGGGCATCGCGTCCGCGGAGTTGACCAAGTACGCAGCCAACGCGATGTTGGCCACCAAGATTTCGTTCATGAACGAGATGTCCAATCTGGCCGAGAAGCTGGGCGCGGACATCGAGGCGGTGCGCCAGGGTATCGGCTCCGACCCGCGTATCGGCTACCACTTCATCTATCCCGGCTGCGGATACGGGGGCTCGTGCTTTCCAAAGGACGTCAAGGCGCTGATTCGCATCGGTCACGAAATCGATTATGTGCCCAGCGTGCTCGAGGCGGTGGAGTCCGCCAACGAGAAACAGAAGCGGGTGCTGGTCGACAAGCTCGTGCGACGGCTGGGAGATGACCTCAAGGGTCACCGCATCGCCCTGTGGGGGTTGGCCTTCAAGCCCAACACCGACGACATGCGCGAAGCGCCGAGCCGGGTGGTCATGGAGGCGATCTGGGAGCGGGGCGGCAGCGTGGCCGCCTTCGATCCGGTGGCAACCGACGAGGCGGCGAGAATCTACGGCGCGCGCGACGATCTCGTGCTCGAGCCCGAGGATCCGTACGCGATCCTGGACGAGGCCGATGCGCTGGTACTGGTCACCGAATGGAAGGTGTTTCGCAGTCCCAATTACCAAACCATGCGACGAAAAATGCGCAAGCACCTGATCTTCGACGGTCGCAACGTGTTCGATCCGGACGTCGCGCGACGCGGCGGGTTCGAGTATTTCGGAATCGGTCGGTGATCGCCAGTCGTCCAGCGGCGCGATCGGCAAACCGCGCGGAGATTCAATGAAGTTGCACGAGAGGCTGGCGCGGGTGCGCGCGGCGGTCGTCGGCGACGTCATGCTGGACCGCTACTGGCGCGGCCTGGTGGAGCGCATATCGCCGGAGTCGCCTGTTCCGGTCGTGGACGTGCAGAGTACGGACTACCGACTCGGCGGTGCTGCCAACGTCGCCGCCAACGTGGTCGGTCTCGGCGCGAGCTGCACCGTGGTCTCGATTGTCGGAGAAGACGAGGCCGGTCGTATCCTGTGCGAGATGCTGGAGCGTTCCGGCATCCAGGGCCGTGTCATTCGCAGCAGCGACGTCAGGACGATTGAGAAACTGCGAATCGTCGCCCGCAACCAACAGTTGTTGCGGGTGGACTTCGAGTCCCGGCCCACTCACGAATTGCTTTCGCGCAGCCTCGCGGACGTCGAGAATTGCATCGGGTCGATCGATCTGATGATCCTGTCGGACTATGGCAAGGGCGGGCTGACCCACATCGGGCGCATGATAGACCTGGCGCGCGCGGCCTCGGTCACGGTTGTCGTCGATCCGAAGGGCGCCGACTACGATCGTTATCGCGGCGCGAGCCTGGTTACGCCGAATCTGCGCGAGTTCGAACTCGCCGGCGGTGTCGTGGACTCCGAGGAGACGATGGCGCAGAGCGCGACGGAGATGGCGCAACGCTACGAACTCGGCGGCATTCTGGTCACTCGCAGCGAGAAGGGCATGACGCTGTACACGGCCGACGGGCGTAGGGTACACAGCCCGGCGCAGGCCCGGGAGGTCTTCGATGTCAGCGGCGCCGGTGATACAGTGGCGGCCGTGGTTGGCGTGGGATTGGCCGCCGGCCTGTCTCACGAGAGCCTGCTCGACCTGGCGAATCGGGCCGCCGGCCAGGTGGTCGGCAAGTTCGGTACGGCGGTGGTCGAACTGGAGGCCCTCGATGCCGAGGACATGACGGGAGATTGACGTGATTGTGGTTACCGGCGGCGCCGGATTCATCGGCGCCAATATCGTCGAAGCGCTGGTGCGCCGGGGCGAGTCGTCGGTCGTCGTCGTAGACGACTTGACCCGCGCGGAGAAGGTCCGCAACCTGGCGGACCTGCCCGTATCGGACTACATGGACAAGGACGAATTCCGCGAGGCGATACGCGCCGAAGCGCTACCGGGCGACGTCCGTGCCGTTTTCCACGAGGGGGCATGTTCGGACACGATGGCGACGGACGGGCGCTACGTGATGGACAACAACTACGCGTATTCGCGCGACATATTCCAGTTCTGTCGACGAAGCGGCGCGCGGATGATCTACGCGTCGTCCGCATCGGTCTACGGCAACAGCGAACGATTCGCCGAATCGCCCGAAAACGAACGGCCGTTGAATGCCTACGCCTACTCCAAGTTCCAGTTCGACAACTTCGTTCGCGGCCAGGCAGACGTGCCGGAACAGGTGGTGGGGCTGCGATATTTCAACGTCTACGGCTACCGCGAGCAGCACAAGCACCGCATGGCGTCGGTGGCCTGGCATTTCTTCAACCAGTATCGCGAAAACGGCAAGGTTCGCCTGTTCGAGGGATCCGGCGGATATGAAGCCGGTGAGCAGCGCCGCGACTTCGTATTCGTCGAAGACGTGGTCGACGTCAACTTGTACTTCCTGGACAATCCCGGCGTCAGCGGGATATTCAACGTGGGCACGGGCGCGAGCGGCAGCTTCAACGAGGTGGCCCGCGCGGTGATCAACGCGCTGCGCGAGGCAAACGGCGAGCCGCCGGTCGATACCGCCGCCCTGGTGGCCGACGGTAGCATCGAGTACATCCCCATGCCCGAGGCGCTGGCAGGCAAGTATCAGAGTTTCACGGAAGCCGACCTGGGCGCGTTGCGAGCCAGTGGATGCGACGTCGCATTCCATGACGTCGCCCGCGGCGTTCGCAAGTACGTCCAGTGGCTGCTGGACAATGGTTGAGGCGATGGAATCGACATGAACGAGACCGCCCCACGCCGAGCTACCGTGGAAGGCAAGAGCTGGTATCTCATCTACAGCAAGCCGCGCGCCGAACGACAGGCGTTGACGCACCTCGAGCGACAGGGATACTGCTGCTACCTGCCAAGGTTGCGTGCGACCCGAAAGGTGCGCGGCAAGCTTCAGGCCCATGTCGAACCGATGTTTCCGCGCTACCTGTTCATTTCGCTCGACACGAGCTCCGACAACTGGGCGCCGATTCGCTCTACCGTCGGCGTGTCACGGTTGGTCCGTTTCGGTATCGAGCCGACGGTGGTGCCCGATTCGCTGATCCAGATGCTCATGGACCGCGAGGACGAACAAGGCCTGTTGGCGCCGCCGCGACGCGTGTTCGAGCCGGGCGAGCGGGTTCGAATCTACGAGGGGCCGTTCAAGGACTACGAGGCGATCTTTCTGGCGAAGAACAGCAACGAGCGCGTAATCGTGCTGCTCAGTATCCTGGGCAAGGATTCCCGCGTGGCCATAGATCCCGCTCACCTGGCGGGATCGAGATGAATCCGACAGGCGGGCTCGTGCGTTTCGAACCATGTCGCTGCGCGGCGCCCGAACACGACGAATTTTTCACTTTCCTTGTGGCCAAGACATGAAAGGTACCGAAAACACCGTTGTCGTGACCGGCGGCGCCGGATTCATCGGCTCGGCGGTGATCAGGGAATTGATAGCCTGTCACGAGTGCCGGGTAGTCAACGTGGATTGCCTGACCTACGCGGGCAATCTCAAGACGCTCGAGGACGTCGCCGACAATCCCCGCTATAGCTTCGAACAAGTCGATATCCGCGACCGGGACGCGGTCGACGGCGTGCTGGCGCGGCATCGGCCACGCTACCTGATGCACCTGGCTGCCGAATCCCACGTGGACCGCTCCATCGACGGGCCTGCGGATTTCATATCCACCAACGTGGTCGGCACCTACACGTTGCTGGAGGCGTTTCGCGCCTTTCGCGAAAGCCTGGTCGCCGAAGAGCGCGACGCGGTGCGCTTTCACCACGTTTCCACCGACGAGGTCTTCGGCAGCCTCGGCGCGCAGGGGTTGTTCACCGAATCGTCGCCGTATCGTCCCAACTCGCCGTACTCCGCGAGCAAGGCGGCGTCAGACCACCTTGCGCGCGCCTGGTGCGAAACCTACGGGCTTCCTGTCGTGGTGTCGAACTGCTCCAACAACTACGGACCCTACCAATTCCCGGAGAAGCTCATTCCCGTGGTGATCTCCAAGGCGCTGTGCGGCGAGGTGATTCCCGTTTACGGCCGCGGCGAGAACGTGCGCGACTGGCTATTCGTCGGCGACCATGCCAACGCGCTGGTGACCATTGCCATGCGCGGGCTGCCGGGGCGCACGTACAACGTGGGCGGCAATGCCGAGCGCACCAACCTGGAAGTCGTCAACACGCTGTGTGGCATCCTGGACGAACTTGCGCCGCGCGAGGACGGCGCATCCTATGCCGAGCAGATTTCCTTCGTCACCGATCGGCCGGGCCACGATTTCCGGTACGCCATCGACGCGAGCCGGATTGCCGAGGAGCTTCATTGGAAGCCGAGGGAGACTTTCGAATCGGGCATGAAGAAGACCGCTCGCTGGTACCTGGAAAACCAGGCGTGGGTAAACTCGGTGCGTGACGGCGCCTACGACGGCCGCCGGCTGGGGCTGGGGGGCGCACGATGAAGGGCATCATCCTTGCCGGCGGTTCCGGTACGCGCTTGTCGCCGGTCACCAACGTCGTGTCGAAGCAGCTGCTGCCGGTCTACGACAAGCCGATGATCTATTACCCGCTGTCGGTGCTGATGCTCGCCGGTATCCGACAGGTGCTGGTGATTTCCACGCCCCAGGACACGCCTCGCTTCGAGCAATTGCTGGGCGACGGATCGCAATGGGGAATGGAGATCTCTTACGCGGTGCAGCCGTCGCCCGACGGGCTCGCCCAGGCATACATTCTCGGCGCCGAGTTCGTCGGCGGTTCGCCCAGCGCCCTGGTGCTGGGCGACAACATCTTCTACGGCCAGGGTTTGTCCGACAAGCTCAGAAACTCGGCCGCGCTGACCCGCGGTGCGCGGGTATTCGCGTACCTCGTGCACGATCCGCAGCGTTACGGCGTGGTGGAGTTCGACGAGAGCGGTCGCGCGGTGTCGCTGGAGGAGAAACCACAGCATCCGCGTTCTCGCTACGCGGTGACCGGACTGTACTTCTACGACGAGAAGGTGGTTGAATTCGCGCGGGATCTCGAACCCTCCGCGCGCGGAGAACTGGAAATCACCGACATCAACCGTCTCTATTTGGAGCGAGGTGAACTCGGCGTCGAAGTCATGGGACGCGGAATGGCGTGGCTGGACACGGGCACGCACGAGTCCTTGCTCCAGGCGTCCAACTTCATCGAGGCCATCGAAACGCGCCAGGGACTGAAGATCAGCTGTCCAGAGGAAATCGCCTATCGCTCGGGCTATATCGACGCCGAGGCCGTGGAGCGCATTGCCGGCGCCTGTGGCAAGAGCACCTACGGCGAGTACCTGCGAAGCCTCATCAGTGACTGATTCGCCCGTGCAACCGGTTACGTCGGCGCCGCGGCGGCGAGGCGGCCTGGTGGCGAGCTTCTTCGACAATCGCGCCCTGATTTTCCAACTGACCCGACGCGCCATCACCGGACGCTACCGGGGATCCATTGCGGGCGTAGGCTGGTCGCTGGCCATTCCCATCCTGATGCTGATCGTCTACACGTTCGTTTTCGGCTTCGTGTTCAAGATGCGATTCAACCAGGCCACCGGGGGCAGCAACCTGGGCTTCGCCGCATTTCTGTTCAGCGGTATCGTGGTGCACGGCTTCATGGCCGAGTGCCTCAATCGTGCGCCGTCATTGGTGACGGGCAACGCTCAGTACGTGAAGAAAATCGTTTTTCCGCTGCAGTGCCTGGCATGGGTCGTCATTTTCACGGCGCTGTTCCAGACCACGATCAGCGTTCTCATCCTGTCGTTGTTTCTCCTGGTGGTCAACGGCGTCGTCTACTGGACCGCGCTGCTGGCTCCGCTGGTTCTCCTCCCGCTGATGATCATGGCTTCGGGCGCCATATGGATCATCGGCGGACTGTCCGTCTACATGCGTGATTTTGCGCAATTGATGGGCGTTTTAACCACGCTGATGCTGTTTCTCGGTCCCGTGTTTTACCCGTTGAACGTGATACCGTCGCCGCTGCGCTACGTTTTCTATCTCAATCCGATCACTGCGATCATCGAGCAGATGCGCCGCATCATGATCGACGGCGAGATGCCGGACTGGACCGTGCTCGGAATCTATACCGTGGTCGCGTTGTTGCTGGCGCGCATCGCGCTGGCGTTGTTCAACCGCATGCGAGGCGGTTTCGCCGATGTCCTCTGAGCCCCGTCCGGACGCGGTGCGCATCGAGCACATCAGCAAGGACTACCGGATCTACCGCCGACCGGTCGACCGGATGGTGGAGTTGTTCAGCCGAGGCCATCGTGTACGCCACCAGACGTTTCCGGCGCTGACGGACGTCAGCTTCAATATCGCGCGGGGTGAGACCATCGGTCTGATCGGTCCCAACGGCTCGGGAAAGTCGACGTTGCTGGAGATCCTGTGCGGGACGCTGTCGCCGACGTCCGGTACGGTCTGGCGCGACGGCCGTATTGCCGCTCTGCTGGAACTGGGTGCGGGCTTCAACCCCGATTTTACGGGCCGGGAGAACGTCTACCTGAATGCCGCCATCATGGGTATCGAGCGCACGCGCGTGGACGAGAAGTTTGCCGAGGTGGAGGCCTTCGCTTCGATCGGCGAGTATATCGACCGGCCGGTAAAAACCTATTCCAGCGGCATGTACGTACGGCTGGCATTCGCGGCCGCGATCAACATGGAGCCGGACATTCTCGTCGTGGACGAGGCCTTGTCGGTAGGGGACATCAGCTTTCAACGCAAGTGCTATCGGCATTTCCAGGAAATGCAGCGGCGCGGGGTAACGATCATCTTCGTGACCCATGCCATGGAGCTGATTCGTGCCCACTGCCACCGCGCGGTTTATATCGCGCGCGGCAAGATCCAGGCGATTGGCGAACCGCGTGACGTCGTGCACCGCTACCTCAACGACACGTTCACACTGCCCAACGGGGCCGGCGTCTCCGGCGGCGGTCACGGTGGGTCCGCCGTGACCGGCGCGTCGGCGGCGGAAGGGGACCGATGTCCGACACGAGCGAGCTATAACGCGTCCGAGTATCGCTGGGGAAATCGCGAGGCGGAAATCGTCGACTACCGCGTGGCGTCCGACGGCGTCGACGACCCTCGCAGCGTGCGACGCGGAAGCCGCGTCGCGTTGTCGATGATGGTGCGCTTTCATCGCGACCTGGACAAGGTCATCTACGGCATGACCATCAAGACGGTCGACGGCGTCACCGTCTACGGCGCCAACAACCGCGCGCGCGAGATGCCCCGCGTGTCGGCGAGCGCCGGTTCGCTCGAGACCGTGCGCTTTACCTTCGACGCCCATCTCCTGCCCGGGGAGTACTTCGTCTCACTGGGCGTAGCCGTCGACGACGATACCGTCGACAACCTGGCGGTCGACCGCCGTTACGACATGATCCACCTCTCGGTCGAAGGCGGGCCCGCCGATTTCGGTATCGCCGATCTCGCGACGAGCATCGACTTCGGGCCGGCGGACGACGCGCCATGAAGGTTCAATGGCGGGACAATGCCGGGGTCGATCACGAGGTGCCTGCCGACGGGGTGGACGAGTATCGCGACCTGGACGAGCGGCGCTACGAGATCGCATTCGACACCGCGGGCGAAGCCGTCGACTCGGTGATCGTGGCACCTGAACTACTCGACGAGGCGTTTCAGCTCCTGTCGTTACAGGTGGATCTGGACACGGTGTACGGCACGAGTATCCTGCGGCGCGTGGCGAGCGGCTCGGAGGATCTCGGCAGTATCGCGTTCGAGTCGTTGCGTGTTTTCCAGGTCGGCGGTTTCTCCTATCTCCTCGCCGAGGATGAGAAAGCCCGCCTCAGGCTGAAAGTGGGTGAGCACGAACACGGTGGCACGGATATCTATCGCGTTCGGGTACGTTTGCTGGTGGCGGACGCCACCAGCGTGGCGTCTTTCCGCGCGCATTTTCTCGACCAGCTCAAGGCGGCGGAATCGCGCATACAGGCGCTCGAAAGCGAGATCGTGAGCCTTCGCGACGACGCCGGGCAGGCCGAGTCGCTGCAGCGGGAACTGCGCCTCGTCAAGTCCTCGCGCATCTGGCGCCTTGCCGAAGGGTTCCGTCATCTTTTCTATCATCGCGCGCTCGGGCGGTTTCCGGCGCTGCGCGAGCGATTGCTAGGACTGTCCCGTCGGCGCGTGCGCCGCACCTTCGCGAACGATTCGAAGGGAAACCTGGGAGCCCTCGCCACGGACCGCCTGCAGTCCAATCCACGCGACGAGGCCTACCAGGCGTTGATCGATCACTGGGAGGCGGGCCGTCCAGCCGATGGCGCGATCGGCGAGCGAATCGCCGCGTTCGGGCGAAAGCCGCTCGTGTCGGTGATCATGCCGGTGCGCGATACGCCCGTGGAATGGCTGCGCGAGGCGGTCGAATCGGTGCTGGCTCAACGCTACGACAATTTCGAGCTGTGTATCTGCGACGACGCGTCCACGGACTCGCAGACTCTGGCCTATCTCGACAGCCTGCGGCATCCGCGTGTTCGCGTCGCTCGTCTGCAGGTCAGCGCCCATATCTCCGGCGCGACCAACGCCGCGCTCGAGTTGGCGCGCGGCGAATACGTGGCCTTCATGGATCACGACGACCGTCTCGACCGTGACGCACTGTTCCACGTCGTCGAGGCCGTCAACCAACTCGACGCCGATGTGCTTTACACGGACGAGGATTACCTCGACCGTGACGGACGCCGCTTTCGCCCGAACTTCAAGCCCGATTTCTCGCCCGATCTGCTGCTGTCGCACAACTACGTGACGCACCTGCTCGTGGTTCGCAAGTCCCTGCTGGACGAATGCGGCGGTCTACAAGGCGACTTCGACGGCGCCCAGGACCATGATCTCGTCCTTCGCCTGTCGGAGCGGGCGGCCAGCATCGCCCACGTGCCGAGGGTTTTGTACCATTGGCGTCAATCGGCGTCCTCCAGCAGTCTCGACGTGGCGGCGAAGCCCTACGTACAGGAACGGGCCCGGGCCGCGCTGGGGGCCGCCATGAAGCGGCGCGGCATCGAGGCAGACGTGCTCAATGCCAACCTGCCGCATTTTTTCTACACGCGCCGGCGACTCGCCGATTCGCCGTCGGTGAGCATCATCGTGCCGTTCCGCGACCAGCCGGCGCTGCTCGAGAAATGCCTGAGCAGCGTGCTGCGGAAGACCACGTGGAGCGAGTACGAGGTGATCGGCGTGAATAACCAAAGCGCGTCGCCCATTACCTTCGAATTGATGGAGGCCTTCCGCGCCAATCCGAGGGTGCGTTTCCTCGAGTACGATCGGCCATTCAACTTTCCCGCCATCGTCAATCACGGTGTAGAAAACGCGCGCGGCGATTACGTGGTGCTCTTGAACAACGACATCGAGATCATCACCTGGCAATGGATCGAGGAGATGCTCTGCCAGGCGGTGAACGAGGGCACCGGCGCGGTCGGCGGCAAACTGTTCTACCCCGACAATACCATCCAGCACGCGGGCATCGTCGTCGGCATCGACGGCTATGCCGGACACGGCCACAAGCGTGCCGACTGCCAGGCGCAGGGATACGGCAACCGTCTTCAACTCGTGCACAACGTCAGCGCGGTGACCGGTGCCTTCATGATGGTGAGAAAGTCCCTGTTCGAGTCGGTAGGCGGCTTCGACGCCGATTCCTTTCCCGTCGCCTGCAACGACGTCGATTTCTGCCTGCGCCTGATCGAGGCGGGGTACTGGAACGTGTTCACCCCTTATGCACAGGCCTATCACATGGAATCGGCGAGCCGAGGGTACGAGATGACCGAGGAGCGGCGCAAACGATTCGAACGGGAACGCGAGCTTTTCCGCCGGCGCCATGCCGACATGCTTGAGATGGGCGACCCGTTTTACAACCCGAACCTCGGCCTCGACAATGAATCTTTCATGATCGACGTACCCCGCGGGCGGGAGGGTGCCGCGTGAACGCGAGTGTCGGTCTTCAGTTCGCGCAACCGCTGCCGGATAGATTGCCGGGGCGGCAACCGCTGGTGGCGCCCGTTTGCGGTTGGCTTACCGGCGAGGCTGCGAACGTCGAGCGCGTCATGATCGAGGTCGACGGCCGGGCGGCGGGTGAGTTGCGGCTCGACGAACCCGTGCCGCCGCGGTTGTGGCGACGCGAGGACCTGGTCGGCAAGGCGGTACGCGGGTTCGCCGGCGAGGTGCGACTCGAGTCGCGAGGCGCGCCTTTCGAACACTCGATCAAGTTCGTGTTGATGACGGAAAGCAGGGACCATTGGCAGGTCTGCCTCTGCTCGGCAAGGCGCGAAGAGGTCGAACGCGCAGACCCGCGAGCCCAGGGACAGGCGCCGCGCATCGCCGTGTGCATGGCGGTTTACAACCCGGAAACCGCCGCCTTCGAGCGACAGGTGCGCTCGATCGTCGATCAACGGCGCGAGGACTGGATCTGCATCGTCAACGACGACGGATCCGACGCGGAGCACGCCGCCGCGATACGCCGGATTCTCGCTGCGGATTCGCGTTTTCACTATTTTCGTAACTCGTCGAACGTCGGCTTCTATCGGAACTTCGAAACCGCCTTGGCGCGGGTACCCGACGGCGTCGAGTACGTCGCGCTCGCCGACCAGGACGACCGATGGTATCCCGACAAGCTGTCGACGCTTGTCGATGCGCTATCGGGTGATGCCGTACTGGCTTACTCGGACATGCGGATCGTCTCCGAGGACGACGACGAACTGGCGCCGAGCTACTGGGGCTATCGTATGAATTCTTACCGGAATCTCGATCTGATGCTGGTCGCGAACACGGTAACGGGCGCCGCCTGCATGATGCGGCGCGAGCTTGTCGACGTCCTGTTGCCGTTTCCGCCGCGGGTCGGCGATGCCTTTCACGATCACTGGATAGCGTGCGCGGCGTTGGCGGGCGGGCGCATCAACTATGTCGACCGGCCGTTGTACGACTACATCCAGTACGGATCCAGCGTGATCGGACACTGCCGCTTCGATGTGCCGTCGACCACACGAGAGAATCGAGCAGGTGGTCGACTCGGTTGGCTGAAACCATCCAGCCTGCGCTCGCTCGCGCGGCGCTTCGTCGGCGCGGGGCAGGCGGTCTACTGGCACGAATGCCGGCGCATCGAGGCGCTGTGCCGTAATCTACTCGAGCGTGACGCCGTGAGGCCGGATCGTCGCCGGTCGCTGCTCGCCTACGGCCGAGGGTTTCGTTCGGCCTGGTCGCTTTTCGTTCTCAACCTGTCTACCCGGTACAGCGCGCGGTTGACCGACAATGCCGAGCGTCGACTGGCCCACGGTTACCTCGTGCACGGTGCGTTGCGACGGTTGCAACCACGCCACTGACCTGTTCCCGACCGTGTCCCTGCTGCAAAAATTCATCGTCAAGTTCGCCAACTCCCGCTTCGGGGTGCCGGTCAAGGAAGTCGTGCGCCGCATGCGCGAGTCCTACTACAACGCGGAAGTGCTGCGTCGTCCGGTCGCCAAGACGGCGCCGCTGCGCGTCGATGTGCGAGAGTCCGCGCCGACGCGCGTAAACCTGCTGATCCCGGAGATCAACTTCGCGCGCTTCTATGGCGGCTACATCGCCAAGTTTCACCTTGCCCGCAAGTTGGTCGAACGCGGGTATCGGGTGCGAGTCATCACCGTTGACCAGTGCGTCGAGGATCTGCCGCATTGGCGGCGCGAGATTGCCGCCTAC
This sequence comes from Gammaproteobacteria bacterium, assembly GCA_030429665.1. Lineage (GTDB taxonomy): Bacteria > Pseudomonadota > Gammaproteobacteria > Arenicellales > CAJQKF01 > BQJD01. The sequence continues at coordinate 3,328 of JAUIEZ010000060.1, read as the reverse complement.
GATGGTCTCGAGAATATATTCGATCAGGTCGAGGTGGCATGCTGCTTCGACCGCTCGCACACCTTGGAGATGTCACCCGGGGATCGCGTTATCGCCACCACGTGGTGGACGGCCTACATCGCCAACGATTTACTGGGAAAACTTCGCTGCGAACGGTTCGTCTACCTCGTACAGGAATACGAACCCTACACGTTTCCGATGGGTTCGTACTTCGCCCTCGCGCGGGCCAGCTACGACTTTCCCCACGCGGCGCTGTATTCGACCGAGCTGCTCCAGGAATTGTTCGTCGAAGAACGCATCGGCTACGTGCATGCCCGCGGGGACGGCGGAGACAACTACGATTTTTTCGAGAACGCGATTATCAGCTATCCTGGCGAGAATGCCCCGGTTCGAGACAACGTGTCTCCCAGGCGGCTGCTGTTCTACGCCCGCCCCGAAGCCCACGCGGCGCGCAACATGTTCGAAGTCGCCTACCTTGCGCTTTGCGCGGCCATCGAGGACGGTACGTTCGACGGCGAGGCGTGGGAGTTCCACGGCATCGGTTCGAGCCACGGCGACATACCGCTGCCCGGCGGGCACACGCTGCGCATGCTCGGCAAGTTCGGGCTCAAGGAGTACAAGGCGCGTCTGCTCGAATATGACCTCGGACTGGCGCTGATGTACACTCCGCACCCCAGCCTGCTGCCGCTGGAAATGGCCAGCGCCGGGATGGTGGTCGTCACCAACAGTTGCCGGAACAAGACCCGGGAGAAGATGGCGCGAATCTCCGCCAACCTGCTCGCCGCCGAGCCCACGATCGGCGGTGTCGCCGACGAGCTTCGAAAGGCGCGTGAGTTGGTGGCCGACACGCGATCGCGGCGCGATGGCGCGCGAGTGCGGTGGGCAACCGACTGGGACGACGCGTTGGATGCGCGGCGCATGGACCAAATCGAAAAATGGCTCGACTAGTGGCTTGTGCCATCCATGAATTGCATGACGCCACCCGCCAATCTGGATACCAACCGTCCCGGTAATCGATCATGGCGCTAGAAAATATGACTGCGAACGACGCCCGACCGCTCACGATACCGGCGCAGCCGCACCTGTCGGTCGTGTTGCCGGTATTCAACGAGGAGGACAACATCGAGCCTCTCTACCGGGAGATCTGCGAAGCGCTCGGTGACATCGATTTCGAGGTGCTGTTCGTGGACGACGGCAGCACGGACGCGTCGCTGGCGCGACTGAAGAAGATACAGGCCGGCGACGCGCGGGTTCGAGTCGTGGTGTTTCGCCGCAACTTCGGGCAGACGGCCGCCATGGCGGCGGGCTTCGATCTCGCCCGAGGCCGCTTCATCGCGACCCTGGATGCCGATCGGCAGAACGACCCCCGGGACATTCCGGCCATGCTCGCTCGTCTCGAAGACGGCTACGACATGATCTGTGGTTGGCGGCACCAGCGACAGGACGGATTCTGGCTGCGATTGCTGCCCTCGCGGATTGCCAACCGGATCATCTCGTACACCACCGACGTCAAGCTGCACGACTACGGCTGCACGCTCAAGGTCATGCGAGCGGATACGGCGAAACAGATCCGGCTCTACGGCGAGATGCACCGGTTCATTCCGGCCATCGCCAGCTGGTCCGGTGTGCGCATCGCCGAGATGAAGGTCAACCATCGCGCGCGTGTCGCGGGTACGTCGAAGTACGGGATTTCGCGCACGCTTCGCGTCATACTCGACTTGATGACGGTGAAGTTCCTGCTCGGCTACGCCGGGCGCCCCATCCAGTTGTTCGGCCCGATCGGCCTGGCGTCGGGTCTGCTCGGCGCGGTACTGGTTGCCTGGCTGCTGGTGGAACGGCTCGTCTTCGACCAACCCCTGGGCGATCGCCCGATTCTCCTGTTCGCGGTGCTGCTGGTATTTATCGGGCTGCAGTTCATCACCGTGGGACTGCTCGCGGAACTGCAGGCACGCACCTACTACGAGTCCCAGGGTAAGCCCATCTATTCCCTGCGCGAAATCGTGGAATCAGGCGCCGACGACGAAGAGCGGTAGCATTGCCCGCGGTTGCCTTTCGTCGCATCCGCCGGACTGAAACAACGTGCGCGTCGCTCTCGTCATCGTCAACTACAACGCCGGGCCATATCTCGCCCGCTGCCTCGACGCCATCGAGGCCCAGACCCGGCGCCCGGACCGCGTGGTCGTGGTGGACAATGACAGCAGCGACGATTCGGCGGCTTGCCTGCAAGGGCGGCCGGCATGGATCCAGTTGCTGCCGCTTGACGTGAACGCGGGTTTTGCCCGCGCCAACAACATCGCCGTGTCGCACCTGGACGGATTCGACTACCTGGCGCTGCTGAATCCGGACACCATCGTCGATCCGGGCTGGCTCGAGGCATTGCTGGCGGCGGCTTCCCGGCACGCGCGCGGCGACAGCTTCGGCTCGCGCATGCTCGGCTACGACGATCGGGCACCCGCCGATGGTACCGCCGACGTCTATCATGTCTGCGGGCTGTACTGGCGGCGCGATCACGGCAAGCCCCCCGAGCAGGTTCACGACGTCGAGGACGAGATATTCTCGCCGTGCGCCGCCGCCGCGCTGTACCATTTGAAGAGCTTCAAGGACGTGGCCGGGTTCGACGATACCTACTTTTGCTACTCGGAGGACGTCGACCTGGGGTTCAGGCTGCGCGCGCGGGGCTGCCGGGCGTGGTACGTGCCGTCGGCCGTCGTTCGTCACGCCGGCTCGGCGACTACCGGCCGGCGCAGCGAATTCACCACCTATCATGGCCATCGAAACCTGGTTTGGACCTATTTCAAGAACATGCCCGGCTTCTATCTGTGGCTGTACCTGCCGCAGCACCTGGCAATGAACCTCGTGTCGCTGGTGCTTTTCAGCCTGCGCGGCCAGGCGCGCGCCATTTTTCGTGCCAAGCGCGATGCCCTCAAGGGGTTGCCGCGCGCCATTGCCCAACGACGGGTGAATGGCTACCTGCGCACCGTGCCGGCCCAGGAGCTGGTCAGCACCATGCGGCGCGGGCTGTTGACACCCTATTTGAAGCGCCATGAGTGAACCCGACATCAGCGTCATCGTGGTGAACTACAATGCCGGTCCCATGCTCGCCGCCTGCCTTGCCGCGACGCGTCGCAACCGCGCCGTCATGCAGCGGATCGTCGTCGACAACGCCTCCAGCGACGACAGCATCACGCAAATGGAAAACCTCGATGACGGCATCCGACCCCTGTTGATTCGAAACGACCGCAACAAGGGATTCTCGCGCGCCGTGAACACGGCGCTTCAACGCGCGCGGGGGCGGGCGGTGTTGATACTCAACCCGGACTGCATCGTG
>JAUIEZ010000059.1 GCA_030429665.1 Gammaproteobacteria bacterium | reverse complement strand
TGTCGGCCGCGAACTGGTACACCTCGTCGAAGCGTCGGTCCAGGACCTCACGGCATAACCCCGGTTCGCGAAGGTCACCGAGAATGAACTCGTCTGCAGGACTCTCCGCGTACTCCGGGCGCTTCAGGTCGACGCCCCGAACCCATAAGCCCTCGGCCTTCAGCCGTTTTACCATGTGCGAGCCGATGAAACCGCCGGCGCCGCAAACGAGCGCAGTCTTCATCCCGGGGCAGAACCTGATTCGAATTGATGGGAAAGCTCAGCGCCCACGTCCTGGAACCTCCCGTCCTTGAACCTCTCGTCACGGCACGGTCGACTCCCGGCCCGGCGTCGCGGCAAGCGACATGCTCGCGGTGGGCGAATCCGGGAAGCGGGTCTTCGACGGGGAATCCGGTCAGTCGAAGGCATAGTCGAACGCATCGAAATCGGACCTGAAATACGTCTCCACGACCTGGCGCGCCTCGGTGGAGTAATAGCGCCGGTAGTCCCGCTCCCGGCGGGATACGTTGCGGCGGACGAGCCGCGCCGCGATATCGTGCTTTTTCGCGAAACGCTTCCAGTCATCCTCGAGGGTCTCGTACCGCAGGGTCTCCGATGCCAGCGACGCTCCCGTGTCGTCCGAAAGCCAGCGCGTTTGCGGCAGGAACCAGATCAGGCAGTCACCGATCATGTTGAAGTCATTGTACGGTACGCCGTGGCACTCGAAAAAGGCACGGGTTCGATACTCCCCGTCGCGGTAGGTCGAAATCACCCAATCCGGAAAGGATTTGTCGAGGTTGGCGAGATGGGGATTCCTCTCGCCGGAGAGGAATCGTCCGCGCCGATAAAAGTACTCCGAGACGACGCGATCGAAGGGATTGCGATGAACCGCGAACAGGAGATCGTCGCGACCGTGCTCGGCGACCCAGCTCGACGCGGTCCGATGCCCCGCGAACCGGATCGCCGCTCCGGCCGAGGCGCGGATACTCGTTCCCGCGTTCTTGCTGATATGGATGAATACCGGCTTCATGAAATATCCCGCTCGCAACCGACGGTCTCGAACGGCCGGCATGAAACCGCCGATCCATGATGGACACCCTGTCGAGCCAGCAAACTTCGCGACGCGGGCGAATCATGACAAAACGAACCTGCAGGCGCAAGACGATTCGCCACGCCAACGATCAGCGCACGCTGCCGCCGACGGTGGGTATCAAGCGAGAAGGTCGGCGTGCTTGACGAGATTGATTCGCCATCGACGCGCGAACGCGATGTCACCGGCATACGCCTGGTATACGGCGCGTAGGGTCTCGCGGTCGTAGAACTCGCGCATTCGACCCCCGGCGCCGGTGCGCTGGGGATGATCATTCGATTCGAAGATCGCCCGTCTCTCGTCGACGCCCCAGCCGTCGCGGCCGAAGAACTCCCAGCCGTCCACCGACTGCAGCACGTCGCGAATCCAGGTACGTCGGTCGTGATAATCGCCAACGTGGGTGAACGCTGGGCCGAACTTCTCGACCGGACCTACGAGGTGCTGGGGCCTCCAATGGGGATCCGCTTTTTCGTGAAGTCCGGTGGGGCGCCTCGTGTCGCGGTTTGGATCCAGGACGTATCCCAGGAACTCGTCGAATGGCATGTACCGGCCGCCCTCTCGAAAAACGTTCGCGGCATAGCCCCCCGTGTAAATGTACTTGTCGAGATAGGCCGAAAGCAGTCGTTCCGCCGGGTCGCGCAAGAGTATCGCTTTCGTCCATGCGGGATCGTTGACGATCTGCTCGACGCGCTTCACCCCGAGTTTCTTCAGAAACGGTCTGTCCGCGGTATAGTGCGGAAGGTCCCGCCAATTTCCCGCGCCGATCATGCGCCGCATGAGCTTGATCAGCTCCGTGCAGCAGACCTTCGGTATGGTAAACAACACGAGTCGACGGACGACGTCGACGAGAACGTGATGCGCCATAATCGAGAGATCTTCCTCTCCGACGCCTATCCACTCGACCGTTTTTCGCGATTGCTTCACGCTGCCCGTTCCGTTGCGGCGGACTATGATTACCTGTTCATGCGACAACGACTACTACCAAGCACGATGATCCGACGTCAACTCCAATCGCTATCCGGGTCGGGTCATACCAGTACCGACGCGCTTCCGCACCTTGGCGACCTACGCAAGACTCAGGCACCGCACACACTATCGAGCAGTCGTATTGCTCTACGATGATAACGAGCGACTTCCCGGCCCCGCTCGCTGCAAATCCCGTAGCGATAACGTTACAACCGCATGGCCACCGTTTGCCAGTGGCTATAGAACTCCAAGACTTTACGGCCCTGCTCGGTTGGACCGAGCCCAGAGCCGCGAATTCCACCGAACGGCGCATGGAACTCGGCGCCGGACGTGGGGCGGTTTACGTAGGCCAGACCGGTGGCGACCGCGTCGACGAAACGGTGCGCGTGCGACAGGCTGCGGGTACAAATCGAAGCACTCAGGCCGTAGCTGGTGTCGTTCACCTGGGTTATTGCCGAATCCAGGTCGTCGGCCGGGTAAAGTGCAAGCACCGGACCGAACACCTCGTCGTGGGCGATCCGGCTGTCGGGATTGATGTTGGCAAGCACTGTAGGCGGGAAGTAGTAACCGGACTCGATCGCCGAAGGCGCGCCACCGCAAATTAACTCGGCACCTTGGGCGATGCCTTCACTCACGATCGACTCGACGCGTCGAAGCTGGTGGTCGTCGACCAAGGGGCTGACGAACACGTTGTCGTCGGCCAGGTCGCCGGCAACGAGCGTCGAAACCCGCTCCACCAGTTTGTCGGCAAACTCATCAAGAATCGCGCGCTCGACGATCACGCGATCGGTACCGGTACACTTCTGTCCGGCAAAACTCAAGCCGCCATCCACCGCACACTCGACAGCAACGTCGAGATCCGCGTCGGCGAGCACCACCAGTGCGTTCTTGCCACCCATCTCGCACGACGCGCGACCGAGCCGGCCATTGACGCTCCGGTAGATGGATTCGCCCACGGCGCGTGAACCGGTGAACGAAACGGCGGCCACGTCCGGATGATCGACAATGGCAGCACCGGCGACCTCGCCGTCGCCATGCACCAGGTTGACCACGCCCGGCGGCAATCCCGCGCTTTCCAGCACCTCGACGATCAACTGCGAGGAGAGCGGGTGCTGAAGCGATGGCTTGAAAACGGTCGTGTTGCCGCAAAGCAAGGCAGGTCCCAGCTTCCACGCGGGGATCGATAGCGGGTAGTTCCAGGGGGTGACGAGACCGCACACTCCCAAGGGCCGCCGTCGTGTGAAGAGGTGATTGTCGGGCCGTGCCGACGACAGCAGCTCGCCGCCGTAGCGAAAGGCCTCGTTACCGTAGAACTCGAGCAGGCGGATGGCCGCGAGGGTCTCGCCCTTCGCCTCGGTACGGGTCTTGCCGATCTCCCGGATCAACAACGACGCGGCCTCGTCCTGACGCTCGCGCAGCAGGCGCGCCGCCCCGGCGAGAATCTCGCCGCGCCAGGTGGCCTGACTGTTGGCGAATGATCGCGCAACGCGGCGCGCGGCATCCACCGCCGCCTCCACGTCGGCGGCGGTGGATAACGGGTACTCGGCAAGTACTTCGGTTCCGTCGACCGGGCTGAGCCGGCGATAGCGGGACTTGCCGGTCGGCGCGCGGCGCGCGCCGTCGATGATATTGGCGATGTCAGACGTCATGTCATTTCCTCTTGCCGCACTTAGTTGAATCGGCGCCGGAAACCCGTCATGCGGACGCGGTATCGGCCCGAGCCGACGTGGGCGACACCATACGTTCGCGCGCGAATCCGCCCGACGCCTCCTCCTGGAATTCCCGTGCGTAGCGGTGACCGGCGTACACGGCATGGGCGATCGTGGCCGGCGCCAGGCAATCGCCGATGCGCGTCACGGAATGCAACCCGGCGTCTTTCCAGTCTTCCGCTCGATACGTCAACTCGTGATATAGCGCGTCATTGGGCTCCCGTTCCGTAATCATCACTACCGATTGCGCGTCGATGCGCTCCTTCTTTCGGGTGAATACACAGGCGGTCTCCACCGCGTCGGATAACACCGCGACCAGTGTGCGATGCGGAACGATGCGAACCCCGAGTTCCAGAAGACGTGTTTGTATCTTGGCCTGCTCCAGCGTGGCGAACGTCCACGCCGATGCCTCGGCAGCCGGGGTCACCAGCGTCACGTCGCCGCACGAGCGCGCGACATGCTCCGCGATTACGCCACCGAGGTAGAAATGGTCGTCGTCGAAGATCACCACCGGTCCGCTCAGGGGTGTGCCCGCCATGACGGCCTCGGGTGTCAGCACGTGGGACTGCTCCCAACCGTCGACCGGCTGCAGCCGCGACTGGCCGCGGCCATCGCGCCGCCAACTCGCGCCGGTGGCCAGCACCACGTGAGGGACCTCGAACTCGAGCACGTCCTCGACACTCAACTCGCTCGCCGGGTATACCTCCACGTTCGGCATTCGCAGAAACTGGGTTTGACGATAGTCGCGAACCCGAATCCAGGTTGACAGTCCCGGCAGGGATGACTCGCCGATCAGCCGACCGCCGAGGCTATCGCGCGCCTCGGCGAGAAGCACCGGGTAGCCGCGCGCCCCCAGCGCCCGCGCGCACTCTAACCCTGCCGGCCCGGCGCCGACCACCAGAACCCGGTCGCCGGTGCGCCGCGGTGCGATGCGCTCCGGGTGCCATCCACGGCGCCACTCTTCGCCCATGGTGGGGTTCTGCGTACAGCGTATCGGTACCGCGGTGTTGTTGCCGGAGACGCACATATTGCAGCCGATGCATTCGCGGATGGCATCGAGGTCGCCGGTCGCGATCTTGTTTGGCAAGAATGGGTCGGCAATCGAAGGTCGGGCCGCGCCGATGAAATCGAGTACGCCGCGCCGTACCATCGAGGCCATGCGGTCGGGAGTGGTGAAGCGCCCGGTACCGACCACCGGTTTGCTGGTGAGCGTCTTGACGAAGCTGACGTAGGGCTGCTGCCAACCCTCCTCGGCAAAACGCGCGGTCGTCGAGTCGTTGGCCCAATAGGCGACCGTTACGTCCCACAGGTCGGGAAGCTCTGCCAGGCACTCGACCACGTCGCGACCTTCGCCGTCGCAGGTGATGCCCTCGGCGCCGAGCAATTCATCGACGGCGAAACGTATCGCAACCGCGCAACGGTCTCCGACCGCGTCGCGCGTGTCTTCGAGAAGTTCGCGCAGCAGTCGCACGCGGTTCTCGAACGACCCGCCGTAGGCGTCGCTACGATCGTTGAACCGACGCCAGAGAAACTGCATCGGCAGCGACACCTCGTGGCCGGCGTACACGTAGACGATGTCGGCACCGGCGTCACGTGCCCGAATGGCGGCGTCGCGATGCCATTGCCGAAATGCGCGGATGTCCGCGAGATCCATGCGTCGCGCATGCACCGGATCGCGATGGCGGATCAGCCTACCGCCCCGGGGCGACAACGGGATCTCGCGACTGAAGCGGTTGGCCACGGCGGCACCGTGGTGGAGGATCTCCACCGCCGCCAGGGCGTCGTGCCGATGCACCGCGTCGATCATCATGGCGAGGTGAGACTTGTCGTCGTCATCCCAGAGCAGTTCTTCGGGCGTGGGTCTCGCGTCGGACGTTGGGTGAATCGAGCATGCCTCGGTGGACACCACGGCCCAACCGCCCTCGGCTTTGGCCTCGCGCATGGCGGCGTGTCCGCACGGCACGAGATGAGGCATGCCGGAGCAATGAGGGACCTGGAAGAAACGATTTCGCGCCACCACGGGCCCGATCGCGACAGGTTCGAAAAGGATGTCGTACTGGCCCATGAGTCGCCGTTCCTCAATCGTTGAGCTTGACGAAGTTGATAGTCTGACCACCGTCAATGCAAAGCACCTGCCCGGTCACGTGTGCGGCACCGGCAAGGTACAGCGCGCCTTCGGCAATATCGTCGACGCTGGCGGCACGGCCGAGCGGAATCGCCGCGCCGACATCGGGACGGCTCGCCGCGCCCATGCCGGCGTCGACCAACCCTGGCCGCAAGGTATTCACGCGGACACCATCGGCCGCAAGCGCAAGCGCCAGTACCCGGGTCATGTGTTCGAGCGCCGCCTTCGAGGCGCAGTAGGTGACCTGGTCGGCGCGCGGATAGTAGGCGGCAACCGACGAAACGTTGACGATTGAACCCGATCGTGGAACGCGCATGTAGGGGGTCGCCGCGCGGGAGAGAAAAAACGGCGCCAGCAGGTTGAGCGAGAGAATACCTTGCCATTCATCGACGGTGACCTTGTCGACCGCGCGCGGCTCGAATCGCGCGGCGCAGTTGACCAGCACGTCTATACCGTTCGCAGCGTCGCCGACGCGAGCGACCTCGCGCGCCGCAGCGTCGTGATCGACGAGGTCGACGGCGACGGTACTCACCCCGTCGATCTGCGCCGAAGCGCGCTCCAGCGCCGCGCGATCCCGATCGAGGAGATGGACGATCGCGCCTTCGGCCCGGAAGCGCTGCGCCACGGCGCACCCCAACGCGCCGGCGCCGCCGGATACGATCACCGTGGCGCCATCAAAGCGAGCCCTCATCGATACACTCCCGTGCCGCTCAGGCGCGGCTGGCGCCCAGCCAGTCCGCCGGCCGCTTGTGCACGCTGGAGTGGCCGCCGTCGTACCAGGCATCGCGAGGTCGTGCCGCATTGCCGGCGGTATAGTCGGCCTCCAGGTCCCGGTACTCGTCCTGGTGGGCGATCGCACGGCGCGCGTCGGAACCCCAGAACTTTTCGACCAGGTATAGTCCGAGATCGAACGACGCCATGATTCCACCCGCGGTGATCACGTCGCCGTCGTCCACCACGCGCTCATCGACCACCTCGACGTCACCATACTCGCGCAGGGTCGGCATCGCCAGCGTATGGGTCGTCGCCCGCCGTCCCGCCAAGAAGCCGGCCTCGGCAAGAATCAGCGCGCCGCTGCAGCACGCAGCGATCGGCTTGCCGCTATCCCAGCCGCGCAGCCACGCCATGAATCGCTCGTCATAGCGGACCGTGCGAGAGGCTTGGCCACCAGGTACCACCAGCAGGTCGAGCTCGGAAAGTTCCACCTCGTGATAAACCTTGTGTGGCTTGAACACGATCCCGTTCCAGCCGACGACTTCCTCGGTCACGCCGATAACGGTGTTCCTCGGCGGATCGGAGTAATCGAGCTGCCAGACCTTTCCGAGCGCTTCATTGACGTTCACAAACTCGCATTCGGTGGTGTCGTGGTAGATGATATATCCGACATTCATTGATTGAGCTCCGATGTAGGTGATTGGTTGGCAGTCTTCAGGCAAGGTACGACAGACTCGAACGGCGCGGGGTCCTGGAGAAAACGGACGAGATCCTCCGCGTCGAGCGAGCCGAGACCGAACTGCGCCATCGTGCGCGACTGCGCGATCGATTCGGCGGGCAGCACGGTTCGCACCAATTCACCGACGGCTGCCATCACCGGGCACGCCGCGCCGGCGGCCCGGGCGAGATCCAACCATGCATCCATGAAGTACGGCACGTCCTCCTCGAAAAAGCGGTGGGATAACGATACCGGGCCACGAATGTCGCCCAGTACGGCCGAGCCGGAAAGAGATTCGAGAATCGAATCGCGTACGCCGTAGCCGCACAGCCACTGCTCGGTAGCCGCGTCCGGCAACTCGAAACCGAACGACCGTGCCAAGGCAACGCGCTCCGCATCCACCGCCTCGACCAGGCGAGCCACCGACGGCGTTACGCCGTCGCGCCAGATCCACCATGGCTTGCCACCAGAGGCCTCCATTTGTTGCACGTTCATCAGCAGCACCGGCGGGTGGATAACGCCGTTGACGTTCCTCAAGGCGCTCTCGAGCAGGTCGCGACCCATTACCACGTTCGGATACAGACGCTTGATGCGGCGCGCAGCCTTGGCGCGCCGCGAGGCCGGGAATACTGCGCCGCACACGGAGTCCAGTTCTAGCAACAGGTGGACCTCGTCGCCGCCGCGGATGCGTGCGGCATAAGGCAGGGTATTGGTCTCGGCGAGCACGAAGTCGAGCGTACCGCGAGCACGTTTCGCTTCGCGGTACCAGGCCAGCGCACCGAAGCCGCCGGTGAAGACCATCACCATCGCGCCCGGTTCGATGAACGACGCAGTCAACGCTGCGAATCGCTCATGGGCGAACGCCGGCGCCGCCACGATCACGGTTTCCACGCCGGCCAGCGCGCGCCGCGGATCGTCGGTTACCATGTCGAGCAGACAGGTTTCGTCGCGCGCGGCGCCGGTCACACGCAACCGCCGTTCGCTTGCCAGTTTCTCCAGTCGCGGCAGAAACTCGCCCAGTTCGAGAAGACGAATGCGGGCTCCCCGACTACCAAGGTCGCCCGCTACCGCGAAGGCGGCATTGCCACCGCCGATCACGGTGACGACCTCGGCCTCCAGCCGCTCGCGCGGCGTGTTGGTCTTCTCGTTCATGCCTGCCCCGCCAGCATTCGGCGCGCCAGCGCGACTATATCGTCCCTGCCGGGTATTGCCAGTGTCTCGAGCGGCGGTGTAAACGGCTTGGGTACGTGCGGAGAGGAGAGCCGGCGCACCGGACCGTCCAGGGACATGAAGCGGCACTCCGAGATCGTCGCCGCGATCTCCGATCCCACCGAACAGAACGCGGTTGCCTCCTCCACCACCAGCGCGCGACTGGTCTTCTCCACTGAGGTGAAAATCGTTTCGAAATCCAGCGGCGCAACAGTTCGCGGGTCGACAATCTCGAGAGAGAAGCCCTCGTCCGCCAGCACCTCGGCGGCCTCCAGTGCAATCGGCACCATGCGACCGAGAGCTATGACGCTCAGGTCGTCGCCGTCACGCGCAACGCGGGCGCTGCCGAAGGGGACCGCGTAGTCGGCATCCGCCATTTCGCCCTTGGCGGGGTAGAGCATCTTGTTCTCCAAGAATAGTACCGGGTCGCGGCTGACCAGCGCGGTGGCGAGCAGGCCGCCGGCGTCGGCCGGGGTGGACGGCAGCGCGACGACCAGGCCGGGCACGTGGGCGAACCACGCCTCGAAGGTCTGGGAATGCTGTGCGCCGATGTTCTTGGCCAACCCGACAGGGGCGCGTACCACCAGGGGGGTGTCCGCTTGTCCGCCGGACATGTAGCGGATCTTCGCGGCCTGGTTGACGATCTCGTCCATGCAGCAGGTGAGAAAATCGCCGAACATGATTTCGGCCACCGCAGTCTTGCCGGTCATGGCGTAGCCCAAGGCGATGCTGACGATGGCGCCCTCGGCGATCGGTGTTTCCAGCAACCGGCCGGGGAACATCTCGTCGAGTCCCTTGTGAACGCCGAAGCTGCCGCCCTGCGGTATCAGATCCTCGCCGAGGATGACCGCGTCATGGTCGACCGACAGGTGATCTATCAGTGCCTTGCGGATCGCGTCCCGGTAACTGATCTCACTCATGGGCGTTCTCCGCGTCAAAGTCGGCCGCCGGCCGACGCACCGGGGTCACCTCGGTGACATCCTCGTACAGCGCATCGGCTTCCGGGTACGGACTCGATTTCGCGAACTCGACGGCCTCTTCCATCATCTGCTTGATCTCCGCATGCATGGCGTCGCGGCGTTCTGCGTCGAGTAGGCCGTTGGATTCGAGAAGTGACTCGAGACGCAGTAGAGGGTCCTTGTCCGGCGCGCGCCAGGCATCGATATCCTCCTTGGTACGATAGACGTTCATGTCGCCGAGGCTATGGCCGTAGATCCGATAGGTCTTGCACTCGATCAGGCTCGGCCCCTCACCGCGGCGCGCACGTTCGACCGCTGCGCCGGCGGCGCGACAAACCTCAACGAAGTCGTTGCCGTCCACGGCGCGGGAAGGCATGCCGTAGGCACACGCCATGCGGTAGACGTCCTTGACCGCCAGGTTCTGCTCGTGCGGTACCCATTGCGCATAGCCGTTGTTCTCGCACACCAGCACCAACGGTAGCTTCCACAATGCCGCGATGTTCGCGACCTCGTGAAACGGCCCGCGTGTCGACGCTCCGTCGCCGAAGAAGGCGACCGCGACACCATCGGTGCCCGCTTGCTTGTGACTCAGCGCGGCACCTGCGGCGAGTCCGATGCCTGCGGCGACAATGCCGTTCGCGCCGAGCATGCCGCGCGAGAAGTCGGCGATATGCATGGAGCCACCCTTGCCGCGGCAGTAGCCGTCGACACGGCCAAACAACTCGGCCATCATGCGGTCCGCTCGCGCGCCCTTGGCCAGGGAGTGACCGTGACCGCGGTGGTGCGAAGCCACGTAGTCGCGCTCATTGAGATGCACGCAAACGCCGGCGGCACAGGCTTCCTGGCCGATGTACAGGTGAAGCGTGCCGTGAACTGCGGCCTGGGTCGACTGGTACAGCGCGGTCTCCTCGAACCGGCGAATCAGCAGGATGTTGCGATAACCTTCGAGCAGCTGCTCGCTCGACGGCTCCGGCCCAAGCGCCAGTATCGGCATGTCGTCGGAATCGTGGCCGGCATTGCTCATCAATCAATACTCCGGTCGTTTGGTTCAGCGAGTGCATCGACGTCGGACAACCGCTTGCCGACGTCGGCGAGAAAGTCGGCGCCCGCGGCTCCGTCCAGGGCGCGGTGATCGAAGACCAGCGACAGGTTGACGACATCGCGCACTCGGATCTCGTCGCCCAGCACGCGCGGTTCGCGGCGCAACCGCCCCGCGCCCAGGATCCCGACCTGTGGCGGGTTGATGATCGGCGCGAACACGTCGACGCCCCAGCGGCCCAGGCTGGTTACCGTGAACGTGCCATCGGCCAGGTGCACCGGCTCGAGCGCGTTATCCCGCGCCAACGCCGCAATGCGTACGACCGCTTCGTGCAATTGGCCCAATGACAGTTCGTCGGCGCCGGAGATGACCGGTGTCAGGAGACCGTTTTCAACGTTCACCGCGACGCAAAGGTTGACGCGGTCCACGCGGTGCACGGCGCCATCCTTCAACCAGGCGTTCATGTACGGGCAGGCGTGCAGCGAGCGCGCCGTCGCAGCGAGTAAAAGGTCGTTGAATCCGACGTTCGGACGATCGCCAAGCCATGCGCGCGTCGTGGTCACGTCGACTTCCGAGATCAAGGTGACCATCGGAATCTCTCTCCACGCCGATGACATGCGAACGGCGATTCGTTCGCGCATCCCGGACAGCGGAATCGCCTCGATGCCGGATGTCTCCTTCCCGCTATCTAGCGCCGCGTGGTTCTCGTCTTCGATCGCGCGCTTGACATCCTCCTTGTTAACGAAACCCCGAGGTCCGGTTCCAACAACCGTTGCGAGGTCCAGTCCGTGTTGTCTCGCCATCGCCCGCGCGGCGGGCGAAGCGCGCGGCGGCTCGTCTTTTGTTCGTTCGTTCGGTGTAGTCACCGGTCGGTAGTCTGTTTCAGGCACTTCCCCGGTAACTTCAGCCACGTCACCCTCGCGCAAGGACACCGCGACCCGCGCCGCCTCGTCCGATTCGCCGGCGTTACCGATGATCGCCACGGTAGCGCCGACCGGTACCTCGTCGCCAGGTTTGCAGAGCGTCTGAAGAAGTACGCCGTCGCCGGGAGCGACGATCTCCACCGCCACCTTGTCGGTCTCGACGACACCGATCGGCTCGTCGGCAGCGACCGATTCACCGATTTTCTTCAACCACTCCTGTAAAGTGCCCTGCTCCATCGTGTGCCCTAGATTGGGCATTCCGACCTTGACGACCATTCGAAGGTAGACGCTAGTTGTGAAACACGGGTCGATTGTGCACCGGGAAAATCCGTGTGATAAATTAATAATCCGGATCGGATGCATTCCCGTTGCCGATGGCGTCCGATCCGTCGCGCCCGGCGCCCGCCGGGCATTACCGCCGGCATCACCGGATCCAAGGGTTCATTCCTCGTGAGTGGTACGCGCAATCTCGAGATCAAACTGCTGAGGACGTTCATGGCCGTGGTCGACTGCGGCGGTTTCACGCGCGCGGGCGAGAGACTGCACATGACCCAGTCGTCGGTCAGCAACCAGATCAAGCGGCTGGAGGAATATTTGGGTTCGCGACTACTCGAACGCGACGGTAAGGGGGCGACGCTCACCGAGAGCGGACGCTCGTTTCAGGCCTATGCGCGCCGGCTGGTCTCCCTCAACGACGAGGCCTTGACACACATCGTCTCTCACGAGGTATCGGGGCGCGTTAATCTCGGCATCATCGAGGAACTCGCCGGTGCCGGATTCGCTGGGTTGCTCGGACAGTTCAATCAACGCCACCCGGACATCACGTTGGAGTTCGTCGTCGACCTGTCCCGTTGTTTGTTGGACCGGCTCGAGAAGGGTGAGATCGACCTCGTCGTCGCCAAGCATGTTCCCGACCGTCCGGACGACGGCGTGCTTCTCAAGTGCGAAGACCTGGTCTGGGTGTCGAGCGAGAAGTTCCCCGTTCGGATCAATGGTTCGATTCCATTGATCGTTTCGCCGGCACCGTGCATTCACCGCAAGGCAATGCTCGACTCACTCGAAGCGAGGCAATTGACCTGGCACATCGCGTGTCACGCGCCGACGCTGTCCGCGGTACGCACCGCGGTGCTGTCAGGTATCGGCATCTCGGCGCTCGACGAGAGCACGGTGTCCGACGGCATGCGCAAGCTCGACGAGCGCGACGGCTTGCCGAAACTGCCCAGGAGCGAGATCCTGCTCTACCAGTCGGCCAACGGGTCATCCGCCGTAAAGCTGTTCGCCGACATGCTGCAACAGTCCTATCACTAACCCGTCGTCGAGTCCTCACCTCGCGAGAACGCGGTGACCGACACCCCGGCGCCGTCAAACACGTGGCAGGTCCGCGCGTCTATGGTGACCTCGACCGACTGACCCGCCTGAAGACGCGTGTCGGGCTTGGTCATCAACACCAATCGCCACGTTGGCCCATCTTCCGACGCGCATTCCGCATGGACGTACAACACCGAACCGAGGTATTCCATATGCACCACGCGGCCGGACACCACCACGCCGTGGTCGCGGCGACCCAGCCGCAGATCTTCGGGCCGAATGCCGAGTACGACGCCGCCACCGTCGACGCCGGGATCGCGGACGACACCGACGCGAAGGCGCAGATCGCCCGGCGCAAGACACTCAATCCAGCCGTCGCCCGATGTCACGACACGACTGTCGAGAAAATTCATCGGCGGTGAACCCAGAAAACCAGCGACGAAGCGGTTAGCCGGATGAAGGTACAACTCTCGAGGCGTGCCGACCTGTTCCACGCGTCCGTCGCGCAGCACGACGATTCGCTCCGCTAGCGTCATGGCCTCCACTTGGTCGTGGGTCACGTGGATCATGGTGGCGTCGATACGCTCGTGCAGCCGTGACAGTTCGAGTCGCATCTGCCCGCGCAGCGCGGCGTCGAGGTTTGACAGTGGTTCGTCGAGCAGAAAGACTTTCGGCTCGCGCACGATCGCGCGTCCAATGGCGACGCGTTGTCGCTGGCCGCCGGACAGTTCCCGCGGCTTTCGCTCTAGCAACTCATCGATGACCAGCGTGCCGGCCGCATCGCGCACGCGCGCGTTGATCTCATCGCGCGGCGTGCGGGCCATCTTCAATCCGAACGCCATGTTCTCGCGCACCGTCTTGTGTGGATAGAGCGCATAGGACTGGAATACCATGGCCGTACCGCGACGTGCCGCTGGCACCTCGTTGACGCGCCGACCGTCGATACGCAGCTCCCCCCGCGTGATCTCCTCAAGACCGGCAATCATGCGCAGTAGCGTCGACTTGCCACACCCGGAGGGGCCGACGAACACGACGAACTCGCCATGCTCGAACTGAAGGTCCACGCCGTGGATGACCTCCAAGTTGCCGTACGCCTTGATGACCTGTTCCAGTTCGACTTTGGCCAAGTCGCTTACTCCTGTTGGCGGCGAAGCCGGGCGGATCGCCCGGTCGACCGGTTAACTCGAATCGACGGTGCGCCGGTGGACGGCCTCAACCGCGGGTTGAACCCGCCGTCATGCCCTGTATGAAGCCTTTCTGCAGCAACAGGAAGCCGCCGATAATTGGCACCAGGGCCAGACACACCGCCGCCATCAACTTGCCCCACTCGATGCCGTAGGCGGTGATGTAATAGTAGATTCCCACGGTGACGAGACGCTTCTCCTCCGAGCTCGTCATCGACAGGGCGAGAATGAACTCGTTCCAGACAAAAATGAACACGACGATCGCCACCGCGGTGAATCCTGGCACCACCAGCGGCACCGAGACACGATAGAACACGCCCATGCGACTGCATCCGTCCATGATGGCCGCATCCTCCAGGTCGCTAGGGATGGTTTCGAAGAATCCGCGCAGCAGCCACAGCGCCATCGGGATCATCCAGGTGCTGTAGATCACGACCAGGACAGTGAAGGTGTTGAACAGATTGAGCTTCGAGGCGACAACGTACAACGGCACCAGGATGGCGACGCCGGGAATCATCATTGTCGCCAGGATGATGAACAGTAGCGCGCGCTTGAACGGGAAATCGCCGCGGGCGGCGGCGTAGGCGCCATGGGCGGCGACGATCAGCGTCAACACGATGGTAACGAACGCGACCAGTGCGCTGTTGAGCATGTAGCCACCAATCGCCGGAAATACTTCGCGGTAGTTGTCGAGCGTCGCCGGATCCGGGAGCCACTGGGGCGGAAACAACGCGACGGCCCGATCGGTCTTGAGCGACGTCGCCAATCCCCACAGGATCGGAAATAGGGAGACTGCGCACGCAAGCAGCAGCGTGCCGTAAACGGTGATGTTCTTCAACACCCTGGCGATCCGCGCGCCGGCCCCGGCTGTCATCGACCCTCTCCTAGACGTGGCGTTCGCTGCGCAGCAACCGGATATAAACCAGGCTGAGCAACATGTTGACGATGAACACGATGATCGAGATCGCCGAGCCATAGCCGATCTTGTTGAATTCGAAGGCCTGCTCGTAGGCGGACAGCGCCAGGATCATGGTCTCGTTTAGCGGACCGCCGCCGGTGAGCACCAGGGGCAGGTCGATGTGATTGAAATAGGACAGGCTCAGCATGATCGTCACCACCATCACTGTGGGTCGAATCAACGGAAAGGTGACTTCCCAGAACCGATGCCAGGCGGGCGCACCATCCGCCTCCGCGGCCTCCAGTAGTTCGCGCGGCACGGTCTGTAGCGCGGCCAGCAAGAGCAGCATTGCAAACGGGAAAGTTCGCCACACATTGACCACGATAAGGCTTGCCATGGCGGTGTCGATGCCGCCAAAGAAATCGATTGGCAGCATGTCGAAGGCGTCCGTGACCAATCGCGCCGGGCCGAACTGCGGGTTGGCGATCCAGCTCCACAGCATCGCCGTAATGACCTGAGAAATCACCCACGGCAGGATCAGGATGGTCCGGAACGAGGCACGCAGGCGAATTTTCATGTTGATCAGCAGCGCCAGTC
This sequence comes from Gammaproteobacteria bacterium, assembly GCA_030429665.1. Classification (GTDB taxonomy): domain Bacteria; phylum Pseudomonadota; class Gammaproteobacteria; order Arenicellales; family CAJQKF01; genus BQJD01. Next base: position 13,558 of record JAUIEZ010000059.1, on the reverse strand, counting down.
CCATGCCGATCGGTACGGTCAACAGCAGCGAGCCGACTACCAGCACCAGGGAATTCCAGATGATGCGCCATCCGAGCGCGCTGCCGAAGAACTCGAGGTAATGCTTCGGTCCGACGAACGCGCGTTTCTCCAGGAACTCTGTTTCGTGGACGCTGATGTCAATCGCGTAAATGATCGGATAAAAGATCACGGCGAGCACGATCAGGATGGACGGTGCCAGCAGCGCGTACTCGAACGCGTGCCGGCGAATACCGCCCTTGGCTCCGGTCAGCGCGCCGGAGTCATGCGCCGTGATGGTCAATTGGTTACCTCCGGGGATCAGGAATATCGCCCGACCCGCCACGGCGCGCGTCGCCGCACCCGCGGGGGTCGGGCGGCCGGCTCTATGCTACTTCACGCCTTGATCGCGTTCCATTGCGAAGCGGCGTCGTCAAGCGCCTCCTGAACCGGCCGGTCCTGGAGGATGATCTCCTGTGTGGCGGTGTTGATGAGCCGATTCAGTTCGCGGGACTTGACCAGTTTCTGGCTCGCGTCGTCGCGACCGTTCTCGGCGACGTACTCAATCCAGCCGCGCATGTCGGCCGCGTCCGGCGAGGAAAACCACGGATCGTTCAAGGCCGATTTACGCACCGGCATTTCGCCGGCCTCCTTCGCGTTCATCACCTGAGCTTCGGTGTTGGTCAGTGCGTCAATCAGTGCGAACGCCTCCTCGCGATTCTGGCTGTTCGGCGTGATGCCGAGGCACCACCCGGCGACGGGAACCGGTGGCGGACTGCCGTCCGCGCTTGGCGCGGGATGGGTTCCAAGCACCGAAGAATCGTCGACGGCGAGCTTGGCGCGGGTGCTCGCAACGCGATTGGAGCCCATGAAGGCCAGTCCGCAGGTCCCCGAGTTGACCGCCTGTTGCAGCACTTCCTCGTCGGCGCTGATCAGGCTCGCCGGCATCGCCTTGTGGGTTTTCACCAGGTCGTTGAGCCAACTGTAGAACGCCACGCCGCCTTCGTCGTTGAACGCCGCGCTCTTGTCCTCGTTGACGATGTTGCCGCCGAGGGACCAGATCATCGGCGCCGCGTAGCTGAAAGTGTCGCTGGAGCGCGTGCTCGCCGGCCAGATCAGGCCGGACCGACGGTCGTTTCGAATCGCGGCGGCCGCCGCGGCCGTCGCTTCGAGCGTGGTCGGTACCGAGAGTCCCGCCTCCTTGAGAAAGTCTTCTCGGTAGTACATCAGGTAAAGCCGGTTCTCGATGTACATGGCCATGGCGTTACCGTCGAAGGTCGGCAGCGGCGGGCCGATGTCCTCTCGCTCCTCGGTCGACCAGGCGCCCATGAGTGGATCGAGCGGCAGCAGGTTACCGGCGGCAACGTGCTCCGGCAGCCAGGCGCTATACACGCGCGTCACGTCCGGACCTTCGCCGGCAGCGACCGCGCGCATCAATTGCTGGGACAGCGTGCGCCAGTCGACAAGCTCCGTTTTCACCTCGATGCCGGTGGATTCCATGAACTGGTTGACCAAGCGGGTCTGCACCTGGGCCCGGGGATTGGAGTCGTTGGGATCAAGCCAGGTCCAGAACCGTATGGTCTTGCCTTGAGAGCGGGCCCGCCGCGGCGCGAGCAGGCCGCCGACACCGGTAGTTACCGCGGCCGCACCGAGCGTCGCCGCGCCGGCATGACGAACAAACCTGCGCCGGTTACCATCTATCGGCGCTCTCCTGTTCTCCTGTTTCAAGTCTTCGTTGTCGTTACGCATGATGGACCTCCTCCGGGACTCCGGGTCGTTTTCAGGATTGGCGACATGCCAGCCGGATCATCGGGCTCTCGCAAAATTCTCCCGCGTTGTGTCGCGCGGCAGAAACAAAAATTGAAGATCGCAGCAATCGTGATACGAAATACCCTCCGCCACAAACTCACTCGATCACCAACAGGTGATCGGTATCGGTGCAATCGGAAAGGAGCTCCGCACCATCGTCCGTTACCAGCAACATGTCCTTGTTCTGCATACCGAAGCCGTGTCCGGTTTGGTAGCAAAGCGGCTCGAACCCAAGCACCATGCCAGACTCGATCTGGGCATCCTCACCGGGCCGGCCAAGGATCGGCGTCAGACCTAGATAAGGGTCTTCGTGCAGGTGCAGTCCGATACCATGGCCAACAAAAGAGATCGGCGGCAATTCGAGTTCGGTGAGCTTGGCAATGAATGCATCGTAGACGGCGCGGCAACTCGATCCGGGCTTAACCATCTCCATGATGCGGTACTTGCAATCCACCAGGTGCGACCAGATGTGCTCTGCATGTGGAGGCGCCGCCTGCACCACCGCGGTGCGGCAAACGCCGGCTTGGTATCCACCGCCGACGGCGAAAATCTCCACCCGGCATACGTCACCACGCTCGAGCACCCGCGCGCTCGGGCCGACGTTGGGCAGCTGACTGCGCTCTCCGGTGGCGACAATCAGCAGCTTGAAGTGATCGGCACCGAGTTCGTACACGTTTCGTGTCAGGTGCCCGGCAATATCCATCTCCGTGTCACCCGGACGCACCGCGGCGAGGGCATCTGCGATGGCGCGATCGGCGATCCGCGACAGTTTTCTCAGCAACTCGATCTCGGTCGCGGTCTTTTTCTGACGCAGTTTCGCCAGCACACCCTCTATAGGCTTCAGCCGGGCAAGCGGCAGGTGCTTTTTCAGGCGTGCGAGATCACCCGCGGGCAGGTAGTCGAACTCGGTCCCGATCACCGCCGAGGCAAGCCCCATGCCATTGAGTTGATCGGCCAATACCTCCATGGGATCGTCGCTGAACTCGGCGAAGACCCGCACTGGCACGCCGTCGGCCTCACGCTCCATGGTAGTGGCCTCCATATCGACACCGAACAGTACGACGTCGCCGTTCACTGTGGCGATGGTCATGGCATGTCGATGGCGGATCAGGGGCTGCGACGGCACCACGAAACCGGCCAGCCAGGCGAAGTTCTCCGGTGAGCAGCCGACGATGGCATCGATCCCCTCGCACCGCATGGCGGCCCGCTGGCGGTCCAGGATTTCCTGTCTGATGGGCATGTCGTCCTTCCCGGCTCAGCCGTCGACGCGGTAACGCGCGACCTTGTCCTCGTCGACCTCGATGCCCATGCCGGGGGTCGAAGGCACCTCGATGGCCCCGTCCACGAAGTTCATGGGTGTCTCGATCAGGTCATCGCGATAGTAGATCCCGGCGATGCGATCGCCGAGCTGCTCGGCCGGTGTCGATACAGGCACCACGCAGGACAGCGTCACCGCCGGGGCGGCGGCGGCCAATTGGACGTTCGCGCGGTTGCCCACCGCGGTCTCCACGGAACCGTTCACGTTGCACACCACGCCAGCCGCGCGACAAACCGCGGCCACCTCCATGGCCTTGTACAGCCCGCCGGGCTTGGTGGTGTAGATGGAAACGATCTGCGCCGCGCGCCTCTCGATGATCTGCAGTGCATCGTGAGCGTTCCAGGCCGACTCGTCGGCCATAACGGGCGCATCTATGGCTCGCGCTACCTCGGCGATCCGCTCGATGCCGGCCACCGGCTGCTCGACGTACTTGAGCTCGAAGGCCTGCATCTTGCGCACCGTCTGAATCGCCTCGCCGGGCGAGGCATACCCCTCATTGGCGTCGACGCACAGGTCGACGCCGTCACCCACCGCCTCGCGCACGGCGCGCACCACTTCGACATCGCGTTTCGGATCGACGCCCACCTTGATCTTGATCGTGCGAACGCCTTCGCCGACCACTCGTGCCGCCTCTTCGGCCGCCTCGTCCACGCCCAGCAAACCAATGGAGTGGGTGACCGGGACACGATCGCGCGAGCGACCGCCGAGCAAGACGTGAACCGGAACCCCCAGCGCCTTGCCGGTGAGGTCGTAGTAGGCAAACTCGACGGCAGCCTTGGCATAAGGGTAACCCTTGATGACCGCGTCCATGCGCGCATGCAATTGAACGGCATTGCCGAGTTCTATGCCTGCGGCTACCGGCGCGAGGTAGGTGTCGATAACGGTACGGACGATGGACGGCGATTCGCCGAAGTAGCGCCCGAACTCGCCGCCCCAGTCCTTGAGCGCTGGCGCCTCTCCCCAGCCGGTGCGGCCGACCTCGTCGGTCAACTTCACCAGCACGTAGCGGCCGATTGGCTCGGTCAACCCGGTCCACTTGTGCTCGCGGCGGGTGGGCAGTTGCACGATGATGGTCTCGCAGGAGACTACCTTCTCCATTACTCCTCCGGCATTGTCGTTGTCGATCGAACCGGATCGTACCAAAATGTGATCACATTTTGTGATTAATATTTTTGATATCAGTAGACGTGCCGAGCGGAATCGCGAGGTAGCTTCCGATCACGCACCGCGCACGAGGGCGAGAAGCGCATCCCGCGACAACCCGGCGACACCCATTGCGGCGGCATCGCGGCCGCGCGAACGCTCGCCGGTCGCCGCGGCGCCGATCTCGCGCAGCGCGGCCGCGACCGGCGTCGGTACGCCGGCAATTGCGGCGAGTTCGAGGAACGGCACGAGACCGTGACTGAAGTCTTCCCTGTAGTAGCGGTGGGACAGCGAGTCGGGCGCGGCAATTCGGCGGTTGGCTTCACCCGCGGCGATAGTCGCGGCGTAACCGTCCGTCGCGTCGGCACTTGGCGCGACGGTGCCGATACGACGCATCTCGTCAATGAGCGCGGGTAGCCGGTGTCCGTAGGCCGCCGCGACGTTGAGCCGTTCGCGGTCAAGCGCGATCATTACCCGTTCGACCCCCGGTGTCATGGCATCACGATAGAACGTGAATGCGCCGCCGGTCGCCTCGACCCACGCCGCCGCGAGCACTGCACCCGGCGGATGAAGCATCATGTTCACGTTGCACAGCCCGCTGGCGAGTACGTCGGGCGCCCGGTCCACGCAGGGAAACAGTTGCGTCGCGATTTCCAGCGCGAACTCGTCGCCGGGCAGGCAGGCGCCGCGGACGAGGCTGGCGACGCCCGATATGGTAACCGTGCCGGGTTGGTACTTGCGTGCAACGAACGTCAGGGTGGACAGCTCAGCCACCGGCGGCCGGTCGCGGCGAAGGTCGCGGAACACTCGGCGAAACTCCAGCGCTCCACCAGTGTGGCCGGGATTGAGAACCACGGGCACCGACACCGGCCAATGCCCCAACGCCATGGCACGCGCAAGCGATTCGTGCGCGAAAACCGGAAGCGCCACCACTGCGGCATCGAAACGATTCGCGGTGACGTCGAGGTCGTTGAGCCAACCACCGACACGCGCGATACCTTCTCCGAGGACGCCCTCGTAGCGCACCCCTCCGACCTCGCGAAACGGCGCCAGGGTATCTTCGTGACGACCCCACATTGAAATTTCGTGGCCGGCCATCGACAGTTGCACCGCGGTTGCAGCGCCGCCCGCGCCGGCGCCGGCGACCAGCACTTTCATCAATTCGCTCCAGGAAACTCGGGTGTCGACGGGCATCGTCGCCAAGTCGATACGCGCCCGCGGCATCGCCGTTCATTGGATCACTGTTCGTGATCACGTTCAACCGACAGGATATGGCACGCGTGGCCGGGTTGACGATACACTCGCTGTCGACACGCGACTGTGAAAGAGGAACGAGATGTCGAAAAGACCGGGAACGAAGAACGCCGCCAAGCGGTCCGGTGGCGAGGCGAAGCCGCGCCGCGGGGCCCTTCAGGACGAGGTGCTGGCGCGACTTCGACAGGGGCTCATGCTTGGCGCCTTCGTTCCCGGCCAAGTGATCAGCCTGCGCAAGCTGGCCAGCACCCTGGGAACCAGCGCCATGCCGGTGCGCGACGCCCTTGCCCAACTCGTCGCCGCCAATGTGCTCGAGATCATGCCTAACCGCAGCGTGCGGGTACCCCGACTTTCGGAGAGGCGACTCAAGGAACTCACCGAGGTGCGCGTGGCCGTGGAAGGCCTCGCCACGAAAGCGGCCTTCGCCCGACGCGACCAGGTTCTTTGCAAGCGACTACGGCATATCAACGACCGATTGCTCAAGGCCATCGAGCGGCGCAATATCGTCGATTGCCTGAGTGTCAACCGCGAGTTCCACTTCGCTCTATACGAGGCTTCCGGTTCCGAGATTCTCATGCCGATCATCGAAGGGCTGTGGTTGCAATCCGGGCCGACCATGTACTACTCGCTGCTGACCCCGGGCGTTACCTGGGATGCTTCCGCCCACTTCCAGGTTCTGGAGGGACTGGAGGCGGGCGACGAGGCAATGACGCTGCGCGGCATCACCAAAGACATGCGTACCACCCTCAAGGCGATCTTGGGCTGCCCGGTGCTAAAACAGAAAGACGGCTTCTTCCCGACGCCGATGTCGGAGTTCGAACTCGAGATTCGATAGCGCTTCGTCGACGGTCTCTACAAACACCTCGGTGCCCTGACCGACACCGACCTGGCCCCGCCCTAGTTTCGCCGGGCATGAAGAATCCGCAATCCTCCGCCCACTGGAACTAGCGCGAAGCGTATATAAACCTACGAAGCGGCCTTGGCTTGACTGTATTCACTGTCGAGGCATGCGGCGGAAGCGCCCGGTTCATGAACCTCCCAAGCCCCGGCACGACGGTTCGAAACGCTCGGGCAGTCCAGACTCGCCGTGCCGCATTCGTGAGGGCGGCGAGGCAAACCAGCGTTAGAACGCGTGCGACAGGGAGACCGCGTCGGCAAAGCCGCAAGCGGCTGCGATCCCGCCGAGAGATCACGGTCGATCCAGCGACTCGCGAAGCCACTCGTGAAGCACGCGCACCGAGTGCTCCGACTTCACCCCGCCGGCCGGATCGATGACCAGGGGCCCGGGCCGGTAGCCGCGGCTGGACAACCCGCGCTGCACCGATTCCACGATGCGGATGTCCTCCTCGACGGTACTGGTGCGGTCCTGGATGGCGAGCCGGCTGACGACGTCGGAGTCGACGCCGTCGATCGTGTACCAGCCGCGCCAGACGGTAACCCGGTCCACCGCGTGCGGACGCCAGTGATAGGAGTTCAACAGGTTGCCCGGGTACACCTGGAAGGAGAACAGCGGCCACAGGAACCAGGCACTGTACTCGCCGGCACGGGGATGGGCGTCGAGGTCGACGGGATAACTCATCCGCTCCAGGTTCTGGCACTTCGTCGTGTGACGCAGGCAGTGACCCTGCGGCTGGATGTCGTAGGTGCCCGGCACGACCACCCCGTTCGAGAACGTGGGGTGGTTGATGGCGCAGTGGTAACACTCGGAGTAGTTCTCCACCGAGACCTTCCAGTTGCAATGCTCCTCGACGTCGATCCACTCGACCGGCTTCAGGGAGTCGACGTTCGGAACGAAGTCTCGCAACGCTTCGTCCACATCCGGGAACCACTCTGCCATCGGTCGCGCGTCGGGATCGAGGTTGACGAATACGAAGCCGCAGAACACCTCCGTTTTCACGGCGGTCAGGCATATGTCCTCGCGGTGAAAGCCGACGACGGATCGCGTGTTGGGACCGGCCCGCATGCGGCCGTCCAACTCGTAGGTCCAGGCGTGATAGGGGCAGGCCAGGAAGCGCCTGTTACCGGCACCGCTGACGAGTTCGTGGGCCCGGTGCTGGCACACGTTGTAGAAACCGCGCACGGCGCCGTCGTGGTCGCGTACGCAGAAAAGACCCTGCCCGGCGATCTCGAAGGCGAAGTAGTCGCCGGGATTCTCCAGCAGCGAGGCATGGCCGGCGAACTGCCACGTCGTCGACAGCAGGGTCGACTGCTCGCGACGAAACGCTTCCGGATCGGTGTAGTGGCGCGGTTCCAGTGTGCGCACGAGTTCTGCTGGCGCCGTCATGCATCACCCTCCCTACTCTCGTTGATAGATGCCCAGCGCGTGGCGCCGGTCGTGGAACCGTTCGATGCTGGCGATGACGTCGGGATCCGCGTCCGCCACGACGAAGGCCATGAGGGTTTCCAGCAAGGCGCCGGCGGCCACCGTCGAAGTGAAGAACTGGGGCGTGTTGGTGCCCACTACGAAGCCGTGGTCGCTGCCGGCGACGACCGGCGAGGCCGGGCTGTCGGAGACGCCGATCAAGGTGACGCCTTGCGACCGTGCGATTTCCACCGCGTCCAACACGTCGCTGCGGTAGGGCTTGAAGGTCATCGCCAGCAGCACGTCTTCGGGTCCCGCGCGGACCAGTTCGTCGACCGCCAGGCTGCCCTCTCGCGGAATGGCGCGCACGTTGTCCATGGCCATGTCGGCGAGGTAGGCGAAGGTACGTGCCAGCGAGTAGTTGATGCCTACACCGAGCACGAACGTGCATCGGGCGGCGACGATGGCGTCGGCCGCGGCCTGCACCCGGTCGGCGTCCGTCGAGGTGAAGGTCTGCTCGATGTTGGCGATGGCGCTGGCCGCCATGTCGGCGTACAGGCCTCCGAGTCCACCACCCTGCGCCTGTGATTGCAGCGAGCGCGCGCGGTCGGTGAAAGGATACCCGCCGCGGCGAATCTCCTCACGAAACGGCGAGCGGAAATCGTCGTAACCGTCGAAGCCGACACTGCGCGCCAGGCGCACGAAGGTGTTGGGCTTGACCTCGGCGGCGGCGGCAATCTCGCGGATCGAGCTCACGCCGACATCGTTGGGATTCTCCAGCACGTAGCTGGCTGCCTTGCGCATTTGCGGCGTCAGTTGCGACAACTGTTCCGACAACTGTGCAAGCACCACACGGGTCGCGATTTCCTCGCCAGATCGAACATTCATATCATTCATAATTGACAATCGTACATTTGTTCCATTACCGTGTCCATCCGTTACCGCAAGACTTTGAGGGACTTCGCCCACCGTGTCGAATCCACCCGCAGAAATCCCCGGCCATGCCCGGGTGGTCATCATCGGCGGCGGCATCATGGGCTGCGGCCTCGCCTACCACCTCGCCCACGAGGGCTGGACCGACGTGGTGTTGCTGGAGAAGGCAGAGCTGACTTCCGGCTCCACCTGGCATGCGGCCGGTCAGATCACCCATTCCACGTCCAGCTTCGGTCTCGGCAAGTGCGTCGGCTACAACATCGAGCTATATGCCGGAAAGCTGGAAAGGGAGACCGGGCAGTCGGTCACCTGGCACGGCTGCGGCTCGCTGCGGCTCGCCTACTCCGGGGACGAGATGGACTGGCTGCGACACACCCTGTCCGTGGGCCGCGCGTTACGTTTTCCCATGGAGCTGGTGACGCCGGCGAGAATTCGCGAACTGCATCCCTTCTACCGCCTCGACGGCGTCGTCGGCGCGCTGTACACGCCGGCCGACGGCCATGTCGATCCATCCGGAGTGACCCTGGCGCTCGCCGCCGGCGCGCGCAAGCTCGGCGCCGCCATCATTCGACGTTGCCGCGCGACTGACATTCGACGCCTGCCCGGCGGCGAGTGGCGGATACAGACCGAGCGCGGCGACATCACCTGCGAGCACGTGGTCAATGCCGGCGGCACCTACGCCCGCCAGGTCGGCGAGTGGACCGGGCTGCAGCTGCCGATGACCTCCATGACCCACCACTACCTCGTCACGGACACCGTGCCGGCCTTCGCATCGCTGGAACGCGAGCTGCCGGTGGTGCGTGACGACCGCGAGGTGTCCGGCTACGTGCGCATGGAGCAGCAATCGGGACTGATCGGCATCTACGAGAAGTCGAACCCCAACTCGGTCTGGGTCGACCATTGTCCCTGGGAAGCGGAAAACGAACTGTTCGAAGCCGACTATGACCGCATCATGCCGTGGCTGAACAATGCCATGACGCGCATGCCGGTGCTTGCCGAGCTCGGCATCAGGCGCGAGGTCCACGGCGCGATTTCCCATCCGCCCGACGGCAATCCGTTGATCGGTCCGGCCCCCGGCGCGGGAAACTACTGGTGCTGCTGCGGCACCCAGATCGGCATCGGCTGGGGCCCGGGCCTGACCCGCGAGCTTGCCCGCTGGATGGTACACGGCGCCGCGGACATCTCCATGCGGGAATTCGATCCGCGCCGGTTCGGCGACTACGCCGACCGCGACTGGCAGGTAACCAAGGCGCGGGAGGACTACTGCCTGCGCCACGAGATTCCCTTTCCCCACTTCAACCGTCTCGCCGGCCGGCCCATCAAGCCGAGCCCCCTGTACGGGCGGTTGAAGGACAAGGGCGCGGTGTTCGAGGAAGTATACGGCCACGAGCGGCCGCGCTGGTTCGCCCGTGACGGTCTCGCGCCGCGCGACCTGTACTCGTTCCGGCGCACCGCCGTGCACGACATGGTGGCCTTCGAGGTCGAAGCGGTGCGCGAGCGCGTCGGCATCATGGACATCTGCGCCTTCGCCAAGGTCGAGGTGCGCGGGGGCGCCGCCGCCGCCGGCCTCGACCGCCTGGTTGCCAACCGCCTGCCGGCGGTCGACGGCGGCATCGTGCTCGGCCACTTCCTGAACCGGCGCGGCCGCATCGAGCTCGAAGCCACCGTGGCGCGCCTCGACCCGGACCGCTACTACCTGACCTGCGCGGCGTTCTTCGAGCAACGGCTGCTCGACCACCTCGATGCCCACCTTGCCGGGTTCGACCTCGAGGTGGTCAACCGCTCGTCGACGTGGGGTGCCGTCGCCCTGCAGGGACCACGCTCCCGCGAGGTGCTCGCCACGGTCACCGACGCCGGTCTCGACAACGTCTCGTTCCCGTGGATGCGGACCCGTCGCATCCGCGTCGCCGGGCACGATGTCTTCGCGATGCGAATGTCCTACAGCGGAGAACTCGGCTGGGAGATCCACGCGCCGGTTGCGTCGCTGCCGGCCGTTTACGATGCGTTGTGGGCGAGCGGCGAAGCGCACGGCATCGCCGATTACGGCTCCTTCGCGATGAACGCGCTGCGCATGGAAAAGGGCTACAAGGGTGCCGGCGAGCTGACCAACGAGGTGACGCTGTGCGAGGCCGACGCCATGCGTTTCGCCCGGATGGACAAGGGCGAATTCGTTGGCCGCGACGCCACCGCGGATAGTCTCTCAAGCGCGTTGCCCTGGGTGTGCGCCTACCTCGACATCGAGCCGGACGGCGACTGCGACGGCCATGGCGGCGAGGCCGTGCTGCTGGACGGCGAGGTGGTCGGCGCGACCAGCTCGGTGGCCTTCGGCCACGCGGTGGGACGCGTTCTCGCCTTTGCCTACGTGACTCCTGGCGCCGCCGCAGCCGGTACCCGGCTCGAGGTCGTCATTCTCGGCACGCCGCGCCCGGCGACGGTACTGGCGGCACCGGCCTGGGACCCGGCCGGCCACAGGCCGAGGGCGGACGCGGAAACCGTCTCGCGCGTGCAGGCCGGCTGATGAAAATCACCGGGCTTCGCCTCTGGCAGGTGCCGCTGACCAGCCGCGAGACCTACCATATGGCCGACGGCAAGACCTGCGACACCGTCGAGACCGTGGTGATCGCGCTCGACACCGACACCGGGCTCACCGGCTGGGGCGAGAGCTGCCCGATTCCCCATTACCTGCCGGCCTACGCCCGCGGCGTGGCGCCGGCGCTGGCCGAGCTCGCGCCGGTCGTCATCGGCGCCGACCCGGTCGGTCCGGAGGCATTGATCACCCGGGCGGAACGCTGGTTGCCGGGCCACGCCTACGCCAAGTCCGCCCTCGACATCGCCCTTTGGGACATTACCGGGCAGGCTGCCGGGCTGCCGCTTTACCGCCTGCTGGGCGGCCGCCAGGCCGCGGACCTGCCGCTCTATCATTCGATCACCTGCATCGCGCCACAGGAGATGGCGCGCATCGCGCGCGAGGCGCAAGCCGAGGGCATCAACCAGTTCCAGGTCAAGCTTGGCGCCGACGGCGACTGGCAGGCGGACGTCGCGAGGCTGACCCTGGTGCGCGAGGCGATCGGTGACGGTCCGCTGCTCTACGGCGACTGGAACTGCGGCGCCACCTCGCTGGACGCCATCCGCGTGGGCCGCGCCGTGGCGCACCTCGACGTGATGCTCGAACAACCTTGTTCGACGATCGAGGACTGCGCGCGGGTCAAGACGTCAACCGGATTACCGATGAAACTGGACGAGGCCGCCCACGACGCGGCCAGCCTGCTGAAGGCCCACACACTCGGCTGCATGGACGCGGTGGCGCTCAAGCTCGGCAAGTTCGGCGGCCTGTCCGCCACCCGCGCGGCGCGCGACCTGTGCCTGCACCTGGGCGCGCGGATGTGTGTCGAGGACACCTGGGGTTCGGACGTGGTTACCGCCGCGCTGCTGCACCTCGGCGCGGCGACCGATCCGCGTCGCCTGCTCAATGTCTGCGACCTGTCGGGCTACGTCGAACCCCGTCTCGACCCCGGCGTCCCCGCGCGCGTCAATGGGCGCATTCGGCCGCCCGAGACGCCCGGCCTCGGCGTCGCACCCGACCAGGATTTCTTGGGACAACCTGCACTGATACTGGACTGAATTCATGACATCCCTACCCATGCAAGCCCAGTGGACCGCCCGCGCACGACGGGTGCTGCCCGCCGGCGGCTTCGGCAACTTCGATCCCGGCATCGTCATCCGCGAGGGCCGCGGCGCCCGTGTCTGGGACGAAGACGGCAACGAGTACGTCGACTACCTGATCGGGTCGGGCCCGATGATCCTCGGGCACGCGCACCCCGAGGTGATCGAGGCCGTGCGCGACCAGCTCGGCCGCGGCACCACGTTCTTTGCAAACAACGCCCGGGGCATCGAGCTGGCCGAGGAAATCTGCCGCGCGGTTCCCTGTGCCGCGCAACTGCGCTTCGTCAGCACCGGGGGCGAGGCGGACATGTACGCCATGCGACTGGCCCGCGCCCACACCGGGCGCGAGAAGATCATCAAGTTCGAGGGGGGCTATCACGGCATGTCAGCCGAGTCGCTGATGAGCCTCGCCCCGGCACGACCGGCCGACTTCCCGCTGGCCGTGCCGGACTCGGCCGGCATTCCGCGATCGGTACGCGAACAGGTGCTGGTCGCGCCGTTCAACGACGCGGAGTACGTCGCCGGTCTCGTCGAGGCGCATGCGGACGAGATTGCCGCCGTGATCGTCGAGCCGCTGCAACGCCTGGTCCCCCCGGTGCCGGGATTTCTCGAGGCGCTGCGCGCGCTGACCCGGAAGCACGGCATCGTGCTGATCTTCGACGAGATCGTGACCGGTTTCCGCCTCGACTACGGCGGCGCCCAGGAACGCTACGGCGTCGTTCCCGACCTGTGTACGCTCGGCAAGATCATCGGCGGCGGCTTGCCGCTCGCGGCGATCGCCGGCAACGCGGATCTCATGGCGCATTTCGATCGCGCCCGCGCAGGGGACGGATTCACGTACCAGGTCGGCACACTCAGCGGCAACCCGGTCGCGGCGGCCGCGGGACTGAAGACCCTGGAAATCCTGCGTCGCCCGGGAAGCTACGAGACGCTGCGCAAGAATGGCGAAACGATCATGCGCGCGATGGACGAGAGCCTGTCCCGCCAGGGCACGGCGCACCAGATCGTAGGCGACCCCGTGTTGTTCGACACGGTATTTACCGACGAGCGCGTGGTCGACTACCGCGGCGTCAAGCGCGGCGACGCACAGCGGGCGCAGCGTTTCGCCCGGCTGCTTCGCGAGCGGGGTATCCTCAAAC
>JAUIEZ010000225.1 GCA_030429665.1 Gammaproteobacteria bacterium | reverse complement strand
AAATCCAGGATGCCGGATCGGCTTCTGCCCCCGGCAAGGGCGCGGAAAATATCACAAAAAGCGGAAGTTATTCAAACTTTTTGGCGACCGCGATTCCGTTGCCGCCGCGGCGGCCTAAAGCCGCGTCAATTCGCGGCGTAGAAGGTTTTCTTCAGCTCGAGGATTTCGTCCCGAACCTGAGCCGCCTGCTCGAACTCGAGGTCGCGCGCGTACTCGTGCATCTGCTTTTCGAGACTCTTGATCTTCCGTGCCGCCTCGTCCGGACCGATGATATCACCGGTCATGGACGGCACCGGCGCGTCGCGGCGCTTGCGGCGGCTCTCGCCCCGGCCACGCGCGGTGGAGCCGCCGGCGTGAATGCCGTCGATCATTTCCCGTACCCGCTTCTCTACCCCGCGCGGCGTGATGCCGTGGTCCACGTTCCAGGCGGTCTGTTTCTCCCGGCGGCGGGCCGTCTCGCCGAGCGCGACCTTCATCGACTCGGTTTCCACGTCGGCATACAGGATGGCCCGCCCGTTCAGGTTTCGCGCCGCCCGTCCGATGGTCTGGATGAGCGAGCGAGTGGAGCGCAGAAAGCCTTCCTTGTCCGCATCGAGGATCGCCACCAGCGACACCTCGGGGATATCCAGGCCCTCTCTCAGCAGGTTTATGCCGACCAGCACGTCGAAAGTGCCGAGGCGCAGGTCGCGGATAATCTCCACCCGCTCGACGGTGTCGATGTCCGAGTGCAGGTAGCGCACCCGCACGCCGTTGTCGTTGAGGTAGTCGGATAGATCCTCGGCCATGCGCTTGGTCAACGTGGTCACCAGGACGCGTTCGTTACGCTCCACGCAGTGCCTGATCTCCGACATGAGGTCGTCGACCTGGCTGACCGCCGGTCGCACCAGGACTTGTGGATCGACGAGCCCCGTGGGTCTGACGATCTGCTCGACCACGTCGCTGCAGCGACCGGTTTCGTAGGGACCCGGCGTGGCGGAGATGAATATGGTCTGCGGCATCAACGCTTCGAACTCGTCCATGCGCAACGGCCGGTTGTCCAGTGCCGAGGGCAGTCGGAAGCCGTACTCCACGAGATTCTCCTTGCGAGAGCGGTCGCCGCGATACATCGCGCCGATCTGCGGCACCGTGACGTGACTCTCGTCGATGAACAGCAGCGCGTCCTTGGGCAAGTACTCGATGAGCGTCGGCGGCGGCTCGCCGGCGGCGCGGCCGGACAAATAGCGAGAATAATTCTCGATACCGCTGCAATACCCCACCTCTCGCATCATCTCCAGGTCGTACAGCGTTCGCTGTTCGAGCCGCTGGGCCTCGACGAGCTTGTCGGCAGCGCGCAGTTCGGCGAGTCGTTCGCGAAGTTCCTCGCCGATCGCTTTCGCGGCCTCCAGGATGGTATCCCGGTGGGTGACGTAATGGGATTTCGGGTAGATGGTCCAGCGGGTGATGTGGTCGTCGTGCTCGCCGGTAAGCGGATCGATCTGGCTTAGCTTTTCGATTTCGTCGCCGAACAGCTCTATTCGCACGGCAAACCGGTCCGATTCCGCGGGGAAAACGTCGATCACGTCTCCACGCACGCGAAAACTGCCGCGATCCAGCACCATGTCGTTGCGTGTGTACTGCAGTTCGGCCAGGCGCCGCAGCAGTTCGCGCTGATCCAGTTCCGCCCCCTCGCGCAGGTGCAGCACCATGCGATGGTAGGCGTCGGGATCGCCGAGACCGTAAATCGCCGACACCGTGGCCACGATCACCACGTCCCGACGTTCCAGCAGGGCCTTGGTGGCGGACAGGCGCATCTGGTCGATATGGTCGTTGATGGAGGCGTCCTTTTCTATGTAGGTGTCCGTCGAGGGAACGTAGGCCTCGGGCTGGTAATAATCGTAGTAGGAAACGAAGTACTCCACGGCGTTTCGCGGAAAGAAATCGCGAAATTCGGCGTAGAGTTGCGCGGCCAGCGTCTTGTTCGGCGCCAGGACCAGGGCGGGACGCTGGGCGCGCGCGATGACGTGCGCCATGGTGAAGGTCTTGCCCGAACCGGTCACGCCGAGCAGGGTCTGGAAGGCCTCGCCGTCCGCCAAGCCGTCGGAGAGGGCATCGATAGCCCGCGGCTGATCGCCGGCCGGCACGAACTCACTGGTCAGATCGAATTCCCGCATTGCCTTTTGGTGATGGATCGCCGCCTGGACAAACCATCAATTCTACGTCATTCGCCCAGTTCAGGCAGACGACGACTCGCACCAGGCGCAATGCGGCGAAACGGTAACTAGTTACTGGCCGATTGTGAACCGGATCACGGTATGGCGACGTCCCCTATGCCATCCTTTTCGCCATCCGGACCCCGGCCCCACCAGATTCGAAAGGACCAAGACCATGGCCAAGGAATGCCAGACGCCGCGGCATATCGAGCGGCAAACCGGACTCAACCTGCTGGAACTGGTCGTCACGCTCGTCATCGGCGGCATCCTCGTGGCCACCGCCTCCCCGACGTTTTACGAGCTGCAACGCGCCCTCGCCATCGACGCCGTGACCGATCGCCTCTACGCGGACCTCCTGCTCGCACGCAACCACGCCGTAACCCACGCCGTCCGCGTGCAAATGTGCGCCCGGGACGGAAATCAGTGCGGAAACGTCGGTCACTGGAGCGAGGGATGGCTCGTCTTCGAAGATGCCGACAACGACGGAACGCTCGACGACGGGGAGAAGATCCTGCAGGAGTATGCGGGAGATCCGACCCGAGTGCGCCTGTCCTTTCGCCAGGACCTAGCCTACGTCTACTACAAGCACACCGGTTTCGGCTGGCCGAACGGCACGTTCCGGGTATGCAGCGCCACGGACGAGAAACCGGGCGAACTCGTGGTCGTCGCCACCAGCGGCAGGCCCCGGTTCTCCCAACCCGGAGACGCGCCGGTCGATTGCGCGGACTAGGTCGATGGAGCATTGAAATGTCGGCGCAAATCGACGCCACGCCACTTGACCGTCCCTGTCCGTGAAAGTAGGATTCGCACCTCCGACATTCCCCGGTAGCTCAGTCGGTAGAGCAGGTGGCTGTTAACCACCCTGTCGGCAGTTCGAGTCTGTCCCGGGGAGCCAACTAAAACAGCAAGTTACCGACGTTGACAGGGCCGCCTCCGGGCGGCCTTTTTCGTTGGGGTCCCGTCCGGGGTCCCGTCGATCGACCTGTCTGAATGCATAGACTTGAATTGAAGTGAAAACACCCTCAAGTAGCGCAACGGGAGTCTTCGCTTCCCCATGCTATTTTTTGACATTATGAAGGAGATTCGAAGTTGACCAAACTTTTGAATGTCCCTTCTTTCTCGGGCGGGCGCCGCCCCGCGGCGGCCTGATTCAGAGCGCTCATGAGGATGGTGCAACCGTCGCCGTACCCGAAGCCCGTATCGAGTGAGGACGGAGGATCAACGACTGGAGGGGGTGGCACACCTCGAGTGCTTAGATGGCTGAAGGCCAGAGGTCCGGGGGATCGGGATAGTTGGAACCGGTCGCAAACGGGCGGAGCTCCTCACCTGGAACAGGTGATGGGGTAGTAGTACTAGATGTCCATATTAGTTTGACGACCCAGCCGACACCGGGCTGGCTACAGGATGAAGACTGTGGCAGAGCGGCTCTCGCACCATCCGGCTTTCACGCCGGCAATCGAGGTTCGAATTGCGGTGGTTGCGCCATTTTTTCAGACAGCTATGTTGCTCCTCTTCCCCGAATTTATCGATCTCGGAAAGATTTAGGGATTTCAGGTTGAAGATCTCATCAATTCCCGAGATCACCTACAAGGATGCCGAGCACCTCGATGCACTGCGGCAGGTCGTTGACTGGTTGAATATCCGCCACGGACGAACTGCGTCTTGGATTAAGACGACTAGCGATTACAGCAAAGGAAAGCGATCAAATGAAAACATCCTTTCCATTAGCGAGAGCTTCGAAGCGATAGAGTTATTCCGACTCTGGAGGTCGGTAGAAGCAGACTACCCCGGGATCAAAAAACACCTGCGAAGGATTCTTTCAAAGGGGCCATTGCTTACGGAAGGTGAACGAACGCCGGGCGGTAAAGACTCCAACGCGAATAAGGCACGAAACTACGCTTTTGTCGTGCACCTTGCTGGCCGCCTGATCTACGGCGGGACCGATGTGCTATCAGTCGAGCGATTTCGGAAAACGGGCTACTCCGGTCCCGCGCATGGAGATATCAGCGCGTCGGTATTGGGTCGGACAATTTGCATAGAATGCAAGCGAACCCAGTCGCGCAAAAAGATAGATCGTCGATTCAACGAGGGATGCGGGCAACTCCTCTCGGCTAGTGTACCAGGCATCGTCGCAGTTGATGTGTCCGCGGCGATCCGGCCACACGAGCAGGTATTTCACGGCGACGATATTACCGATTGTAGC